>JASGCE010000042.1 GCA_030054295.1 Minisyncoccota bacterium
AATCATTGACAGCTGTTGACAATGGTTATATTGATTCATTGTAAATTTACGCTTTTTTAATTGATTTTTTATTGATGGGGGATTTGTTAGAATGAAACTATTTTTAAATTCAACCAAAAGAATCGCATTGGTTGGTTCGGCGGCGGTAGCGGCCATCATGGTCTTTACCGCCAGCAGCGCGAAGGCGGCCCCGACGGGCGGAACCGTCGCCGCGGGTCAAGCCATCATCGACATCGGAGCCTCCACCACCATCGTCACCCAGACCAGCGACCGCGCAGTGATCGACTGGCAGAGTTTTAATCTGGCGGCGGATGAATCGGCGCAGTTTATCGTTCCCGCCGCAACCAGCGCGACGCTCAACCGAATCTCCCGTGGAATTACCACCATCAGCGGTACCATCACCAGCAATGGCGCGGTATATTTTACCAACCCCAATGGCCTGGTTTTTGACGCGACATCCCAAGTCACTGCCAACGGGTTTTTTGCCGCGACACAGGCGATAGCCCCGTCACAATTTATGGCGGGGGGAGTCTCGGCTGCGACACTGACCAACCTCGGGCGGGCGGAGTTAATATTGAATGGGAGTATCACCGCGTCCGCCATCACAGCGATGGGCGGAACGGTTACGGTCAACGGCAGTTTGGAATCGCTGCAAGGGGAGGTGTTGGTCTCCTCCGCCAACCTAACCACCATCGGCGAAGCGGCGGTGATCCGCGTCGATGCAGCGCAAAATGGCAACGGCGGGCGGGCTATCATCTGGTCGGATAATCACACCGATTTTTACGGCTTTATCAGCGCACGCGGCGGCAGCGATTCGGGTGACGGCGGCTTTGTAGAGGTTTCGGGTAAAGAAACATTGAATTTCAATGGCTTGGTCAATACGCTGGCCGAGAACGGCAAGACCGGCACCTTGTTGCTCGATCCGACGGATATAATCATCAGCAGCACTGCCCTATATCTCGTAACTCAGATTACGACGGCTCCCGCGGCTTCTTCGGGGACCAGCACGATCAGCAGTAATGATAAAAAATCTTGGCTCACCCCGACCCTGATTCAAACCCAGTTGGCGAGCAGCAATGTCACCATCAATGCCAATAGCGGGACTGGCACCGGCAGCGGCCTCATCACCGTTAGCAATGCCATTGCCGCCGCCAGTTCGGGCAGCAACAGCCTGACTCTGACCGGGGCGCAGATTGTGATCAAGTCCAATATCACCATGACAAGCGGTGGGAATTTAATCCTGAACGCCAATCGCGCCTCGGTCTGGCAAGACCCGAGTACTGTGATCACAGCCAATACCATCAGCGGAGTCGGGGTCGATGGTTTTAATCTCAATGGCGCAAATAAATTCACGACGATTGGCACCATCACCAACCGCGGCACGACGGGAATTTCGGTCAAGAACAACCAGGCCTTGGGTGTTACCAGCGGCATTACGCTGGATGGTGGCACGGGCGGGGTTTCGATTCTGGCTCCCGAATATGATGTAACTCTGAACGGTGGTTTGACGGTTATAGGCAGTTTCCTCCGCCTCGATATGGGGAGCAAAAACATCAAGGGCGTACAGACCATCACCGCCACGGGACTCGAAGTTTTTTACACCAGCGCGACCACGGGCAATGCTGCGTCGTTTAATCTTGGTGCCGGTAATTTTATTTTTGTCACCGATAACCGCGCGACTACCACTGCCGCGATCATCAATAATAGCACCGCCCTACCCACAGCCTTTGCAATTGCTGGCAGTGGCCTGACGGTCACAACTACCGGTACTACGAATGGTCAGGGCGTGGTTTACGGCGGCACGGTCGAGATTCAGGGGGTTACCACTGGCGCGGCTAAAAGCTTGCGCTATATCGAAGGCGCGGGGATTTTGGTTTCCACCGCCAACAGTTCGTTCATGGGTTCCCTGACTCTGGTGGCGAGTGGTGCAGGTACTGGTGGTAGTTATGATAATGGCGTTTTTATTCAAAATGCCCTTACCGCCGGTGTCGCCGGTGACGGCACCAGCAACCTGACCCTGATTCAAAGCGGTTCGGCGGCTGGTAATGGCATCCTAGCCAATTCCTCCACCCTGTCGGCGGGGGGGAATATGACCCTGACCCAGTCGGGCAGCGCGAGGTACTATGGCATCGATGCCGATAGATTCTCCAACCTGTCGGCGGGTGGAGCCATGACCCTGACCCAGTCGGGCAGCGTGGGCTATGGCATCACTACAAGTCAATCCACCCTGACGGCGGGTGGGGCCGTGACACTGATCCAGTCGGGCAGTGCGGGGTACAATGGAATCAATTCCGTTCAATCCACCCTGACGGCGGGGGGGGACATGACCCTGACCCAGTCGGGCATCGCAAGAGATGGAATCTCTTGCGATGCCTCCTACCTGACGGCGGGTGGGGTACTGACCCTTACCCAGTCCGGCAGCGCGGGGGGCGATGGCATCGGGTTCGATGGTTCCACTCTGACGGCAGGTGGGGCTATGACCCTGACCCAGTCGGGCGGTGCGATGTACGATGGCATCTCTGCCAGTCATTTCATCCTGTACGCGGGTGGGGCCATGACTTTGACCCAGTCGGGCAGCGCGGGGCGTTATGGCATCACTGCCAGTTCCTCCACCATGTCGGCGGCGACAGATCTTTCGCTGATTCAGAGCGGGACTCAGGGTGGGAGCTATGGATATGGCGGAATTTTTTTGTCTTCACAGGCTGGCCTTGCGGTTGAAACTGCCCTGACATTTTCCGCCGGGGCCAATGGTTTTGTGACCTTCAAGACCAATAACCAGAAACTATCGCTCAACGGTGCCGATAATTTCGTCGTAACCCGCGGGCGGGTGCGAATTGATCTTGGGACGGAGACCATTACCAGCGGTAGCAACAATACCCTCAACGCCTCTGGCCTTGATGTCTATTTCACTGGTGCGAGTTCTGGCCATAGTGCCAGGATCAAGGCAGCCAGTTTTACGGTGGTCACTGCTGCGAGCGGGGACCAGAGTCTGACCACGCCAGTGGCGACGGCAACCGTGCCGACCGGATTGACTGTGACCGATTTCTTCGGCAATTCCTTGGCATCGATTGGCACTGGCTATGCCACCAGCGGGGTTCTGACCGTCAGCAATGGAACGACGGGTTACAGCTATCTCGAGGGGAGTTCGATCTCTGGCACCCCGGCAGGTTCCTTTAACTCAGTGATCTTGGCATCGGGGAATCAGGCCCTTGTCAAACCATGGACCCCGCTGTCCTTCGGTTTCTATTCGGGGACGGCACCAGCAAGCGGTACCAATGGGATCAGCAATTGGCTGCAGATCAGTCGTTTTGCAAATGTTCAAACTGCGAACTATGTTTTTTACGGCATTACCGCCGCCGATACGACCCGTATGATAACAATCAATACCAGCGGCACGGTGACCTTCGATGGCGGCAGTTCCTTTGGCAAGGGGCTGTGGCTTAAGGCCAGCGGTCTGGTGCTGAAATCCAACACCAGCATTACTGGCGGTGATGTCCAGCTTGATCTCGGTATCAATGGGGTATTTAACGGTAGCACCTACAGCCTGACTGCCAATGGCTTAAATGTATATTACACCAGCGCGACCAGCGGCAACAGCGGCACCATCGCGGTGGGGAGCGGTTCCTTTACCTATGTCAATGACAGGCGGAGTGTGACCCGTGCGGTGACTCTCGACAATGATACCACGGCAAGCAGCGCAGCCATCGGCTGGGGAAATGGCCTTGGTACCATCACCAGCGGCATTGCAACCGCCTCGGGTTTAACCGTCACTGGCAGCGGTAACCTCAATGGTCAAGGTGTGGTCTATGGCGGTACGGTCGATATTCAGGGCATTGGCAGCACCAGTGCGGCAAAAAACTTGCGCTATATCGAGGGTACGGGTATTTCGGTGACCAATGCCGCCAGTACCTTTGCAGGCTCCCTGATTCTGGTGTCAAGTGGAAGGGGTAATGGGGTCGGTGGAAATGCAGGTACGGGGATTGATATTAAACAAAACCTAACCGTCGGTGTCGTGGGTGACAAGAGCAGCAACCTGAACCTGATTCAAAGCGGGGAGGTATTCAACTATGGCATTTTGGTTAAGTCTACCATTTTGGCGGGTGGGGACTTGTCCCTGACCCAGTCGGGCAGCGCGGGTAGAGATAATGGCATCTATGCCAATAACTCCACCCTGACGGCGGGTGGGGCCATTACCCTGACCCAGTCGGGCAGAGCGGGTAGCCATGGCATCTATGCCTATAATTCCACCCTGTCGGCGGGTGGGGCAATGATCCTGACCCAGTCAGGCAGCGCGAGCACTGGCATCAATGTTGATTCCTCCACCCTGACGGCTGGTGGGGCCATGACCCTGATCCAGTCGGGTTATGCGGGGGGGCATGGGATCCATTTCGAACGCGCTACCCTGACGGCGGGTGAGACCATGACCCTGACCCAATCGGGCTCGTCGGCGGGTAATGGGATCAATTTCGAACGAGCTAGCCTGACGGCGGGGGGTGATCTTTCACTGATTCAGAGTGGTACTATGTTGTATAGAGCTTTCGGGATTAGTTTGTACTCTCAAGCTGGCAGCGGGGCTGGAACTGCCCAGAATTTTGCCGCCGGGGCCTATGGTTTTGTGACCTTCAAGACCAATAACCAGAATCTATCTCTCACCAATGCCGATAATTTCACCGTAACCCGTGGGCGGGTGCGAATCGATCTTGGCACCGGCGCGATGGTTTCAAGGGATGGTAATGGAAATGTCATTGGCGATGCCGCCAATCAATATAGCCTCAACGCCTCTGGCCTTGATGTCTATTACACGGGCGCAAGTTCTGGCCATAGTGCCAAGATCAAGGCAGCCAGTTTTACGGTGGTCACTGCTGCGGGCGGGAACCAGAGTCTGACCCGGGCCGCGGCGACGGCAACCGTGCCGACCGGATTGACGGTGTCTGATTCCTTCGGCAATTCCTTGGCCTCGATAGGCACTGGCTATGCCACCAGCGGAATTCTAACCGTCAGCAATGCAACCACCGGCTATAGCTACCTTGAGGGGAGTTCGATCTCTGGCACCCCTTCGGGATCGTTGAATTCGGTGACCTTGGCCACGGGGAAACAGGCCCTTGTCAAACCCTGGACCCCGCTGTCTTTCGGTTTCTATTCAGGGACGGCACCAGCAAGCGGTACCAATGGGATCAGCAATTGGCTGCGGATCGGTCGTTTTGCAAATGTTCCAACCGCGAACTTTGTTTTTTACGGCATTACCGCCGCCGATACGACCCGTCTGTTGACTCTCAATACCAGTGGCACGGTGACCTTCGATGGCGGCAGTTCCTTTGGCAAGGGGCTGTGGCTTAAGGCCAGTGGTCTGGTGCTGAAATCCAACACCAGCATTGCTGGCGGTGATGTCCGGATTGATCTCGGCAGCAGCGGAGTCTTCAATGGCGGAGCCTATAGCCTAACCGCGAACGGTCAGAATCTCTATTACACCAGCGCGATTTCAGGAAATTCTGGCACAATCGCGGTAGGGAGCGGTTCCTTTACCTATGTCAATGACAGGCGGAATGTAACCAGTGCTGTGACACTGGACAATTCATCCACGGCAAGCAGCCAAACCATCGGCTGGGGAAGCGGGCTTGGAACCATCATCAGTGGTACGGCGACGACAGCCGGTTTTACGGTCACGGGCAGCGGCAACCTCAATGGTCAAGGGGTGGTCTATGGCGGTACGGTCGATATTCAGGGGATAACCACTGGCGCAGCAAAAGACCTGCGCTATATCGAAGCCACGGGGATTTCGGTGACCAATGCCGCCAGTACCTTTGCAGGCTCCCTGATTCTGGTGGCCAGTGGAGGGGGTACAGGGGTCGGTGGAAATTCAGGTACGGGGATTGATATTAAACAAAACCTTACCACCGGTGTCGCCGGTGACAAGACCAGCAACCTGACCTTGATTCAAAGCGGTTCGGTCACGGGATATGGTATTAATGCCTATGGCACCACCCTGACGGCCGGTGGGGCCATGACCCTAACCCAGTCGGGCAGCGCGGGGAGCGAGGGCATCTATGCCAGTAACTCCACCCTGAGGGCCGATGGGGCCATGACCCTAACCCAATCGGGCAGCGCGGGGAGCGATGGCATCCATGCCCGTTCCTCAACCCTGACGGTGGGGGGTGCCATGACCCTGACCCAGTCGGGCAGCGCGGGGAGAGATGGCATCTATGCCCAATACTCAACTCTTACAGCGGGTGGGGCCATGACCCTGACCCAATCGGGCAGAGCAGGGAGTGATGGCATCACTGCCAGTGAGTCCACCCTGACGGCGGGAACTGATCTTTCGTTAATTCAGAGCGGTACGGTAGAGAGTCGCATTTTTGACGGAATCAAATTTGATTCGCCTTTTGGAACACTAAATTTTGCCGCCGGGGCCAATGGTTTTGTGACCTTCAAGACCAATGGTCAGAAACTATCGCTCAACGGTGCCGATAATCTCGTCGTGACCCGCGGGCGGGTGCGGATTGATCTTGACACCGGTGCGATGGTTTCAAGGGATTCCTATAGGAGTATCATTGCCGTTGCCGCAAATCAATATAACCTCAATGCCACCGGCCTTGATGTTTTTTACACTGGCGCAACCACCGGCAACTCCGCCAAGATCGATGTCGGTAGTGGCAATTTTATCTGGGTCAAGGCCAATTCAGGGGCAGCGACTATTGATTCAACCTATATAATTCCGACCCGCCCGACCATCACTGGCTTGACGGTCACCACCAGTGGCAGTGGCACCAGTAACCGCGTCGGGGTTGCCTATGATGGGGCCGTGACCATCAGCGGGGCCAGCAACAATGGCCTGGCCTATATCGAGGGCAGTTCGATTACGACCAGCACCACCGCCAGCACCTTTAACGGCGGCCTGGTGCTGCGCAGCAGCGGCGCGATTTCGCTTGGAGCCAATCTGAGTACCACCACTGCCGACCTGTTGATATCCGGCAGCGGCCTGACCCTGACCCAGGCCATCACCACCAGCGGCGGCAATGTCGCAATCAATCTCGGCGCGGGCAATTACAACAACGGCAGTGGCACGGGTTATATCTGGACGGTAGGTGGCAATAACAACCTTACCTTTAATGTTGGTTCGGTCACAGCTGGCAGCGGTACCGTCTTTGCCCTTGGTTCTGGAAACCTTACCGCCACAATAGCGACTACGCGCAGTTTCGGCAGCAACAGTTACTTTACCAATGATGCCACGATTAATGCCAATAATATTGCAGCGGTTACAGCAGATGCCACCGCCGAATATCACAGTCTCGGTGAACTCTCGACTGGCTTGGCTGGGTTTGGCTTTACCAGCAGCACCGGCAATATTTCCTATGGCGCAACGACATCATACACCACCTCTGCCACCCGAGTAACATTGTGGAATGTGACCAATGGCGCAATCAGCCGCTCGGTCACGGCTTCAGAGGTGATTTTTGCCGGCGCCAATAACAGCTTTTCGACCGGCTTTACCATCAATACCAGTGCCAGCAATGGCGCGGTGACTCTCAAAACAGCAGTGACGACCAATGGCGCGGTGACATTGAATCTTGGCACTGGAACCTATGGGGCGGGCGGCTATAGCCTGACCACCAATAATAATGGCCTCAATTTGACGGTTGGCGCGATCACTGGCACCAACAATCAGGATCTATTTGTTCTGGGGAGTGGTAGCATCTCTGGTGCAAGCAGCCTGGGCGCGACAACCGAGACCGGCTTTACAAAATATTATGACTATAAAACCGGAGTCGCCAATAATCGCGGCGATAATCAACTGGCCAGTGACCCGAGGGTTGTTGGAACCCGCTGGAAATTCTATGGCTCGGCGGTGACCAGTCGCGCGGCGGAGGCCGGCCTTGTTTGGCTGGATTTGGGGAGCCTCGCTCAGGGTCGAGTGACGCAAGAGTTTCGGGCCGATTCGGTAACTACCGCCGGATTGGACAAGACCAGCGGCAGCGGCAGCTTTAAATTCAAATCAATCCAGACCAGTACCTCGGTTTATAGTCAGGTTACACTGGATGCAGGTCACGAGGTTACATTTGTCAGTGTCGGTTCGGCGGGTGCGCGGGCTGCTGTGGCTTCGGGGATTGCCTCCAGTACGAATAAGGCGAGTAAAATCAGCTTCGAGGGCGATAATTACTTTTCGGCTTCTGTCAGCCTCTATTCGACGAGTACTATCGGCCAGTCAAGTGGCAAGATCGATCTTGCAGCTGGTAATTCTTTAGCCCTTAATGCGGGTACGACGATCAGTCTTGCCGGTACGACGAATAATCTCGTCAAGTTGGCGACCCTTTCGGCGGGCAGCACCATTTCGCTGGCCAGCAGCACGGCCTTGACCCTGAGCGGTTCCATTACTGCCAATGGCGCGATTAGCATTTCGGCCACGGCCCTCACCCTGACCAGCAATGTCACCTCCAGCGGTGGGGCGGTTACGGTTAATCTTGGCACGGGTGTCTATACCAATGGTGCAACTGGCTTCTGGCTCGATACCAGCAACCAGAATCTGACCCTGAAGACGGGATCGATTTCCAACACCGCCGCTACAGTGATCTTCAAACTGGGTATCACGGGTACTCTGAGCTATGTTGATACGACAGGTGTTAAGAATCGGGTTCTGCGAACGGGAGTGCAAACCAAATATACTGTCGGTGCGGGCTATACTGGGGTTGCTGACACCAACCTTGCGGCGATTGAAGGCGCGTCAGGCACCATCACAAACTATAGTTTCAAGGATGGCAATACGGGCGGATTAACCGACAGTAACGCTACCCTCAACCTGCCCACCGCGGCCTTGGCGGCGAGCGGTCTGGTCATTGGCACCAAGGAGTCCGTCAGTGACCAGGGCGTTGCCACCGCAGGCCTGTTGAAGGATAGTTCGGGTAATGTGAATTGGGTTGCGTCTAAGGATGCCTCCTTTAACGCTCCGACCAATATCTCGCTGGCGAGCGGCAAGGCGATGGTGATTGCGGGTGTAACTAGTTCCAGCGCAACCACTGTCAGCACCTTTGCCCCGACCAGCATCACGATCAGCGGCACCAACAGCTTTACGGGTGCCTTAACTCTGGTGGCATCGGCTGGGGTGACTCTGGGGGGTAGCATCACCACCAGCGGTGGTTATATCTCGATTGATACTGGCAGCGGAATCATCACTGTCGCCAATGGATTTTCCACCGCCAGTTCGGGCAGCAACAGCCTGACCTTGACCGGGGCGCAGATTGTGATCAAGGCCAATATTACGATGGTAAGCGGTGGGAATTTATCCCTAAACGCCAATCGTGGCTCGGTCTGGCAAGACCCGAGTACTGTGATCACAGCCAATACCATCAGCGGAGTCGGGGTCGATGGCTTTAATCTCAATGGCGCGAATAAATTCACGACGATTGGCACCATCACCAACCATGGCGGTGCGGGAATTTCGGTCAAGAATGCCCAGGCCTTGGCAATTACCAGCGGGATTACCCTTGATGGTGGCACGGGCGGGGTTTCGATTCTGGCCCCGAACTTTGATGTGACTCTGAATGGTGGTTTGACGGTCAAGGGGTCATTTTTGCGGCTCGATATGGGGAGTAAAAATATCAAGGGCGGGCAGACCATCACCGCCACGGGGCTCGATATTTTTTACACCAGCGCGACCACGGGCAATGCTGCGACTCTCAATCTCGGTGCAGGTAATTTTATTTTTGTCACCGATAACCGCGCGACGACCACTGCCACGACCATCGACAATAGCACCACCCTACCCACAGCCTTTGCAATTGCTGGCAGTGGCCTGACGGTCACAACCACCGGAACTACGAATGGTCAGGGCGTTGTTTACGGCGGCACGGTGGATATTCAGGGGGTTAATTCGAGTTCAACCACCGGCATCAATAACCTGCGCTATATCGAGGGCACGGGGATTAGCGTCACCACCGCCAGCAGCTTTGCGGGTTCCCTGACATTGGTTGGAAGTGGGTCGGGTACTGGTGGTCGGAATAGTTACGGGATTTTTATTCAAAATACCCTTACCGCCGGTGTCGCGGGTGACGGCGCCAGCAACCTGACCCTGATTCAAAGCGGTTCGGTGAGCGGCTATGGCATCTATGCCTATGAATCAACCCTGACGGCGGGGGGGGTCATGACCCTGACCCAGTCGGGCAGCGCGGGGAGCTATGGCATCTATGCCTATAACTCCCCCCTGACCGCGGGTGGGGACATGGCCCTGACCCAGTCGGGCAGCGCGGGGAGCGATGGCATCAATGCCTATTACTCCACCCTGACGGCCGATGGGGACATGACCCTGACCCAGTCGGGTATAGCGGGGGACATTGGCATCTTTGCCTTTCGCTTCACCCTGACGGCCGATGGGGCCATGACCCTGACCCAGTCGGGCAGCGCAAGGGATGATGGCATCCTAGCCAATTCCTCCACCCTGACGGCGGGTGGGTCCATGACCCTGACCCAGTCGGGCAGCGCGGGGAGAGATGGCATCACTGCCTATTACTCCAACCTGAGGGCGGGTGGGGCCATGACCCTGACCCAGTCGGGCAGCGCGGGTTATCATGGCATCTATGCCATTTCCTCCACCCTGACGGCGGCGATTGATCTTTCGTTAATTCAGAGCGGTACGGTGGGGGGTGGATATGACGGAATTTATTTGTACTCATATGTTAGAAGCGGGGTTGGAACTGCCCAGACCTTTGCCGCCGGGGCCAATGGTTTTGTGACATTCAAGACCAATAACCAAAAACTATCGCTCAACGGTGCCGATAATTTCGCCGTAACCCTCGGGCGGGTGAGGATTGATCTGGGCACCGGGATGATGGTTTCAAAGGATAATCGTGGAACGGTAATTGCCGTTGCCGCCAATCAATTTAGCCTCAACGCCTCTGGCATCGATGTTTTTTACACCGGCGCAACCACTGGCAACTCCGCCAAGATCGATGTCGGTAGTGGCAATTTTATCTGGGTCGAGGCCAAATCGGGGGCAGCGACCATTGGTTCTACCTATAGAATTCCAACCCGCCCGACCATCGACGGCTTGACGGTCACCACCAGTGGCAGTGGCACCAGTAACCGCGTCGGGGTTGCCTATGATGGGGCCGTGACCATCAGCGGGGCCAGCAACAATGGCCTGGCCTATATCGAGGGCAGTTCGATTACGACCAGCACCACCGCCAGCACCTTTAACGGCGGCCTGGTGCTGCGCAGCAGCGGCGCGATTTCGCTTGGAGCCAATCTGAGTACCACCACTGCCGACCTGTTGATATCCGGCAGCGGCCTGACCCTGACCCAGGCCATCACCACCAGCGGCGGCAATGTCGCAATCAATCTCGGCGCGGGCAATTACAACAACGGCAGTGGCACGGGTTATATCTGGACGGTAGGTGGCAATAACAACCTTACCTTTAATGTTGGTTCGGTCACAGCTGGCAGCGGTACCGTCTTTGCCCTTGGTTCTGGAAACCTTACCGCCACAATAGCGACTACGCGCAGTTTCGGCAGCAACAGTTACTTTACCAATGATGCCACGATTAATGCCAATAATATTGCAGCGGTTACAGCAGATGCCACCGCCGAATATCACAGTCTCGGTGAACTCTCGACTGGCTTGGCTGGGTTTGGCTTTACCAGCAGCACCGGCAATATTTCCTATGGCGCAACGACATCATACACCACCTCTGCCACCCGAGTAACATTGTGGAATGTGACCAATGGCGCAATCAGCCGCTCGGTCACGGCTTCAGAGGTGATTTTTGCCGGTGCCAATAACAGCTTCTCGACCGGCTTTAGCATCGACACCAGCGCGAGCAATGGCGCGGTGACATTAAAGACCAATGTCACCGCGGGTGGAGCGGTGAGTCTCAATCTCGGTACTGGAATCTATACCAATGATGCCAATGGCTATATTCTAAACACCAGCGGCAATGGTCTATCGATCACGGCGGCCTCCATCTCTAACACTTCGGCAGCGGTGATTTTCCGCCTGGGCGCGGGAAATCTTACCATCGGCGGCGGCTTGACCCAGGGCAGTTCGAGTCAGTCGCAACTGACCCCCAGCTATAGCGGCGGCATCGTCACGGCGACCAATCAAACACAGTTTACCGCCGCAACCAAATATATCTTTACCAGCGATTCCCTGCCACAAAATCAGGCAGCGGGAGAATTTTGGTTCAGTGGCTCTGCCTTGACCGCGGCCAATCTCGGCACCAGAACCGACACTACCCGCACCACCGCCCAAACCAGCGGATTGAGTGCCACCAGCGGCGATATAGGCTGGGTCACGGCGGGGAACTCTTACGATAATCCGGTCACCACGACCTTCACCCTCGGCACCAACAAGGCGATTGTCTTCAACAATCTGCAACTGAGCACGGCCCTTGACACCACCAGCCTGAACCCCAGTTCAATCAGCCTGGAGGGGGGCAATCAATTTAGCTCGGGCCTGACCCTAGTCACCAGTGGCGCGATCAGCCAGGCGATGGGTTCAAGCCTGACCGTCAGCGGAGCCAATCTGGTCATGAGCGCGGGTGAGGGCATCAGCCTCGACCGCAGCGGCAATGATCTGGGTTCGCTCGGGGCGGTCACCGCCAATGGTCAGATCGCTATCACCAGTGCCAATTCTATTTCTGTGACGAAGAATATCTCCAGCACCAATGGCACGATCACCATCACGGCGGCGGGCATGAGTCTTGCGGACAATATCACCACCAGCGGCGGGGCTCTGATTATCAACCTCGGCGATGCAACACTGGATATGAAGAACCATGATCTGACCACGAGCAATGGGAATTTAAATCTTACGGCGGGTAAGATTATCGGTACGACCGCGGATGTCGTTATCTTCAAACTTGGTACGGGAACCTTGACTAAATCAGATCGGCTTAAGCCGGTGGCGGGTGATAAGATTACCCGATACTATGCCTATCTTGGCGAGGCTGACGATGAACCGGCCATATATGTCTCCGACGATAACCCCAACAATTCGACCTTCAGCTGGAGTTTTTACAGCGGCGCGCGGCGCGCGGTCCACCGCAACAGCGACACCCTGGTTTGGCTGCCGGTGGCGGTCTTGACCAATCCATCCTATGGCTTTAAGACGCGGAGACTGAGCGGCGAAACCTCAGGACTCAGGGAGAGCAGCAGCGGCAATTGGGTCTGGTTGGCGGGCGCCAAGACCGAAGTCGGTGAATTGATTGCCTCCAATAGCCATAATCGTGACATGAGTTTTGTCAATGTCACCGCGACGGCCGATGTGATGGTGAAGGATTCGGCATCGATTCAGTTTGTCGGAGTCAATAGTTTTACCGCCTTGAATTTGACCTCGCAGGGACGGGTTTTGCAGGCCAGAAACAGTCGGGTGACGGTTACTGGTTTGTTGAATCTCGGCCATGTCGAGGCCCTGTGGCTGACCAATCCGCTTAATCAATTTAGGGAGATAACTGGCTCGACCATGGGTGGTTCGGTTTCCATAACCACCAATGGCGGCGGAGTCTTGAATATCAGTGATTTGAAGACTGGCGGCGGTTCGGTGGTGATGGTTGCTCCCAACGGTGGGATAATTGGGACGGGTCTGGTGACAGGCGGAGTCCATTTCCGCGCCGCGGGCTCGGTGGAATTGAGAGGCACAATGGCCTCGACCAGTGGCACGGGTTCCTCGGTCAGCATTGAGAACAACACCGCAGGCTGGGTGGTGGGGAATTTAACCGGTGATGCGATGGTCAATCTCTATGGCCGCGGCGAGATTATTTTAACCGGAACCGTGACAAGCCGAGGCTCATCGGTCGCAGTTCAACCAGCGGTCAAGGTGGTCGGAGAGAGGGAGATCATCGCTCAATCATCACTGGATGTGAATAGAATCGACGCGATGGCAGGAGTCAAAGACACCCTGAAACTATATGCTGGCACTGCCGGGGTGATCAACCTTGCCGTCAATATTGGCGAGGTTACAAAACTCGGCTGGGTTGAATTCTATGCCCGTGACCTCAATCGCCTTGGCTCGCTGCCCATCACCGTCAATTTGATGACATTGCCACCATTGCCATCAGATAGCCGTAAATTGAGGGTTCCGTAAAAAGCAAAACTGCCCCGTTCGCCCTTTAGGAAACCCTGAAAAACACCAAACTTGTCATTCTGAGCTTAGAACAGTCCGAGCCTTGCGAGGCTAACTGTTCTTTGCGAAGAATCCAGAAAAACTTAAATTATTGTAATTGCTAAGTTTTCTGGACTCTTCGCTTGTCTTGCTAAAGACTTTGCATTCACAAAGTCAAGCGCGACGACGCTCAGAGTGACAAAAAAGTGAGTTTTTCAGACTTTCCTTTAGGGAGCGGAGGGAAGACTCACTCTGCACAGCTGAGTGAGACAGGGGGGGTAGGCCGCGAGGGTCGCGGTGCCATTTTATATTCTATGGTTTTTAAAAATAGTGTTAAAAACCATAGAATAAGGAATCGAATAGGCCGTGCCTGCCTACCCCCCAACTGGTTCTATGATTTTCGCTGCGCTTTGCTT
>JASGCE010000043.1 GCA_030054295.1 Minisyncoccota bacterium
TCAGAATGACAATTTTTGGTCTGTGTTGACCCCTTACAAGCATTTTGAGACAGTCGGGGGCATCCGCCCCCCGCTAAAAAAACAGTTTCAACACAGCCATTATCTGGTCAACCCCTACCCAACCCGACTCGGCTTGCCAAAACGGTTTTTTCTCGGCTCACTCGGCAGGCAATAGAAAACAATCAAAACAACCCAGCCAATGATCGGGAGCAAAAGCCACAAAAGATTCCATGCCGAGCGACCCGTGTCATGAAGCCGCCGAGCTGACACCGCCAGATTAGGCACGACCATCACCAGCCCAAGCAGAGTCGGCAAAACAACGAACAGAAAATGACCGACGATTCGCTCCAGCACCAGACCGACAAAGGTAAAGTCCAACAACCAGGATATGATTAACTCAGCCACAAAAATAAACAGCACCCAAAACCAAAATTCCGACCGCACCGACCGACCCTTAAAATCAGCGAATCGAATGAATCCCGAATTTATTGCGGCAAAAAAATTCATCTAATCCTCGCCCATCTTGGTCGCCCTTTTGCGATCATTGGGGTCGAGCAACCGCTTGCGCAGGCGAATCGATTGCGGTGTAATCTCGACCAGTTCGTCGGATTCAATATAGGCAATCGACTGTTCCAAACTCATCAATCGCGGCGGAGTCAATCGTACTGCCTCGTCCTTGGAAGTCGTGCGGATATTGGTCAGCTGCTTGGCCTTGAGCGGATTGACCTCGAGGTCATTGTCACGGTTATGTTCACCAATAATCATACCCTGATAGAGGGCATCGCCCGGGTTGATAAACATGGGCCCGCGCTCTTCCAAATTCCACAGGGCATAGGCCACCGCATTACCGGCACCATTGGAAATCAAAACTCCATTTCGCCGCCCTGGAATCGGACCCTTAAAGGGAGCATAGGAATGGAACAGCCGCGCCATCACTCCGGTGCCGCGGGTATCGGTCAGGAACTCGCCATGGTAACCAATCAAGCCACGCGAGGGAGCCAAAAATGTAATCCGCGTTTTGCCCCCACCCGACTGACGCATGTCGGTCATCTCGGCCTTGCGTTGGCCCATCTTATCGACCACGACTCCGCTATAGTCCTCATCGACATCGATGACGACCTCCTCAATCGGTTCCAGCTTTTCGCCGGTCTTGGGATCGGTGCGGTTAATGACTCGCGGGCGACTGACCGCCAGTTCAAAACCTTCGCGGCGCATGGTCTCGATCAAGACCCCCAACTGCAACTCGCCGCGACCCGAGACTTCAAAGGCATCGCCTTCGGGGGTATCGGCAACCTTGATGGCGACATTGCCCTCGGCCTCGCGCATCAATCGATCACGAATGACGCGGCTGGTGACCTTATCGCCTTCACGACCCGCCAAGGGGGAGTCATTGATCAAAAAAATCATCGAGAGGGTGGGGGGATCAATCGGCTGACTTGGCAGGGGATTCATAACCTCGGTCGCGGCAATAGTATCGGCCACCGTAACCCCGGCCAGACCGGCAATGGCGATAATGTCTCCCGCCTGAGCCTCCTCAATCGCAGTCCGCTCTAGACCACGGAAGGCCATTAACTTCGACAGGCGACCGGTCTCGATCACCTCTCCATCGCGGTTCATCGCCTTGACCGCCATATTGAGTTTGGCCGTGCCGGTCGCAATGCGACCGGTCAAGACGCGACCCAAATAGGGGTCAGCCTCGAGTGTCGTCACCAGCATCGAGAAGGGGGCATTAACATCAACCTTCGGGGCTGGCACATGTTTGACAATCAAGTTAAACAGGGGCGTCAAGTCGCCGCCCGGCTCCTCCAGCTTTTCGCTCGCCCAGCCATTGCGACCGGAAGCAAAAAGCGTCGGAAAATCGAGCTGTTCATCGGTAGCATCCAATGATGCAAAAAGATCAAAAACCTCGTCATGAACCTCATGCGCCCGCGCATCCGAACGATCAACCTTGTTGATTAAAACAATCGGCCGCAGACCCAAGCGCAGAGCCTTACCGGTGACAAACTTGGTCTGGGGCATGGGGCCCTCGGCCGCATCGACCAGCACCACCACTCCATCGACCATGGACAGAATCCGCTCAACCTCGCCGCCAAAATCGGCGTGACCCGGGGTATCGACAATATTCAAACGAATGCCCTTCCAATCGACCGAGGTACATTTGGCCAGAATGGTAATGCCCCGTTCCCGTTCCAAATCGTTGGAATCCATAGCCCGCTCGGCCACCTGTTGGTTGGCGCGGAAGGTACCCGACTGAGCCAGAAGCTTATCTACCAGAGTTGTCTTGCCGTGGTCGACATGGGCGATGATCGCGAGGTTACGAATTTCCATCTTTTTGTAATATTCTTTCCGTTTAACAAATTTGTTCGCATCTTACCTTGCCATGGGACAGGGCAATCTATTCCGACCTAAGGATTGATTGGTTCATCACTGGGGGTCGATCTCGGGGCGGGGGATAGCAAGGATGAGTCTATTCCTTCGCATTAGCCCGCGATTGCGACGCAGTCTAGCGACATATGGGGTTTCTGTACACTAAAATAGTGATTGCCCGAGAGTCTGACCCTATTTTAACTTACGCACAACCATATCCGGGTCGGTGACGGCTGGTGCCGTGCCTTCCCATTGACCATAGGAGAGTTTTGCCGTGACCCTGGTGATCACCAGGGTGCCGATCTCTGTCTCCTGCCGACCCAGCGATTCCTTGGTATAGGGGTCCTTGATCTCCTCGCCCAATTGATAGACTCCGTAGCGTTCTCCGACAATCACCGTATTGCCGCCCTGACCAATGGTCAGGTTCTGCGGATTTGTAGCATCCAAGAGACGAAGCGGATAGATATTCTGCACCAGATCATCGGCAATTTGGCGGCTCGCCTCGTCAAACAGATTAGCCCCGGCGGCGGTTTCGGTGGCCTGATTCTGCGCTCCATTTGCCTTGCCCTTGACCGAGATTGTTCCCGCCCACTTGACCTGCCGACTGGCAATGTCAAAGATGGAGAAGTTAAATTCGGCGCCAGCCTCCACCCTTTGCAGCTTCTCTCCGGTAAGCTTGATGGTCCTATCGACATAGGAACTGTTATAGTTTTGGATACTGCCGGTGATCAGATATTCAGCACCGAGGGCCTGACCCACCATCGATTTCTGTTTAAAATCCATCTCCGACTCGTCAAGCCTTGTCATCTCCTTTTTGATCGCGGCATCGGCCAGCGGATCGAGAATGACAAACCGCCGCGATTGAGTCAGGCTCGCCACCAGTTTTTTATGCAGCGATAGGGCCATTGGGTCGTTGTTATTGTCATTGACCTCGAATATTGCTACCGCAATTTTTCGCCGGGTGTCGTTGTTGGAATTACCATCCTTGGCCGCGACCTGCACGGTGGCCGCGATCTTTATGGTGACGATTCCATTATTGGTGGTGGAGGAGATTTCGCGCCACGAACCAATGACCCCGCCCGATTTGGTGCGAATATTCTTTTGGTTATCCTCGACCAGGCTATTGACCGTTTCCTTGTCGGTGGCGATGGTCGAGCTGTTGCTGTTCTGGGCAGCTGTACTATCCTGCCTGATTCCATTGATCTGGCTGATGGCCTCGCGGAAGGCATTTTCTTTGGCCTCTTCGCGGGTCTTGCCTTCACCGACGGCAATGACCTCCTTGGTTTCGGCGGCAACAGGGCCTGCAGCGAGGGCACCGATAAAGGCGATTAAGGCGAAGGATAAAATAACAGTTTTGATCTTCATGATAGTCTCCTTTTGCACTAAACTATTCAATCGGTTGCCACAGGCGGACAATACCGATCATTTCGGGGGCGTTTTTACTGGCTGGCAGAGTCCATCTCCGCACGGTCGATAGTCCGGTCAAATTAACCTTTACCCGTGAAGATAGATCGCTGGCGATTTTGTTGATCGTGTCGGTTTTTTGCGTTTCGCTGCTATCGCCCGTCGAGATCTCGTTGAGTTGAGACGAGAGCAGCTGGTCAGAATAGATGGCCTCCCCGGCCAGATATTCGGCTATCTGTTGATCGGCAATGGCCTCAGCGCGAGTGGCGGAGACCTGTCGGAACTTGGCGCGAATCGGCTCGCTAGTACCCTTGTAACTAACCGCGGCCTGACCAAAGGCAATGATGATCGGATGACCGGCGGGGTCACTGAACAGGCGAATACCAAACTGTTTGGACAGATTTTGCGGAGTCTGGCTATCGACAATATCCAGCGGGGAAATCGCGGGCGGGTTTATTTTAATCTCGGCAGGCGATCTAGCAAGTTTTGCGATGAGGTCTTGCAGGTCGCGGTTGGCAATAACACAGAGCCCAAGGCTGGGTTGATTATTCTCTCCCGTGCCGACGGAACTGGCCACTACGGTAAGACCAACCAAACTTGCGGCAGCCTGACTCGCCGATTCAATAGTCGCCTGACTCTTCATCTCGGTCTGACCATTTGTAGTGTCCGATTGCAGGGAATCCTGATTTGAAGCCTTGATTTGATTAGTGCGGAATTTCAAAATCTCGATCTTCGACCGATTAAAGGCCGTTTCATAGGCCCTTTGCCATTCAGTGCCATTCGAGGTTTCAGACAGGGCAACCGCGACAATCGGTTTACTCACCATATTGCCCGCCCCCCGCAAAGGTTTGCAGAATTTATCGATCTGGCTCTCCACGGTCGAGGCACCAGCTTCCTGAGCCGTGGACTTGAGACCATCGACCCCCAGCTGGGCAATCTGCTCCAGCCCAATAGCCGACAGGGGTGGCGGAATGAGCCAAAGCCCAACCGCCACCACAGTCATGATCCTTCTGTTAAAAACCCTAGAAATCTTGACTATCCATGGTTGTCTTGCTCTTGGTCACGGTCGGTTTGGTCGCATTGGGGAGTAGCCCGGTCGCCGAACCATTGACCCCGCCCGCACCAACCGCATTGTCCTTAAGTCCGCGGAGCGTGAATTCCTGGTTCGCGCTCCAGATCCGCACGACCCCGACAATATCCTTGCCCGTCAGCGGATGTTTGCCAACCCATTGCGCCAGATCGGTAATACCCGTCAGCCTGACATTGGCCTGAGCGGCAAACTTCTGCTGAATCGAGATGGCACGGTCAATCTTTTGACTCTCGTCGGTATCGGAAACCATGGTCTGCACCATTTCCGAAACCCCCTGCTGACTGTCGAAGGTCGCTGAACCCGCCAAGAAGGTGGCAATGGCCGCATCGGCAAAACCAGTCGCCTGCCGTTTGGCCACCTCGGCCATTTGCGACTGCACTGCTGCCGACTTGCCCTGAAGCCCGGCCTGATAGAAGGAAACCAGGGCTGGACTACCATCCTCGTCAAACATTCTCAGCACGCCAAATTGGTTGGCAAATTGCTTTTTGCCTTCTTCGGTCGCGGCCTTGGTAATGATGAGTTTATTCAAATCCATCGCGCGATCCTTTTGCGGCGGGACATTGCCCTTGGCCGCCAGAATCATCGAGGCAAAATCCTTCAGCTTTTGCGAAGTGACGGTACAGACTCCGATGGCAAAACCACCCTTACCGTCGCTGCCTTCAAAACTATGAAGTACCGACAGACCAACCAAACTCCCCACCGCCCTGGAGGTTGCAGTCAAGCGAATCGAATTGGTCAACATGGTCTGCCGTGCCGCCGGAGCCGCCGCGGTAAAGCCATTGGGATCGATTCCCATGGCTGAGAGTTTTTGCGGATCGACCGCATCGGGAGTCATGGCCGCCGCGCGAATCCCGGCTTCCGACGATGTTCCCGCCTCGGGGGCCTTGTCGGGCATAAACATTTCTGCCGCGATACTGGTCGTGATCTCGTTACTGAAGGCCTGGATGGTCTTGATCTGAGCATCCACTAGGGCGCGCTGGAAAGCGATATTGCGGGCTTCAATCCAGTCAGATTGATCCGCCTTGCCCGCGACCGGAGCCGAACCCATAGCAAATACCCGACCCTTTTTACGCAGTTTACCACAGACCGCATTCATTTGATCCTGCACCAACTGCGTCGAACTTTGAAGGAAATCAGCCGATTCCGCCGCAACCGCTGCCGCATCCTCCCAATCCACCGCCGCTGGGGTTAGTCCCGAAGTAGTCGTTGTCGGGGCGGCATTGGTCATTCCGGGGGTCTCGGTCTTTTTGTCTCCAGCTTTGCAACCAACCAGACCAATGGTCAGGCTGAGGGCGGCAACGGTCAGGTATAAACGACTATTCATGATAGACTCCTCTGTTTCTGTAGATTATCGACCTTACCAGCTGACCGATTTTGACGAACCGCGCTTCGAGATCGGAGTCTCCGATTCAAAAATCGCCAAACCAGTTTTAATCTCGGTCACCGACAGTTGGAAATAGTAATCGACCCGCTGCTCCGACTTGCTCAGGCTGGTGGTTCTTTGAATAATCTTGCCGCTGAGGCTGATTTCGGGGGCAACCATCGTGCCCTTTTTCTGCACCGTCGCTTGGTTGAACTCTTCTGAATCGCGGAGTTCCCGCGCCTGCATCGACATAGTGTCCTCGGCACCGGCCGCAGAAACCGCCGTGGTCACCATGACCTTGCCGCTGTTGAGCAGCTCGACGCGAATCTTCTTGACCAACAGGTCGGTATCAAACCGCTGCTGGGTATCGTTAATCACCCGCGAGATGGCGAGGATATAACGACCACCACCGGGCTTCGCCACCGCACCACTGGCGACCATCTTCTGAACCGCCTCTGCCGCTGCCTGAGAAAAATCCTCAGCATCCAGACCCAGAGTCGCTGCGACCTTATCGGTCTTTTCGATCCTTTGCGTCGAGGGTTCGCAACCGGTAAGCGCAACCATACCAACCAAAGCTAAAGACAAGAGTAAGTGCTTTTTCATTTCATCTACCTTCATTGTTTTCCAAAAAATTGAACCCTATTCGCGCGATTCGATGCGAATTCTAAAACCGATAATATCCGGGCGCGGTGCCGTGATACTAAAGTCTTCCGAACCATAGGAGGGTACCGCCAAGGGGGCACGGGTACCAATCAAACTATCGACCTTTTGCCCCTGACCATCAGACCATTCAACCGTTATATAGGCCTTGACGGCATAGCTATTGCCATTGTTGATCCTTGTCGAGACTCGCAAAAGCTTATCATCGCCAACGGCAATTCGCGGAGCCTCAGCGGTCAAGCGAACATCGGGCTGAATCATAATCCGCTTGTCAGCCGATTTAGCACAGGCCGCAACAGTAAGGGCCAGCAACAGGAGTAGCGCCATCCGCTTCAGACCATCCGTGATTCGTCGTGATAATTTATTACCCATGATGAAACCCTTACTATTGTTTAGTCGTTAAAAGAGAACCGATTTGATGACCGGCGTCGCCCCGGTCTTTTGTATCTTAACATAGATCACGGCATTTCTGTCATTCGGGACTGTGACCTTACCAAGTTCGACTCCGCTATCGGTCTTAATCACCACCTCGCCAGACTTGGGTGGGGTAAAGCTGGCGGCCTGGAACTGTTTCGGCAGTTCCAACCAGCTGCGGACATCGGCCGCGGTGGTTGCCTCGGACATAATGGCTCCACCAATATTCATCAGCAACCCAAACACCTGGGCATTGGTATTGTCTTTACCGGCACTGGCAGCGACCGCCTGGCCGGCTACCTGAATCGCCGTCTTATAGGCTGAAGACAGAACCGCACGGGTAATGATGCCGGGTAAACGATCCTTGAATTCCCGAGCTGCCACCGCGTCAAAATCGCTGACCATCAGAGTCTTCTCCTCCCGGCCATCGACGGCAATATTCAAACTGTTATAGGCCAGCGGTTGAAACTTCATCGAGGGATAGGCATAGACAAAATTGATCAAACCAGTCGGCATAACCATCAAGGATTTGATCTTGTTTTCGACCAGAATTGGCGACTGGCCATTCTCGAAAATGACCCAGACGCGCTTATCGCTATTTTTGCCCTCGACCTTGGCGGTAGCAAATTTGAGGTCGGCGTCAATGACCGAATTGCCCCCCACCATTTCCTTGACCGAACGGAGGTCGCTGATGGCATTTTCGAACTCGCCCGTTGTAACCGCGGTGGAGAGCAAAAACACCCCACGAATATAGCTGGTGAAGGGATTGACAAAGGGAGCATAGCCCGCCTTGGATTCCAGCTCGGCATAGGTCGCCTTTACCTGAGCATTGTCATTGGCCTTATTTACGGTTTCGTTGGAATTGACCTTAGGATTTTTTTTGGCCCCGGCGGCGTTCTTTTCCTGATCGGCCTTGATCTCGAGGGCAAATCTTTCGACCGCCCGCCTTTGCCGTTCGGCCGAGCGGTTAAACTCGACCCGCGCATTGCCCTGATCCCCATTCAGCATAAAGGCCAGACCCTTGTAGCTATTGACCATGATCGCGTCATAGGAATTAAAGGCATAGTCGCGCACCGTATCATTGACCAACACCGAAGCCGTTGCACTGCCAGCATTGGCCATAAAACCCGATAGATCATCGAACTTCATCAAGCTTTCGGCATTGTCAAAGGAATCAATCGAGGCCTTATATTTGCCGGTTTGAATCGTCGCCAGACCGTGGTTGAGACTCCAAAGCAGATCTTTCGACTTGCCCTTATCATCGATCTTGCCATTCTTGACCGCCAGGGTTTCTGCCGCCTGCCAATTGCCGGTGGCCATATGACCCTGTAGCTCCACCGCTGCCTTACGGTAATCCCCCTGAGCGCAGGCACTGATCATCAAGGGTAAGGATAGAATAGCTAGAAACTTTTTTATATTTTTCACAAAAGCACCTCAGGAGGTTGTTTTTAAGGCTGAATTTCCCATAATAGTAAATCTAACTATCATGTGATTATAATAAGGTCAAGATATTTTAGCATTAATTAATATTTATCTTGCAGCCTATATCCATAGGATAATTCAATTAATCTTAATCATAATAAAATCTGCCAGCCCTTGCAGCCAGCCAAATCGCAACCTATCTATAGTGTGAACCAAACCATGCCGTCGGTTATTGAGCCTCCGCTCGACCAAGGCACCTTTATATACACTAACGACAGAGGATTAAATGGGCAAAGTTATTGGAATCGATTTAGGAACTACAAATTCCTGCGTTGCCATTATGGATGGCGGCACGGCAAAGGTTATCGAAAATACCGAGGGGGCGCGAACCACTCCATCAATGGTTGCCTTTTCGGAATCCGATGAACGGCTGGTCGGGCAATCGGCCAAGCGGCAGGGTGTGACCAATCCCGAAAATACATTCTTTGCGATTAAGCGCCTGATCGGTCGGCGCTTTGACGATAAGATTGTGACCAAGGAGAAGGATTTAATTTCCTACCACATTGTCAAGGGCGACAATGGCGATGCCTGGGTCGAGAGCCATGGCAAGAAATATGCTCCCTCGCAAATCAGTGCCTTTATCCTGCAAAAGATGAAGGAGACGGCGGAGAACTATCTCGGGGAGAAGGTCTCGGAAGCCGTGATTACCGTTCCGGCCTATTTTAACGATGCCCAGCGGCAGGCCACCCGCGACGCCGGCAAGATCGCTGGCCTCGAGGTATTGCGGATTATCAACGAGCCAACCGCTGCCGCCCTGGCCTATGGGCTGGAGCGCAAGGGTTCGGGAATTATCGCCGTCTATGACCTTGGCGGCGGCACCTTCGATGTGTCGATCCTCGAGATTGGCGATGGCGTCTTCGAGGTCAAATCGACCAATGGCGATACCTTCCTGGGCGGTGAAGATTTTGACAGTCGGATTATCGATTACCTCGCCGATGAATTCCGCAAGGAGTCCGGCGGTATCGATCTGCGCAAGGATCGCCTCGCCCTGCAAAGGTTGAAGGAGGCGGCAGAGAAGGCCAAGATTGAACTGAGCTCCGCCGCCCAGACCGATGTCAATCTGCCCTTTATTACCGCCGATCAATCGGGGCCAAAACACCTGAATATAAAACTGACCCGCGCCAAGCTGGAACAGCTGGTCGAGGAGCTGGTGCAAAGAACCATCGGTCCCTGCCTCGCCGCCATCAAGGATGCCGATGTCACCAAGGAGCAGATCGACGAGGTGATTCTGGTCGGCGGCATGACGCGGATGCCCAAGATTATCGAGACGGTCAAGAACTTCTTTGGCAAGGAACCAAACCGCAGCGTCAATCCCGACGAGGTGGTGGCGATTGGCGCGGCCATTCAGGCGGGTGTCTTGAAGGGCGAGGTCAAGGATGTTCTGCTGCTCGATGTCACGCCCCTGTCGCTGGGGATCGAGACTCTGGGTGGTGTCTTTACCCGCCTGATTGAACGAAACACCACCGTGCCAACCCGCAAGAGTCAGGTCTTCTCTACCGCCGAGGATAACCAAAATGCCGTGACCATTCGCGTCTTCCAGGGCGAGCGCGAGATGGCCGCCGATAACAAACTGCTGGCGCAATTTGACCTGATGGGGATTCCCCCGGCACCGCGCGGCGTGCCACAGGTCGAGGTGACCTTTGACATTGATGCCAATGGGATTGTCAATGTCTCGGCCAAGGATAAGGCGACCAACAAGGAACAGCAGATCAAGATTCAGGCCTCGGGCGGACTCGATAGTTCCGAGATCGATAAGATGGTCAAGGATGCCGAATCCCACGCCGCCGAAGATAAAAAACGGCGCGAAACCATCGAGGCTCGCAACGCTGCCGACGGTTTGATCCATACCACCGAAAAGACCCTTACTGAAGGCGGGGATAAGATTCCGCCCGAGGAACGCAAAACGGTCGAGGCGGACATTGCTGCCCTCAAGTCGGTTCTGGACGGTAGCGATGCCGAGGCGATCAAGTCCAAGACCCAGGCCCTGATGCAGTCATCGATGAAGCTCGGCGAATCGATGTATAAATCAAACGAGGAGGCGGCAGCCGCAGGTGGGGCTGGTGCTGCTGGGGCTGGTGCTGCTGGTTCGCGCGGCGCGGGCGACGAAAAGGTCGTCGATGCCGATTTTGAAGAGGTCAAGGAGAATAAGTAGAGTCAAACCCGCGATACCCCTGCCATCAGTTGGGTTGGGGGTATCGCGGAACTGAAGGGTTGAATTGCCACGGAGATGAGTCAATGGAATACCTTAACCTAAAAATCCAAAATCTAAGAAGCAAGTTGGATAAGTTTAAATACAGCAAGGAAAATCAAGACGACCTTGCACGGTATTTTATTGGATTAGCTACAGCAGCTACAATTGTGTTTTTTAGTCTATTGTTTTCAGAAACAATAAATTTTTTGAGAGCTGGATTAAGTTTTTGTGCTATATTGATTACACTTTTAGTACCATTTTTCATCAGGAGAAAATAAAATGGAAGCCTTTGACTATGCCTTAATTTTATTTATGGTCTTATCAATCCTTTTTGCCTTTCATGTTCGCCATCATGCAGAAGACAATCCGCGATTCAAGAAGTCAAAATCCGGCAAGGCGAAGGGCAAGAAGTAATTTTTCTTCACCATCATCGATTTTGCTTAGATCAGATCAGTTATCCCATCCTCTACCATTGAACTGGGGTATCATTGCCAGTGAATTTTCATCCCCCAGCCGAATGTGATTGAATTTCTCGGCCGCATCCCCATATATAGAGTGGGAAAGCTTGGGATCATTATCAATGGCAAAATCAGATTATTACGAAGTCTTGGGCGTAGCAAAGAATGCGACGGCTGACGAACTCAAAAAGGCCTATCGCAAATTGGCGATGGACTATCACCCTGATCGCAATCCGGGTGACAAGACGGCTGAACTTAAATTCAAGGAATTGAACGAGGCCTATGAGGTCCTAAAGGATGATCAAAAACGCGCGGCCTATGATCGCTTTGGTCATTCGGCCTTTGAACAGGGCGGTGGCGGACAGCAGCCCGGCGGCTTTGAATTCCACTTTGGCGGCGGAGGAGGCGGCGGCGGCGGTTTTGCCGATATTTTTGGCGAGATGTTTGGCGAATTCATGGGCGGCAAGTCGCAACAGGCCCAGGGTCGCGGTGCCGATGTCCGTTTCGACATGGAAATTTCGCTGGAAGAGGCCTTTGCCGGCAAACAGACCACATTAAATATAGCTACTGCGGTCAGTTGCGAACCCTGTAAAGGTTCAGGCGCGGCGGCGGGGACTCAACCCACCACCTGCGCGACCTGTCGCGGTTCGGGCAAGCTTCGCGCCCAGCAGGGGTTCTTTACGATTGAGCGGGCCTGCCACACCTGCCAGGGCGCGGGTAGGGTTATCGAAACCCCGTGCAAAAGCTGTGGCGGTCACGGCCGGGTGCGCAAGGAGCGAGCCCTTCAGGTCACCATTCCGGCAGGGGTGGAGGAAGGCACCCGCATTCGTCTGGCGGGCGAGGGCGAGGCCGGCATCAGCGGCGCGCCATCGGGGGATCTCTATATCTTCCTCAGTTTAACGCCCCATCGGTTCTTTTTGCGCGATGGCGCCAATATCCTCTGTCGGATTCCAATCCCGATGACTACGGCGGCATTGGGGGGAGAGATCGAGGTGGCGATACTGGATGGCAGTCGCACCAAGATTGCCATCCCCGCGGGTACTCAGCACGGGCGGCAATTTAGGGTTCGCGGCAAGGGCATGTCGATTCTCCGCTCGTCCCAACGCGGTGATCTTTTTATCGAGACCCAGGTCGAGACCCCGGTCAATCTCAGCAAAAGGCAAGAAGAGCTTTTGCGCGAATTCCAAAGCCTGAGCGAAGACAATAAAACCTCTCCAGCCTCGCATGGTTTTTTTGATAAGATGCGTGAATTCTGGGATGATCTTACCGAAAAATCAAAAACCTAGGGGCGAGGAATCTATTCAATGAAAAAACGCATTGCCATTATCGGCGCGGGGGGGCGAATGGGCCTCAGCCTAGTCCGCCAAGTCCTATCCCGCAGTCAAACCCACGAACTGGTTGCGGCGGTTGATCGGCCCGGCCAACCGCGCCTGGGCAAGGATGTTGGCGAACTGGCGGGATTGGGGCCAATTGGCATTAATCTTACCGATTCGGTCAATGCAGCCTTTAACAATGCCCAGGTGGTGATTGAATTCTCCTCGGCCGATGCTAGCTATCACCATTTACGCAATGCGGTGATGGAGGGGGTGCCAATCGTCATCGGCACGACTGGCTTTAACGAACACCACCAGCAAGCCATTCAGGCGGCGGCAGAGACCATACCGATTATGCTATCATCGAACTTTTCGCTCGGGGTCGTGATTGCCGAGGCAATGGTCGAGAAGGCTGCGGCCCTGCTGGATGAAGAATGGGATATCGAGATTACCGAAATGCACCACCGCGACAAGGTCGATGCGCCATCCGGTACCGCCCTTAGTTTGGGCGCAGCGGCAGCCCGTGGTCGCGGCCGCAGCTTGAACGAGGTCGGGGTTCACGGTCGAGACGGATTTACGGGAGTGCGCAAGACTGGCACTATCGGCTTCACCGCCCTGCGCGGCGGCGATATTATCGGCGACCACCGGGTGATTTTTGCCGGGCCCGGCGAATGTTTAGAGATTGGCCACCGCGCCCTCAACCGCGAGATTTTTGCCCAAGGGGCCGTAAGGGCAGCAAGCTGGCTGATTGGACAAAAACCAGGGCTCTATTCGCTGCGGAATATGCTCGATCTTTAAGGGCTGCAACTGGGGTTGGATCAATGGCAGCAATCAGTCTTAAGGGCAAGGATGCCATTGACCAGATTTTTGCGCGGCTGGCTGCCCAGACTCCCGAACCCCGCACCGAGTTAAACTATAGCAATGATTATACCCTTTTGGTCGCGGTCGTCCTATCGGCGCAATCGACGGATGTGGGGGTCAATCGCGCCACGGCCGGGCTGTTTGCCCTGGCCGATAGTCCGGCCAGGATGGTTGCCCTCGGGCTGGAGGGAATCAAGCAGAATATCCGTAGTTTGGGACTCTTTAATGCCAAGGCCGCCAATGTCCTGGCCCTGTCGGAGATTCTGGTGCGGGACTTTGGTGGCGAAGTTCCCCACAGTCGTGAGTCGCTGGAATCCCTGCCCGGCGTTGGTCGCAAAACCGCCAATGTGGTTTTAAACACGGCCTTTGGCGAACCCACCCTTGCCGTCGATACCCATATCTTTAGGCTCGCCCATCGTTTAGGATTCTCGAACGGCAAAACCCCCGCTCAGGTGGAAACAGATCTGCTGGCGATCATTCCAATGGCCTATCGGCTCCATGCCCACCATTGGCTGATTCTACATGGTCGATATTGTTGCACGGCGCGTAAACCAAAATGTAGCGACTGTATTGTTGCTGAACTATGTCCATCCTTTGGGAAAGTCTAAACAAGTCGTTTTTTGTTGCCTCCCCCTAGCAGGGGGAGGATAGTAATTCTTAGCGAAGACGCAGTCGAGCTTTAGAATTACTTGGTGGGGGTAGAAGGCGCAAACGACGCGGTGCCATTTTGTATTCTTTGGTTTTTAACTACAGAGTTAAAAAAACCAAAGAATAAGAAATCGAGGGGCCGTGCCTTCTACCCCCACAAGGCTTGCTAAAGATTTTCGCAAGGAGGCGAAAATCTAAGCGCGCCTATCTCCCCCTGCTAGGGGGAGACAAT
>JASGCE010000244.1 GCA_030054295.1 Minisyncoccota bacterium
TTCCCCGCAAGGTTGCTTCGTTAAGAAGCAACCGCAGACGGGGAATCTCCCTTCCCTTTTATCTGTGATAGCAAAGCGAGATTACCCGACTCGCTACTTCGTAGCGGCGGGTAATGACAAAAGGTAGGAGGCGTAGAGACGGCAATGACGACTATGGGTTATCTATTTAATTAAATTACAAAAAACTTTTGTATTTTAATTATTTTTACGCACATGCTATGTTAAATCTCGGTAAATCATGATCACCCGAGGAACAGGACATGTCAGACAGCCCCGAAAAATCAACCAAGGCCAAAAACCCCTCCGCCGTCGAGGGCATAAAATACCAAAGCCAAGCCCTCCGCGGGGGACTAGCCGCCGGGCTGCAAGACCCATCGCCAACCTTCGCCGATGGCGACGACCAGCTCATCAAGTTCCACGGACTCTACCAAGGCTATAACCGCGATACCGCCACCAGCCGCAAACAGGCCGGACTCGACAAGGAACATGAATTTATGTCACGGGTGCGAGCCCCCGGCGGCAGATTATCCGCAGCCCAATATTTAGTCCTCGATGATCTGGCCCAAAAATACGGCGGCGGCAAACTCCGCTTAACCTCCCGCCAAGGGGTGCAGTTTCATGGACTGATCAAATCCGACCTGGTCGCAACCCTGAGTGCCATCAGCCGCGCCGTCATGACCACCTTCGCCGCCTGCGGCGATGTCGTCCGCAATGTCACCATCACCCCCGCCCCCATCGATGATGCCATTCACCAGCGATTAAATGCCGATGCCCAGTTATTATCCACCGCGACCCTGCCACGAACCCATGCCTATCTGGAACTATGGGGCAAGGATGAGCAAGGCAAGCAGCTCGATCTTCTGCCCCTGCTGGCCGAGGCTAACCCGTCCGATTTTGCCGATCTGGCCGAGAAGACTCTGCAAGCCGCCGATGTCAACCAACCCGGGGCGACTCCGGCCGATCCGCTCTATGGCACCCTCTATCTGCCACGCAAATTCAAGATTGGTCTGGCGACGGGGGATGATAATTCCATCGATGTTCTGACCAATGACCTGGCCATTATTCCGGTCTTTAACCCCGACCAGTCGCTTAAAAACTATATCATTGCCGTCGGTGGCGGCTTTGGCATGTCGCATAATCGCGCCGATACCTTTCCGCGATTGGCGACTCCGGTCTGCACGGTTGCGGCTGACGAGCTTCTATCGATTACCCGCGCGGTGATCGGACTCCAACGCGACCACGGCGACCGCACCGACCGCAAGCGGGCAAGGCTGAAATATCTGGTCGCTGACCGCGGCATCGACTGGATCAAGCAAGAACTCGACCAACGCATGGGAAGGGTCTTGGATAGGGCTCCCACCGAACTTGGTTTTGAAGTCCGCGACCATCTGGGCTGGCACCGCCAGAGCGCAACTGGCGCAAACGACCGCGATGCCAAATTCTATTACGGTATCGTCATTACCTCGGGTCGGATTAGCGATGCTGGACCTGCCAAATACCGCACGGCCATCAAACAGATTGTCGAGAAATTCGCGCCCAATCTGGTAGTCACCCCCGGTCAAGATTTGATATTTGCCGACCTGCCCCTTGAATCGCGGGCGGGAATCGAACAGATCCTGACCGAGAATCAGATTCCCCTGCCCGACAGTCTGGCCCCTGTCGTTCGCTGGTCGATGGCCTGCGTCGCCTTGCCGAGTTGTAACCTCGCCCTGACCGAGGCCGAGCGAGTCCAGCCGCAGATTCTCGAACAGATTCATGGCAGTCTCGACCGGGTCGGATTGGCCGAGGAAAAACTATCGGTGCGGATTACGGGCTGCCCCAATGGCTGCGTCCGCCCCTATAATGGCGATATTGGGATTGTCGGGCGGGTGCCGGGATTCTATGCGATTTTTGTTGGTGGCGACTTTGCTGGCACGCGCATGAACAGCAAGCTGGTTGAGCGGGTGCCGATGGCGCGGTTGGGGGAGGCCATGGCTCCGCTCTTTGCCGCCTTTGCCGCCGAACGCAGAGCGGATCAGGGTTTTGGCGACTGGTGTCATGTCGTGGGGTTGGAACGATTGGGGACATTATTGCCGCCCTTCGCCCATGAGGCTGGCGGCTCGGCCAAACGCGCTTCAGCAGCTGTTGATTAGGGTGTGATATGGGGTTTTTTCCCATCATTCTCGACCTGTCGCGGGTGCCGATTATTCTGGTCGCCAAGGGTCGGCAGGGGTTAAATCGCCTGCGACAATTTGACGCAGAGCGGGATTTGGTTACGGTTTTTTCGGATGATCCATCGCCCGAGTTTTTGGAATTTTGTCATGGGGCTGTGATTCCTCGTTTGCCCTTGGCGGCGGATCTTAGGGCTGGGGGTGTTCTTTTTATCGGCGACTATGCGGCGGATCAAGCGCGGGAGATTGCGGCAGCTGGTCGTGCCGCCGGAATGCTGACCAATGTTGAAGATCTGATGGATGGCTGCGATTTTCACACCCCTTCGATGGTGAGGCGCGGGAATCTGTTGCTGACGGTTTCGACCGGCGGCCATTCGCCAGCAATGGCGGTGGCGGTAAAGGAATATTTGGCCGATAAATTCTCTGACGACTGGAGCGCAAGACTGGCGGAAATGGCCGCAATGCGCCAGCAATGGAAATCCGAAGGTCGCAGCTATGGCGAGATTAAAAAACTATCTGCGGAATTTATGACCGAGCAAAAATGGTTCGAGGGTATGTGAAGGTGTTTTTTGGGATTGGTTTACTATAAAAATCGGTTGTTATTCTTTAGTCAATTGTTATAGTTTTCTTATAGATAAATGGATTGTTACGATGCCGAAACAAGGGGCAGAGAAATGGCAACAGAAATTGAAATGCAGGCGGTGGTAGCCGAGGCTGTTTTCAGTGCTGCTCACCTTTTAGAAATCCCTGACCAAATATTGAGTCAAATCCTTAGTCCTAATTCTGACAAAAACCTTGATGATATCGTACTTACATATCAGTCAGATTCCTATAATAATGCCCTGTTGTTCATAAGAGTTTTTGACTCTTTATATGCAATTGTTGGTAACAAAAAAACCGCAAGTGAATGGTTACGGAGCCATAACACTGGCCTTGGAAATGTTCCAATTAAAATGATCAATACAAATGATGGATTGGTGAAGGTCGTTGCCTACCTTGACGCCTTCCGAGCTAAGGTCTAATCAAAAACCAATGCAGATAGATTTTACTTTACGAATGGTGAAGGGTTCTTAGGCGAAGCCTAAGCGGGTTCTCAGGGCAGAGCCCTGAGTGGGTCTGGGCGAAGCCCAGCGCGAAGCGAAATCCCGCAGCGGCAAGGGTCAGCGAGCAA
>JASGCE010000044.1 GCA_030054295.1 Minisyncoccota bacterium
AAGCGCGACGACGCTCAGAGTGACAAAAAAGTGAGTTTTTCAGGGTTTCCTTAAGGAACATAGTATATACTAAAAATCCTTAAAATCCTCTAATAGGTATAGATCTCGATGCCCTCCTCGTCGGTTGCTTTGGGGGTGTTTTTGCTATCGATGAGGCGGGCCGGAACTCCACCCTCGATCAAAAATGTGCTAATGGACTTGACTCGTGCCTCGGTCATTTTGCCAAGCCCTACCAGCCGCAGGCGATAGGGATTGGTTTTATGATAGAGGATGATCTGAAGCAAAACAGTCTTTGATTCTGCGGTCAAACTGTCCTGGTTTGGCATAAAATAAACCACGGCAATCTTGTTAAAATTGCTGTTTGACACCAGTCTTTGAATCTCGGCATCCTTGGAATCGATTGCCGGAGCCACCTGCACCACCATGGGGGTTGAGGGGGCCTCGGCGGCGGCAGGTTTCTCGACCGCGGGCGGTAAATCGGGGGTGAGGCGAAAACTCCGCCACGGGCGATTTGACTGTTGCTCGGCAAGATTGCCGCTATTTTGCCAGAGTTGTTGATAATCCGACTCGAGCGAGTCTAAAAACCTCTGTCTTTGCAGGTTGGTCGTACCCGCCGGCCGGGGCGGTACCGTGCCAAGGTTGGGATAGTCTTCGGGAGGAATGGGACGGTAGGGATGGGTACTATCCATCGTCGCTCTTTCCCTGTACCAGGCCTCGGCGAGGGATTCGGAGGGGCTGAGAAGATAGTTAAATTCCATCTGGAACCTTTGAAGGGCCGACAGGGGCTCGCCCTTGGCAGCACTGCCCTTTGGTGACACGAGGGTAATATCCTTAGGGGCGGAACTACAGGCCGATAGGGCCAAGACCAGAGCCACCGCCCAGCCATGACAGAAAACTCCAAGGTTTTTGCGGCTGTCAGGTCGATTTGACCATAGGGCAATTTTTAACTTCATTCTTGTCATTTCCAATAGGCCAAATTCTGCGCAACAATCAAATTTGCTAGTTTAACGGAAGCCAATTATAGTGATTAAATTCTTGGCAAGTTAAGGAATTTTATATCATGACTGTTGCTCCTCCCCCTTCTTCAAAAAACAGCACTGGCACGGATAACCCGCAAGGCGGCACGCCAACCAGCGCAAGTGAATGGACTACTACCTTCATGCATATTGCCGAGCAGAGTCAAAAACTAGTCGCCGATTTTTTGCAAAGACAGCAATCGTCTTTTGAAACCAAGCCAAATGAACTAGGGGCCTATAGTCCTAAACCCGGAATTGGCATGGGCGATCCGCTCAATATTGGCAAGGCCTTTATGGAAATGGCCGGACAGATGATGAGCGATCCCTCCAAGGTTGTCGAGGCCCAGTTCGCCCTGTGGCAAGACTATATGCAGCTGTGGCAAAATACGACGCAAAGAATGATGGGGGCGGAGGTTGGCGATCTCGTCGCCCCGACCAAGGAAGATAAGCGATTCAAGGATGCGGCCTGGAACGAGAATCTGATCTTCGACTATATCAAACAATCCTATCTTCTGACCGCCCGCTGGCTGAAGGCCAATGTCCAGTCGGTCGAGGGACTCGATGACAAGACCGCACGCAAGGTCGAATTCTATACCCGCCAGTTTGTCGATGCCATGGCCCCGTCAAACTTTGTCATGACCAACCCCGAGGTGCTGCGGGCGACCGTCGAATCGGGTGGCGAGAATCTGCTCAAGGGACTCAAGAATCTGTTGGATGATCTCGAGAAGGGCAAGGGGCAATTATCGATCAGCATGACCGACGATGCGGCCTTTGGCCTCGGCAAGAATCTCGCCATGACTCCGGGTAAGGTGATTTTCCAGAACCGCCTGATTCAGCTCATCCAATATGATCCCGCGACGGAGAAGGTCCATAGGACTCCGATTATGATCATTCCGCCCTGGATCAACAAATACTATATTCTCGATCTTCAGGCCAAGAATTCAATGGTCAAATGGATGGTCGATCAGGGCTATACGGTCTTTATGATATCCTGGATTAACCCCGACAATAGCCTCGCCCAGACCGAGTTTGAGGACTATATGTTTGAGGGGACCCTCGCCGCCATGACCGCAGTGGCGGAGGCGACCGACGAAGGGCAGATTCAAATCATGGGCTATTGCCTGGGTGGGACATTATTATCCTGCACCCTGGCCTATCTCGAGGAACTGGCCAAGAGCAAGCAAAAACCAGCCAAGCCAGTCGGCAAACTGCCCAGGGTGGAGGCTGTCACCTTCCTGACCACCATGATCGACTTCGCCGAATCGGGCGAACTGTCGGTCTTTATTGACGAGGAGCAACTGACTTCGCTCGAGGAGAGAATGAACCGCGACGGCTATCTTGAAGGCAGCGACATGGCCAAGACCTTTAATCTGCTCCGCGCCAATGATCTCATCTGGTCGTTCGTGGTCAATAACTATCTGCTCGGCAAGGATCCGTTCCCCTTTGATCTGCTCTATTGGAATTCCGATTCGACGCGGATGCCCGCCAAGATGCATAGTTTCTATCTGCGCAAAATGTACCAGTCGAATCTGCTGCGCCAGCCGGGCGGCATCAGTCTTGGCGGCGTGCCGATTGATCTTGGTTTGATCAAGACTCCGTCGCTCTTTGTCTCGACCAAGGAAGACCATATTGCGCCGTGGAAATCGACCTATATCGGTACGCAGTTGCTGGGACGGAAGCCGGAATTTATCCTGGCATCATCAGGCCATATTGCCGGGGTGGTCAATCCACCAGCGGCTAAAAAATATATGCATTGGATCAACAGCGACCTGCCGGTGGATTCAGAGAGCTGGTTCAACTCCGCCAAACCAGTCGAGGGATCATGGTGGCCGGAATGGGATCGATTCTCGACATCCCATGGCGGCGAGATGGTGCCAGCCCGCACCCCGGGCAGCGGTAAGCTTAAAGCACTTGAAGATGCCCCCGGGAGTTTTGTGAAGGTCAAGAGTTGAGAGAATAGATTGATTTAAATTTCTAACGGTGTAAAATAGTAGAGGTAATCTATGTGAAGTGAATCATGCCTGTTGATCAAAACTATGATAACCGCTTAAAGATCACCTTAGTCGGAAGGGGTAAGGATGGGGGAGACTTGCGTCTGAATGACTTTATTGATGAGTTGAAAAATATTAAAAAGGCAATTCTTGCAAGTAGTTCTATTGGAAACAATGATAATGCTCAAAATTTGACTATTGATCTTGATTTTAAAGTAACCGCCTTGTCTATGAATAGTCCTGCTCAAATTGAGATAGAGTGTCTTCCTAAAGAACCAAAAGGTAAAGATAAATTACTATTAAGATTAGATCTTAGTAAATATGCTAGCAATACCATTGATAATTTTGTTCAACAATTAAAGAATATAGAAAACGGCAAAATTGTAGATAATTTTGATTATGAACCATTTGAGAAATTATGCCCTAAAAGCAATAGTGGAATAGTTGCTTTCAAAATTGAAAGTATCTACGGAAGTAGTGAAGTTACAACTCATACTTCTGATTTGATTTATAAAATATTAGGTACTGACCTTGTTGAATTGGGATCAGTACGAGGTGATTTACATCTTGTGAATATACACAGTAAAGAAAAAAAATTCATAATCTATCCAGTGATCGGAGCAAAAAAAGTTTCTTGTTATTTTGATGACAGTTTCTTTGAAAAAATTAAAGCTGGTCTTGATCGTTTCGTAGAAGTAAGTGGAAAGGTCTACACAAAAAATAACATGAAGTTTCCTTATAAAATTGAAGTCGAAGCCATAGATATTTTGCCCAACCAGGATGAAATCCCTTTGTTAAGTGATCTGATGGGAGTGTATAACCGTGTTAACTATGGTGGAAAAAACAATGAAGAATATTTAGCGGAGAGGCGCGATGGCTGGGAATAAAGAGATTGTTTGCTGGGATGCTAGTACAATATTGAACTTTATAAATGCAGATAATTCAAGCTATAAGGGGCAAGGTGCTACTCCAGCTGAACTTCAAGCAATGAAGGAAACCGTTCTAAAGGCTGAAAAGCGTGAGTTATTACTCATTACCCCGGCCATTTGGAGGCTTGAAGTGCTTCCATCAAATTCGGAACAGGTAAATCAAAAACTTGTGAAAGCTTTTAATGGTAAAGCAATATTAAGTGTTGAAATAGGTCAAAGAATAATCGATATAGCTTTTGAAATCAGGAACTATTACATCAATCAATCCACTCCACGGCAAACCTTTTCTTCCCCCGATTGCATTTATTTGGCGACTGCAATAGTCTATGGTGCCTGTGAATTTATTACATTTGATGATCAATTACTGAAGCTCAGCCCTTCGGTCGTGTCTTACAGTCAAAAAATTACCCGCCCAATTACGAATCAGGGTTCGCTTTTTTACTCCCCCTAGAATTAAACTGCTGAAGTGGTTATAAGTGATTCTATTATGACCCGCCCACTTCGACAGACTCCCACACTCCCCCCACCCCTTGCCGTGCGGCGGCCGGTGACCATAACTTCGCATGGGCAGTCGCGGGTTGATGACTATGGTTGGCTGCGCAGTCCTGGCTATCCCGAGCAAATATCCCCTGAGATCATCGACTATCTGACGGCCGAGAATCACTATGCCGATCAGCTTCTCGCCCCGCATCAGGCCCTGCGCGAGACCATTTTGGCCGAGATGAAATCGCGGGTAGTGGCAGAAAAATTCTCGGTTCCGTACCGCGAAGGTCGGTATTATTACTTCAATCGCTACCAACGCGATTCTGAACATCCGGCCTTTTACCGTCTGGACTATTGGGCGAGTCGCGACTGTTCGGCGGGCCTAAGCGCGCAGGAATTGGCCGAGGCTAAACCGATTTTTGATGCCGATGCGCGAGCCAAACTCTATCCCTTTTACCAGCTGGGGGATTTTGCCCCCTCGCCGGATGGGCGGTTGCTGGCTGTGTCGGAGGATCGCGATGGTTCAGAAAAACACCAGGTGATTGTGATTGATTTGGCCAGTGGAAGCATCAGCGAACTCATCGGCAATGTCAGTGGTGCGATTGTGTGGGCGCGGGATAGTCGTTCGATTTTTGTCGTGGGGTTGGATGAGTCGCAAAGGCCGCGGTTCTTAACCCACCTGACCTTGACCGGGGAATCACGGCAACTATATGAAGAGACTGACAATCGTTACCACTTCAGCATTGCGGCTTCGGCCAGTGGTCGGAGGCTCTTGGCCAGTTCATCGGCCCGCGAATCGTCGGAGGTGCAGTGGCTCGATCTGACAAATCCTGATCAGGGGCTCCACACCGTTGTGCCGCGTCGTGAAGGCCATATCTATCGCCTGTTCGAGAAGGGGGATGATTTTTTAATCCTCACCAATGATCGCCACCGTAATTTCCGCCTCTGTCACACCACCATTGCCGCCAGTGGCGAGGGTCATTGGCGCGAAGTCATAGCCCCCAGCGACGATCATTACCTGACCGACTGTGTCGCCATGAGGGGCTGGTTTGCGGTTAGTTTGCAGCATCGGGGCTTGACGCAGATTCGGGTCATTACTGCGGAAGGAGATCACTCGGTCGATTTTCCTGATGCTGCCTATAGTGTTGGTTTTGGCGCGATGGCGGCGGATGATCTGGTGGCTTTGCGGTTAAACTATTCCAGTCCGATTATGCCTCTGACGGTCTATGACTATCACCCGCGTGAGGATCGGTTGGAGGTTCTGAAGCAGGATCAAATCCCGGGTCACGATCCGCAAAAATATCTGGTCGAGCGGCTGTGGGTTGCTCGCGATTTGGTTGAGATTCCGGTGACTTTGATTCGCCGTAAAGACAGGATTGACCAGCCGCAACCGCTGTTGCTCTATGGCTATGGGGCCTATGGTCTGGGGATGGAGGCTGGTTTTAGGGAGCAGCGATTCAGCCTGATCGATCGGGGGATTGGTTTTGCCATTGCCCATATTCGTGGCGGTGACGAATTGGGGTGGGACTGGTATCTGGGTGGCAAACTTCAGAATAAGGTCAATAGTTTTGACGATTTTATCGCCGTTGCTGAGGCTTTGGTTGCGCAGGGAGTCACGGCGGTTGGTCGGATTGTGATCATGGGGGGCAGTGCCGGTGGTCTGTTGATGGGGGCGGTTGTGAATCGCGCTGCGCAGGGATTGTTTGGTGGGGTCTTGGCTCTGGTGCCATTTGTTGATGTTTTGAATACCATGGAGGATGAGACACTGCCCTTGACTCCGGGGGAATATTTGGAATGGGGCAATCCGACGATCAAGGCTGAATATGATTGGATTAGGGCCTATTCGCCCTATGAGAATCTTGAGGCCAGGGCCTATCCGCCGATCTATTTGAGTGCGGGTCTTTATGATCCGCGGGTAACATATTGGGAGCCAGCTAAATATTGCGCGCGGTTGCGACAGGTCAAGCAGAATGATGCGGTGGTTTTGCTGCGAACTCAGATGGCGGCGGGACATCAGGGGGCGACGGGTCGTTATTCTGCACTGGCTGAGTTGGCTGAGGAATATCTTTTTGTTGTTTTGGTTTTGCAACAATAAGTAGAGTAAATATACAAAAATAAAAAGAAAAAGCGGTTTGGCTGCAAGCCAATGGGCGAAGCCCAAGTTAGTGTGGCACAGACATTTACTACAATTTGAAGCGCCGCAGGCATTTCCCCCCTCCAACAGAATCAAGAATTTATTGTTTGATTTGTAGCGCGTTCGATTACTCCCATGAATTATTTATCCTTGCTCGCTGCGAACGAAGTGAGCAAATTGCGAGTAAGGGTAAATAATTCATAAGAACGCGCTTTAACATACCAACGAACGCCATCGGTTCGGGCTCGGCTTGCAAAACGCGAACTGCCCCGCATAATCCATTTCATGTCGTTAAACTATGGGAGGGGCAGCTTCACAAGTTTTGCTGCGCCGACCGCTCACCGATTGGCGGGCTGGCTTCGCCTAAGGGGGATTGCATCCCCCTTAACCCCCAGCGCAAGGCTCCGCCTTGCAACCGATTAGGCTATCCCTTTTATTGTCATTCCCCGCAAGGTTGCCCCGCTAGGGGCAACTGCAGACGGGGAATCTCGCTTCAATTCATTGTCATCTCATCAAGCAAAGCGAGATTACCCGCACCGTCCTCTAAAGTGGCGGCGGGTAATGACAATTAAGGGCGGTGTTTGCAATGGGACAAGCGGGCTGGCTTCTCCTAAGGGACTTGCCGCCAAACCGATTTTCTTTTTATTTTTGCAAGTTTTAGAGTCATTTTTTTGGAATGACTAATTTTCTTTCTATAGCCGTTGGAAATGTTCTAAATTAGAGACTCTCGCTTGCGACTAATGACAATGGTATGGGGCAATAAAGACAAATGTTTAAATCGATTCTAATCGCCAACCGCGGCGAGATCTCCTGTCGGATCATTCGTAGTGCGCAAAAAATGGGCATCAAGGCCTATGCCCTCTATTCCGACGCCGACGAGGAGTCTCTAGCCGTCAGACTGGCCGATGATGCCGTCCGCCTGCCCGGCATGACCGCAGCCGAGACCTATCTCGATATAGGCAAGGTCGTTGCCGCAGCCAAGTCAGTGGGGGCAGAGGCAGTGGCCCCCGGCTATGGCTTCCTGTCAGAACGAACCGAATTTGCCGAGGCCCTAAAGGCAGCGGGAATTGTCTTTATCGGCCCCAATCCGCTGGCCATTGCCGCGATGGGCGATAAGATCGAATCCAAAAAACGAGCAAGAGCAGCCCAGGTCTCCACAGTCCCCGGATTTTTGGGGGCCATGGATAACGAAGCCGAGGCCATCAAGGTGGCTAAAGAAATCGGCTATCCGGTGATTCTCAAGGCCTCGGCAGGCGGCGGCGGCAAGGGAATGCGAGTCATTCGCAGCGACGGCGAAATGAAAGAAGCCCTCCGCGCCACCAAGGCCGAGGCAAGGTCAAGCTTCGGCGACGACCGAGTGTTTTTGGAAAAATACATCGACCATCCCCGCCATATCGAGATTCAAGTTCTCGGCGATAAACATGGACATATCATCCATCTGGGGGAGCGCGAATGTTCGCTGCAACGCCGCCACCAAAAGGTCATCGAGGAGGCCCCTTCGCCATTTTTAGATGCCAAGACCCGCGAAGCCATGGGCAGTCAAGCCGTCGCCCTGGCCCGGGAAGTTGGCTATGACAGTGCTGGCACCGTCGAATTTATTGTCGACCAAGATAAGAATTTTTATTTCCTCGAGATGAATACCCGTCTCCAGGTCGAACATCCGGTGACCGAAATGGTCACGGGGGTCGATCTGGTCGAGCAGATGATTCGCATCGCCGCGGGAGAGAAACTAAAACTAAAACAAAGCGATATCAAAATGACCGGCTGGTCGATGGAGGCGCGAGTCTATGCCGAAGACCCGGCCCGCAACTTCCTTCCCGCCATCGGTCGCTTGACCCGCTACCGCCAGCCGCAGGGAGAGGGGATTCGCATCGATACCGGAGTCTTTGAAGGGTCAGAAATCTCGGTCTATTATGATCCGATGATTGCCAAACTCATCAGCTATGGCGAATCGCGCGAAGTCGCCCGTAACAGACTGAGCCAAGCCCTCGATGAGTTTGATATAAAGGGTTTGAATCATAATCTTGATTTTCTATCCTCCCTAACCAACCATAAAAAATTCATCAGCGGCGATATTTCGACCCATTTGATTGCCGAGGATTATCCCGAAGGCTTCGTTGCGGCCCCGCCCATGGGGGAGGGTCTCGACAGTCTTCTGGCCATTGCCGCGGCCCGTCACCATGCAGCAGCCCTCCGCGACAGTAAGGGCAGAAGATATAGCCCCCCGAGCGACTGGGTGGTCTATAATCCCGTCTCGACCGTTACCGCCCATGTGGTGGCGATCGATCTGGCGCAGCAGCCGCACCGCGCGACGGTGATGGTCGATAGTCGCAAGATCGAGGTGGTTGGGAGTCTCGACCCAGCCCTGAATAGTTTTAGCGGCCAGGTTAATGGATTGGTCGTAACGGTACTGCTGCGCAAACAGGGGCGCGGCTTCCGCCTGTCGCGGGCTAGTCATGCGGTGACGGTTTCGGTCCTGTCGCCTTTGGCAGCTGAGTTATCGGCGCGAATGCCCGCCAAGATTCCTCCCGATCATTCCAAGGAGGTTCGCTCCCCCATGCCGGGCCTGTTGGTCGCGGTGATGGTCAAGCCGGGCGACGAGGTCAAGGAGGGCGATAGTCTGGCAATCATCGAGGCGATGAAGATGGAGAATATTCTTAAGGCCGAGAAGGTCGCTAAGGTCAAGAAGGTCAATGCCCAAAAGGGCGATTCCCTGGCCGTCGATCAAGTCATTATCGAGTTTGCATAGATGGCCAAAACCCCTAAAATCGCCCGCATTACCCATGCTGAAGAACTGCCGACCTCTCCCCTGGCCGAGTCCGAACCGGCGCATTTTTATGTCGAGGGCAAGGTGCAGGCTGTTGGCTATCGTCACTGGAGCGTCATGACAGCAACCGAACTTGGTTTAAGGGGCTGGGTGCGGAACCGCACCGACGGCTCGGTCGAGATTCTGCTGAGTGGCGAGACAGCGACCAAAAGGGAATTTATGGCGGCGGCCTTGATCGGCCCTCGGCACGCGCGGGTTGCGGCATTGTTGCCGATTCATGGTTCGGCTGAGGATTTGGACCAACTCCCTGAATTGACAAATTCATTTCGCCAGATTGACTCTCTCTAGCAAAAAGGGTGATAATCAGTCCTAGGTTCAATTATATGAGTACTGACCGATGACCAAAACAGAACCAGCCGCCATGTCTAAGGCTGTAACAAGCAATAAAATTGTGACTTCGTTAAAAAAACTTCGCTTACTTCGCTATCCTTCGGCCAATCACAATCAAATGGAGGAGGATGATTTTGCCAACCTCAGCTTCGTCGAGCGCGAAGTCTTGGAATTCAACCTCGATATGCAGCAATGGCTGGCCGGTACTGTCGAGAGAAGCCCTGATAACTTTACCGTAATCTCCAGTCAGTTGGCGACTGGCTTCGGGGCCATTACCAGCAGCGGCAGGCATTGGCGCCGCGATTCAATGCTCACCCAGTTGGAGCAGGCCTGGGGGGTGCGAGGCACCGAGTTCGTCAGCACAATTTTGGAACTGCGGGTCATTGTGCAAACCGCAGTCTTGGCGGCAGTCAGCTACGAGATTCACGAGGTCAACAACGGCACCAAGGCACCGGTAGTCAAGTTTGTTACGGCAATCCTCGCCCTCAACAGCCGTAACCGCAATAATATCGAGTGGCTCCATTACCACGAGGGCGGGGTAGTCCAGACCAGTCCCGCGGCAAAGGGTGAGTAGGTTTTTTTTGTGGTTTTTGTAATTTGCTATTGCCAAGTTGAAAATTCCTGCTAAATTATATGCAAAGAATAGCTACAGGAGAGTCATTATGTCCGTAAAATTATTAGAGCGAGAAGAGGATAAAACCTCACCCGTGGAAATCCCCTTTATCACCGGTGATTCCGAGGGCGAGTGGAAACCTGAATTTGCTGCTGAATTCAACCGTCGGCTGCAAGCGATCAGGAATGGGACAGCTAAACTGATTCGTTTGAATTAGCGGTCTGGTCTTGTCTTGGATTATCGAAATTGATGAGATTGCTTTACATGAACTGAATAGTTTGCTCCCAGATCATGTTAGACAAGTCATAACGGACAAGATCAATAACTTCTATCCAAATCACCCCAATATTTTAAAAATTTCTGAACCGCTAAAAGGTCATCATCAGGGCTTGAGACGATTTCGTCTGGGCGAATATAGAATTCTATTCGATTTGGATAGGGTCAATAACCGAATCATTATTGTCAAAATCGGTAACCGTCGTGACATTTATAGCTGAGGTTCAACAAACCCTCACACCAGCAAATTGATTCTATTGCGATTTATCCCGATTCTGTTATGAAGATTCTTTTCTAAGTTTCTTATCAAATTGTCATTACCTGCGCAGCCGACGAATGTCGGCATTCGCCGACCGGGGCGGCGGGGAATGACAATTGATAGGGCGGCGAAAGCATCGGCGGGTAAAGAGTAGGAATAAATTTTCGATTGTCATTCCCCGCAAGGTTGCCCCGTTCGGGGGCAACCGCAGTCGGGGAATCCAGAGTCGCAGAATCGTATACTAAGTTTCCGAAAGAATTCTTGAAGTTTCAACCTAAAATCGTCACTGCGAGCCTCGGCGGCGCGAGCGAAGCTCGCACAACCGCCGAAGGCGTGGCAGCAAGCCCGCGAAGCGGTCTGATTTCTTTTTACAGTAACTATTTGATTTTAATAGATTATTTTGACCGCTTCGCGGGTTCATTGCCACGGCGAAATCGCAGATGCGCGTTGCACGCGCGGCGATTTGCCTCGCAATGACGAAAGTGGAGAGTTATTGAAACCTAAACAAAATTTTGAATTCTCAAGTGAACGGAGTATAATTGTGTTTTTGTTACTCTGGATTCCCCGTCTGCGGTTGCCCCGCTGACGCGGGCAGCCTTGCGGGGAATGACAAAGATGGGCTGACATCGCGGCGCGCCCCACATTCTTACCGCAGCGGCAGTTTGGTCCCAACCTTCCAACTGCTGGTCCGTTTTTGCGCCTCTGCAAGATCGGAGGGTGAAAGTTTTGCGGCAATAATATCCCTATTTTTCTCACTTTTGCTATGGCCACTGACGGCAGCGAGTGAAGATAGAATATAGGCATTGAACCAATTCTGCGACACGCCCTGCCCATTATAGTACATTGTCGCAAGGTTATTTTGCGCATCGGGACTACCCTGTTCGGCGGCCTTCCGATACCAGACCACGGCCTGGGCATAGTCCTGCGGCACACCCTGTCCATTAAGGTACCTATTCCCAAGGTTAGACTGCGCACTTGCATATCCCTGTTCAGCGGCCTTGCGATACCAGACCACGGCCTGGGCATAGTCCTGTAGTACGCCCTGCCCATTAAGGTAGCTATTCCCAAGGTTAAATTGCGCATCGGCATATCCCTGTTCGGCGGCCTTGCGGTACCAGACCACGGCCTGGGCATAGTCCTGTGGTACGCCCTGCCCATTAAAGTAGCTATTCCCAAGGTTAAATTGCGCCTTGGCATATCCCTGTTCGGCGGCCTTACGGTACCAGACCACGGCCTGGGCATAGTCCTGTGGTACGCCCTGCCCTTTAAAGTACATATTCCCAAGGTTAAACTGCGCATCGGCATCTCCCTGTTCAGCGGCCTTACGGTACCAGACCACGGCCTGGGCATAGTCCTGCGACACGCCCTGCCCATTATAGTACATATTCCCTAGGTTAAATTGCGCCTTGGCATCTCCCTGCTCGGCGGCCTTGCGAAACCAGACCACGGCCTGGGCATAGTCCTGCGGCACTCCCATCCCTTCATCGTACGAAACCCCAAGGTTAAATTGCGCAGCGGCATGTCCCTGTTCGGCTGCCTTGCGGTACCAGACCACGGCCTGGGAATAGTCCTGAGTAACACCGCGTCCTAAATCATAGCTAACACCAATGTCAAATTGACAGAATGCATCACCAGCCTGCGCCTTGGGTAAGCAATAGTCGAATCCAGCCTTTTCCGCAGCCTCATCGGCATGGGCGCGGGGGAGGAATAGAACCGACTGCAAGGCAAGACAAAGGAGGAATAGACAGGATTTAAGTTTCATTTGACGAGTCCTTTCGACAAGAAGTTAATAATTTAATTTTTATCATTAAAAAATCAAGTGTGCAATTTTAATCGATTCGTGAGTGTTCTTTATATTGTCATCACCCGCCGCTTGCACTTGCAAGCGAGACGGGTGATCTCGCTGTGCTTAAAATGTGAATGAAAAGAAGCGAGATTCCCCGTCTGCGGTTGCTTCGCAACCTAGCGGGGAATGACAAGAATAAGGCAGGTTGATGACAATTTGTTCAACGAGTTCTAAGTATTTGTCCATGCAGAAATATAGTGATGATCTTTGTAATTAAGAGTGTTTAATGATTCGAATAGTATTTGCCATTTCTCCTCTGTAGTTTTGAATAATAATTCTACAAGTTGACTTTCTTGATATTTGCCTTCACCCCAAACAGAATAGAAACCTGCACCAGGTCTTCTCGTTGTTTGATTTACGACAAGAACAGCCGGATTGAAGTTTGGATTTTTTAATATATTCATTGAAAAGCAGTTCATCAAGTTTAAGGAATTTGATAACCCCATTGGTGTACCACCCTTGAGACCATTTTTCTGAGCTGTTTCTAATAACTGACCATATGTTATTTTTGGTTCTTCTTTCTTTAACTGTTGCCTGATTATTGGTAAAAAATATCTAACCGCGTTACAAGAAAATGGTGTTTTTGAGCATATAATTTTCATCACTTACTCCTAATAATATTTAAAATCTATAATAGACCGTACATTTGTGATGTCAAATTAAATACGCATCATCAAATTTAACATTTCATTCACCCCCCACTTGAATCCGCGCATAAAAACTGGCAGGTTGCGGCAGAGCAAACCACACCACACCACACCACACCACACCACACCACACACTCCCCACCCCTAACCGCAGCGAGAATAAAAATGTCCAAGCTCCCCAGTCAGGCCGAGATCGTCATTGTTGGCGGCGGTATCGTCGGAGTCTCCATCGCCTATCACCTCACCAAACTTGGGCGCAAGGATGTCGTGCTGCTGGAGCGCAAGAAACTAACCAGTGGCACCACCTGGCACGCGGCGGGATTGGTTGGGCAGCTGCGGGCGACTCTTAACCTCACCCGCCTTGCGCAATATACCGCCAAGCTTTACGCCGGGCTGGAGGCCGAGACTGGCCAGGCCACCGGCTTTAAACAACGCGGCAGCGTCGCCCTCGCCACCAACAAGGAACGGCTGGAGGAGCTGCTACGCGGCGCATCGATGGCCAAGACCTTTGGCCTCGAGGTTCACGCCATAACTCCATCCGACATTAAATCCAAATGGCCATTGCTCAATACCGACGATGTGATTGGCGGAGTCTTCCTTCCCGCCGACGGTCAAACCAACCCCATCGACACCACCATGGCCCTGGCCAAGGGTGCCCGCGCCGGCGGAGCCCAGATCTTCGAAAATACCGAGGTCACGGGTCTGCTGAGTGACGGCAAAAAAGCCACTGGTGTCAAGACCGCGGATGGCGAGATCAAGGCCGAGACGGTGGTGCTGGCGACGGGCCTCTGGTCGCGGCTGCTCGGGCGGCAACATGGTCTGGTCATTCCCAACCAGGCCTGCGAGCATTTCTATATTGTCACTGAAGATTTTCCCGGCCTCAGCCCCGACCTGCCAGTGCTGCGCGACCCCGACAACTGCGCCTATTTCAAAGAGGATGCGGGCAAGCTCCTGCTCGGGGCCTTTGAACCCAGGGCCAAGACCTGGGC
>JASGCE010000245.1 GCA_030054295.1 Minisyncoccota bacterium
CTGGATTGCCACTCTACGCTGCTATCGCAGCTTGAGGGCAATGACGATTTTGGATAGGCCTATATTTGTGGGAATTACTCTAGAATTCTTAAGTGAACAGAGTATAGAAACCTACCCCAAAATCAGGCCAAAATTCTTCTTCCCGCGACTCACCCGAGCAATCGAATGGTCGGTTTCAGCCAATCCGAAAACCTGTCCCTCAACCACCACCTCGTCGTTAATCCGAATCGCCTTTTGGGCAATCTGCCGCCGCGCATCCCCCTTTGATTCACACAGCCCCATCTCGACCAGCATATCCACCACCGAGCGCGATTCAGATCTGTCCATAATCAATGTCGGAATCCCGGTATCCGACTCCAATAACTCAGCCCGAGTCGCCGCAGAGATCTCCGCCACCTTGCCGTAAAAAAGAATCTCCGAATCGGCAATCACCCGCTCGCAATCCGCCGCCCCATGAACCATAGTGGTAATCGAGCGCGCCAGAGTCTTTTGCACCAGACGAGTCGGCTGACCAATCTCTGGCTCCAGGGCCGCGATCTCAGCCCGCGGCAAGAGCGTAAATCGCTTGAGCAACATCAAACAGTCGGCATCACTGACATTGATCCAAAACTGATAGAAGGCAAAAACACTGGTCATCTTGCGATCCAGAAAAACCGCCCCCTTCTCGGTCTTGCCAAACTTCTGACCATTGGAATCAAGAATTAAAGGACTGGTCGCGCCAAAGGCCTGAACCCCGGCAATCCGCCTGATGAGGTCAACCCCACCGACAATATTGCCCATCTGATCCGAACCACCCAGCTGCAAAACACAGCCCTCGCGCTGATAGAGTTCCAAAAAATCCCGCGCCTGCAACAGAGCATAGGAGAATTCGGTAAAGGAGATCCCCACCCCTTCGCGCTCGAGTCTCTGTTTGACCGAATCCTTCTGCATCATGGCATTGACCGAAAAATGCTTGCCGGTATCGCGCAAAAACTCAAAGAGCAGAATCGAACGAAGCCATTTGGCATTATGTTCAAATTTAAAATTCGACACCCCAGCCGCTTTAAAAATCGCCGCGATCTGCGACTTGATCGAGAGGGCATTTTGGTCAATCGCCTCAATCGATTGCAGATTGCGCTCGGCTGATTTACCCGAAGGGTCGCCAATCGGTGCCGTGCCATCGCCAATCAAGGGAATAACCCGATGACCCGCCAGCTGAAGCCGCACCAGCGTAATCAGAGTTGCCAAATGACCAATATGGAGCGATGCCCCGGTCGGATCATAGCCAACATAGAGGGTCAGCCCGCCCTGATTAATCTTCTCGGCGAGATCGGGGGAGGTGACCTGATGAATCTCTCCCCGCCATTCCATTTCTGTAAAAACCGACACAGGACCCTCCGTCAGCGACCCGACTTGGCATTGTTAAAGCGACCGAGATTGCCGAGAAAATCCTCCATCAAACCATAGGTATGACCCTTAGACGGAGTCACGCGACTGGTGGGAGAAATATCAACAGTCTGTTCAAATCCGGTGGTTGTGGTGATTCGGTTCACAATCCCCGCCTTGTCAAAAACCACCTCGACGATTTTTTGCTCGGTCGTATAGGGCGGCAAGAAGAGCCAAGACTTGGTTCGCCGACTGATATAGTACCAATGCTGATCGTTAAAGGTGGCGATGGTCGAGGGATTGCCAATATTCTTGACCACCTCGGTACGGGTCTGACCCGGCTTGACGGTTGCCAGGGCCTCGGCATCCAGAAGGATTCCGCGCTCGTCGATTTTAGCCGAGCAGGCCGTTAGACCAAGGCTTGCCACCACAAGGGCCATGACAGTTAATCCAGAACAGCGATTCATTTTGTCACTTCAATCCAATTTTTGCTATGGTTCGCATCATGCAAACCGAGACATTAACGCAACAGGGTAAACTCATCGTGTCATTTATACACAAGCTCATGGCAATCCGCAAACCGAGTCTCCGCCAGCAGAGACAGGCAGTGGCCCAGAAACTCTGGCTGGTAACCGTGGCTGCGGCGCGGCAAGGATATTTTTATAACCAGCTCGCCGTCAGTGATACGATTGATGGGCGATTTAATTTGCTCTGCCTACATCTCTTTATTGTTTTGCGTCGTTTGCGGCAGGAGAGTTTGTCCAACAGGGATGCCAAGGCCGTCGGGCAGGCCCTCTTTGATCTCGCCTTTAAAGACATGGATCAGAATCTGCGCGAAAGGGGAATCAGCGACCTGAAGGTCGGGGCGCGAGTCAAGGAAATGGCCAAGGCCCTCTACGGTCGGATCGCCGCCTTTGATGATGGACTCGCCAAGCACAGGGGCGGCGATCATCAGGCCTTGGTTCTGGCCATCGGTAAAAATATCTACAGCGACCAAAAATCGCCCGATCTGGAATTGGCGGCGAAACTTGCCGACTATCTGGTCAAGGCGAGCAAAAATGCCGAGGGTTTGACTCTGACCCAGATCATTCATCAGGGGCATTTTGAATTTCCTGAGGTTATGTCATGAAGAGTGAGCAAGATCTGTTGCAGGATCAGACTCCCCCCGAATTCAGTCGTCTGATTGCGATTGATCGGGTCGGACGGGACCCTCTGGTCGAAACCATTGAAGCCAACGAAGCCGAGCGGGCGGCATTGGCACAGCGGTTCGATCTGATCTCGATTGAGTTCCTGACCGCGCGAGTCACCCTGCGGCGGCTGCGGGCCAATACAGTCATTCACATGACTGCCGACTATCGCGCCCAGTGTGAACAGAAGTCGGTTGTCTCGCTTGAAGCCGTGACAGCGGTGATTAGCGACAGTTGTTCCTGCGACTTTGTGATTACGACGGAGGAGGAACTGCAAAGGGGTGGCACTTCGGAGATTAATTTTGATGTTCTTGACGAGGACACGGAACTGCTGACGGGATCAGAGGTTGATATTGGGGAGGTGATTGCTCAGTATTTTTTTCTCTCCCTGCCGCCCTATCCGCGACTGCCGGGGGAGGAGATTCCGGGTTAAGGTGTTTTGTGATATGAGATAAAAATCTGCGGAATAGTTTGATTTGTTGGGGGGCGGATGCCCCCCGAGTTGCTACGCAACTCCCCCGATGGCTGGATCGCCTTCTGCTTCGCAGAACGCGATGAGGGGTTGTGGGAGGTTTAAACATACCCTCACTCCTCATAGCGTCGTGCGTAAGCACGAGGCTATCCAGAGGGGGGAGTCGCACGAAGTGCGACGGGGGGCGTCAGCCCCCCACTTTAATAATGCCAATACACTCCGTTCACTAACTCTCCTCATTCGTCATTGCCGCCGCTCGCTTTGAGCGGCTGGCAATCCAGCGGGGAGTTTG
>JASGCE010000246.1 GCA_030054295.1 Minisyncoccota bacterium
CGATCCAGAGGGGGGGGAGTTGCGTAGCAACTCGGGGGGCATCCGCCCCCCGCTACAAAGAAAGAGTTTTTGAATTTTCAAAGAATAGGACTATACCACATTTCCGATAAATTTAAAACCAATTTACACCCTATTACTACGGTCTATTAATAGCCTTCATCTATCAAATCAATCCAAACAATCAATTAGACATATGGATTTTAAGGGTCTAGTCTGTTCATACCGTAACCCTTCACACGGAGACTCAGATGTCCGAAGCCAAATGCCCCTTTATGACCACCACCGCCGGAGCCCCGGTCAGCAATAACCAAAATAGCGAAACCGCTGGCCCGCGCGGCCCATTGCTAATGCAGGACTATCACCTGATCGAGAAACTGGCCCACCAGAACCGCGAGCGGATCCCCGAGCGAGTCGTCCATGCCAAGGGCTCAGGGGCCTTTGGTACCTTGACCATCACCAAGGACATCAGCCACCTCAGCCGCGCCAAGGTCTTTGCCAAGGTCGGGGGTCAGACTCCGATGCTGCTGCGATTCTCGACCGTCGCGGGCGAGGCGGGAGCCGCCGATGCCGAGCGCGATGTCCGCGGCTTTGCCATGAAGTTCTATACCGAGGAAGGCAATTGGGACCTGGTCGGCAACAATACCCCGGTCTTTTTTATCCGCGACCCGCTCAAGTTCCCTGACTTTATTCACACCCAAAAACGGCATCCGCGCACCAATACCCGCTCCCCCACCGCCATGTGGGACTTTTGGTCGCTGTCGCCCGAGTCGCTCCATCAGGTGACCATTCTTTTCTCGGATCGCGGTTTGCCGATTGGCTATCGTCATGTCAATGGCTATGGTTCGCACACCTATTCGCTCATCAATGCCAAGGGAGAGCGCAATTGGGTCAAGTTCCACTTCAAAACCCAACAGGGTCACAAACATTGGACCAATGCCGAGGCCGCCAAGATCGTCGGCGACGACCGCGAATCGGCCCAGCGCGACCTCTATAATTCCATCGAAAGGGGCGAGTTCCCGCGCTGGAATATGCAGATTCAAATCATGACCGAAAAACAGGCCGAGACCTGGAACCTGAACCCATTCGACCTGACCAAGGTCTGGCCGCACAAGGAGTTTCCGGTCATGGACATTGGTCATTTTGAACTGAACCGCAATCCGCAAAACTACTTTGCCGAGATCGAACAGGCGAGCTTCAGCCCTTCCAATATCGTGCCGGGAATCGGCTTTAGCCCCGATAAGGTTTTGCAGGCGCGAATCTTCAGCTATGCCGATGCCCACCGCTATCGGGTTGGGACTCACTATGAATCCCTGCCGGTCAATCAGCCCAAGTGTCCAGTCCATCACTATCACAAGGATGGTTCAATGCGCGCGACTCTGCCCGAGAATCCCGATGCCTTTTACGAGCCAAACTCCTTCGGCGGGGCGGTCGAGAATCCCGCTGTAGCCGAGCCAGCCCTGCCCATCCATGGCGATGCGGCGCGGTATAATCATCGCGACGGCAATGATGATTTTGTCCAGCCTCGGGCACTGTTTAACCTGTTTGATGCCGGACAGAAATCCCGTCTCTACAGCAATATTGCGGCGGCGATGGGTGGCGTGCCGCAATTTATTATTGATCGCCAACTGGCTCTATTTGCTCAGATTCACCCCGACTATGCGGCGGGAGTGAAGAAGGCATTGCAGGGCTAGACTTGACAGGCGGCGGGCGAGGGTTTATAGCCTTGTCCTACTGGCGGCGGGGTAGCTCAGATGGCCAGAGCAGGGGACTCATAAGCCCAAGGTCGGGAGTTCAATTCTCCCCCCCGCCACCACCGCCAGCAGAATCAGTGCATCGAGAGAGAGATGAAACTCCGCAAAATGCCTCAAACCAGACAAACTTTTCTCAATTGCCCCGATTGGGTGATGGCGCGGCCGATTGCCCATCGCGGGCTGCATGACATAAATGACGGTCGAGTCGAGAATTCTCTGGCGGCGGCGCGGGCGGCTGTAGAGTCGAGATATGCGATTGAATGCGATGTGATTCTCAGCCGCGATGGCGAGGCGATGATTTTCCATGACGATGACCTGCCGCGCTTGACCGGTATGCAAGGCCTGGTCAAGGATCACACGGCGCAGCAGCTGCAACAGATTGCCCTGCTTGGCGGTAATGGCGAGACCATTCCGACTCTGGCGCAGCTACTCGAGACCATCGGCGGCAAGGTGCCCTTGATCTGCGAGATCAAAAGTAACTTTGACCGGCAGGCCGCCCTGACTCACAGAAGCATCGCGGTGGTTAAGGGCTATTCTGGCCCGGTCGCCTTCAAATCCTTTGACCCGATGGTGGTGGAGTGGCTACGAGAATTGGCCCCCGACCATCCGCGCGGCATAGTTGGCCAGTCGAGCTATCGCGGGGCCGATCGCATCGGTCTGACGGCTGACCAGATTGCCGAGCTGGTCAAACTGACCCACTGGAGCCGCACCGAACCCGACTTTATGTCCTGGCGGTACAAAGACCTTGGCCAACCCGCCCCCTATGTCTCTCGCACGGATGTCGGGGTGCCCGTCATGTCCTGGACAATTACAAACAGGAGGCAACAACTTTTAGCCCTTCAAGATGCCAATCAGATTGTTTTTGAAGGGTTTTTGCCGTAAGGGCGGAAGCATGATCGGTTACAGAATTTAACCCTCATCGCGTTGCTTTGGGAAGTCTAAAAAAGTCGAAATTAATAGTGCAACCCCTCCAAGCAAACCTAAAGCTCGACTTCGTCTTCGCTAAGGTTTGCTATCCTCCCCTTCTAAAGAAGGGGAGGTGTAATAAATTGAAATCGTTACTCTTTATCCCCCCTTCTTTAGAAGGGGGGAATAGTCGAACTTAGCAATTTATTGCTTAGTGAGACTAAGGGGGGTTGCCCGATTGACTTTAAAAAATGACTTTTTCAGGGTATCCTTTAGGAAAGTCTCACCAGCAGGCTATGATGAGTCGGGAGGGTTCAACCTTCACGAACCCCTCATTGCGTTGCGCCCGCTGACGAATGTCAGCATTCGTCAAGGCGCAAGGCAATCCAGCGGGGGGAATCGAGCGAAGCTCGATGGGGGCCAGACTGTCTCAAAATGCTTGTAAGGGGTCAACACAGACCAAAAATTGTCATTCTGAGCTTAGAACAGTCCGAGCTTTAGCTCGGATAACTGTTCTTAGCGAAGAATCCATGGTTCCAGTAGTACATTGTTTCTATGTGGAAAAATGGACTCTTCGCTTGTCTTGCTAAAGCTTTCGCTTCGCAAAAGCCAAGCGCGACGACGCTCAGAGTGACAAGTTTTTTTT
>JASGCE010000247.1 GCA_030054295.1 Minisyncoccota bacterium
AAGCTCGGACTGTTCTAAGCTCAGAATGACAAGTTTGGAGTTTTTCAGACCTTCCTAAAACAACCCATCACTAAACAAAAAGGGGAGAGCCAGGCCCTCCCCCCTTCTTATCTGCCGAATCACAAAACCTTACTTCACGGCCTTGATGGCATTGCGCAGGGTCGAGAACATAAAGTCCAGTTCTGACTCGCTGATGGTCAGCGGCGGAGTCAAGGACAGGACATCCGGGCCAAACCGCACCAACAGGCCATTCTCGTAGCAATGTAAAAATGCCTCATAGCCGCGAGCCCCCGGGGCACCCTCGCGCGGCTTGAACTCAATCGCCCCCATCATCCCGAGGTTGCGAAGATCGGCCAGCTTATCGTCCTTAAGTTCATGAACCAGCTTCTGCCACTTGACCGCATTCTTGGCGGCCCGTTCAAACAGACCCTCCTCCCGGTAAACCTCGAGCGTTGCCAAACTGGCCGCGCAGGCGACCGGATGGCCGGAATAGGTATAGCCGTGGAACAGTTCAATCGCCCCCTCTGGCCCCGTCACAATCGCGTCATGAACCATGTCGCGGGCAAAAACCGCGCCCATCGGAATCACGCCATTGGTGATACCCTTGGCAACCGTCATCAGATCGGGAATAATGTTAAAATATTCCGCAGCAAAGGACTTGCCGAGACGACCAAAGCCAGTAATAACCTCGTCAAAAATCAACAGAATACCGTGTTTTTGAGTAATGGCGCGGAGCTTCTCGAGATAGCCCTTGGGCGGCACCAAGACGCCCGTTGAACCGGCCACCGGCTCGACAATCACCGCAGCAATGTTCGAAGCATCGTGGAGGGCAATAATCCGCTCCAGCTCATCGGCCAGATGCGCACCCCATTCCGGCTGCCCCTGCGAGAAGGCCATGTCCTTAAGCGAATGGGTATGGGGCAGATGATCCGTCGAGATCAAACTATTGCCAAAGGCCTTGCGGTTGCCAACCATGCCGCCGACCGCAATCCCGCCAAAACCCACCCCATGATAGCCGCGTTCACGGCCAATAAAACGGGTACGAGTCCCCTCGCCACGGGCACGGTGATAGGCCAGGGCTATCTTCAGGGCCGTATCGACCGCCTCCGACCCCGAATTACAAAAGAAAACATGGTCGAGATCGCCCGGAGTCAAGGCCGCCAACTGACCCGCCAACTCAAAAGGCAAGGGGTGGCCCATGTTAAAGGTCGGGGCAAAGTCGAGCTTGGCAATCTGCTTCTGCACAGCCTCGACAATCTTCTTATGGGCATGGCCAGCATTGACACACCAGAGCCCAGCCTGACCATCGAGAATCTTACGACCATCGTGGCTGGTGTAATAGACCCCCTCGGCCGAGACCAATAGGCGGGGGTTGGCCTTATATTGACGGTTGGCGGTAAAGGGCATCCAGAATGGACCAAGGTCATTGGGAACCTTGCCAGAAGCCGAGCCATCGGGTGAAGCAGTCATGTTATCCTCCCTGTAAAAAATTATGTAAACAAAGTTATAATAACCGAAGTGCGCGACAAAGAAAAGGGGCAGGCGCGGCCTGAGCGATTCATTATCAAACTGTTCATAATAAATTAGAGCCTTACACCCTTTGACTTATACAGAAAATTTGTCATTCCCCGCAAGGTTGCCCCGTCAGCGGGGCAACCGCAGACGGGGAATCTCGTTTCCTTTCTTGGTCATATCTGAAAGCAAAGCGAGATTACCCGACTCGCTACTTCGTAGCGGCGGGTAATGACAAGGGGGGGTGCAATAACATGATTTTTAAGGTAAGGTCTGAAATAGGCACTAATCTTGTTGCCTCCCCCTGCTAAGGGGAGACAAAAGCAAGCAAAACTTTAAAGTTCATGATTTGAGCCTATTGCTTGTAAAAATGCTTTAGATGCCATTTTGCTGTCACTTGTTACTTCTAACTGTGTAATAATTTTGCTTTGGCTGAGAAAGGGATTGTAATGACCAGTTTATCCTACGGACTTATTGCTTTTGGAATCATTTCGGTCTTGATAGGCTATCTTGGTACCAGGGAGCGAAAAGTTAATCGCAAGTAAGCGACATAATCCTTACAGACTGCTTTAAAGAAAACCCATTAGCCGCGGTGAATATCAGGAATCAAGACCTCGAGCTGCAAGGGCGCGTTCGGATCATCGAGGGTATCGCGCACAATCTGCACCGCTCGGCGCGATACCTCCTGCCGCAACCCGTCGGCTGCCGGCGGGTTGGTTTGCGCCAAAGCAGAAAAATAGGCCGCCGCGGTTGGTGGTTCCTGCGGCTCGGTAAATTCAATCCCAGCCTCCCGCAGCCACTGCGACAACTGGGCGAAATCGACCCGACTCCTTTTGGAATGGAGATCGAGATTCCCCTGCGCCAGCTTGACCATCTTACCCAGCCCACCGCCGATGGTGATCCGTTGGATTCGCTCCAGGGTCGCGGGATTTTGCCGCAGATATTTTAAAAATCCGCCGACAAAATCCCCCATCTCGATCATGGCAAAATCGGGCAGACCGTAAAGAACTTGAATCGCCCGTTCCGAACTCCGACCGGTAGTGGCCGCAATATGCCGCGCTCCACTGGCCACCGCAACATCGACCCCGCGCTGAATCGAATGGATCCAGGCCGAACAGGAATAGGGAATGACTATCCCCGTCGTTCCCAAGATCGACAGGCCACCGACAATCCCGAGGCGACTATTGAGGGTCTGTTCGGCCAGTCGTTCGCCATCGACCACCGCGACCTCGACCACCAGATCGAGGGCTCGGGTGACCGCCAACCGCGCGGCGGTAGCGACCAGATTCTGGGTGATCATCATCCGAGGCACCGGGTTGATCGCTGGCTCCCCCACCGCCAGGGCCAGGCCGGGTCGGGTGACAAGCCCGACCCCGTTGCCGGCGCGAAACGAGATTCCCGAACCGGCGACTCCCCACCAGAGTTTAACCACAATCCGCGCGCCATGGGTCACATCGGGATCATCGCCCGCATCCTTGATGACCATGGCCTCGGCCCATTCACCGCAAGCAGTCGATTGACTGAGTCGCTCGATGTTAAATTCCACGGTTTCGCCGCGCGGCAGGGTGATGACCACCTTCGTGGGAACTGCTCCCTCCGCCAGTGCGCAAAAGGCCGCTACCGCCGCCGCCGTGGCACAGGAACCCGTCGTCCAGCCGCGCTTTAATTCAGGTTTTTCGATCATTGTCGCCCTTGTAAAGGAAGGTCAGCAAAACCCTTTGAATAGAAAAATGCAACCCCTCCAAGAAACTCTAAGGTTCGACTTCGTCTCACCAAGAGTTT
>JASGCE010000045.1 GCA_030054295.1 Minisyncoccota bacterium
TCGTTGCGATAGCTGATGGTGCCGCCCCAGCCAGTCAGGCCATAGCCCGAAATGCCATTGATAAATTCCGTCAGACTGTGGTATTCGGCGGAGGAATCGCCGGTCACGGTCGCGATATTGGCGGCAGTGATCATCGGGTCATTGCTGACATAGATGTTGGTGCCAAACTTGCGGCGATTGCTGGTAAGACTGCCATTGCCGAGATTAAAAACCGTCTGGTCAAGGGCGAGACCAAGACCATCGGCATTGAGGGTCAGGTTCTGGTTACTGGTCGTCCAGACCTGCCCCACCGCCGAGTCGGCAGCATTGTTGGTATAGGCTCCGCTATTGGCGAGATAGCGGCTGCTGGTCAAGTTGCTGCGGGTAAAGGCGAGGATAACCGCCCCCCCCGAACTGCTGACAGCGCCATTGAGGTTCATCGAATCCCCCCTGACGGTGATGCTGGAGCCGCTGGTTGTAATGGTATCATCCCCCATTCGCATCCGCGTGACTCCGGCATCCAGAACCATATTATTGCTGCCAGCCCCGCCGCTGACGACATATCGGTTACTGCGGCTGTAGATTCCCCAGATACCGACATTGGCGACTGACTCGAGCCCGCCGATTTTGCTCAGGCTGATCTGGGCAACCTGTAAAATAGAGTTGCGCATATCAATGCCATAGACCGATGGGCCTTGGCTTGCCGTGCCGACGATCAGCCCATCCTGTTTGACGATCAGGCTTGGGGTAGTGGGATAGAAGTTTTCGATCTTGATGCCAACCGTATTGGCTTGGGTGCGGCTGGTTATGGCTCCGCTCTGGCTGATTAAGGTCGTGCCATTGGAATTGAGATAGGTGTAATAGAGTCGAATTCCAATCGCCCCGCCGCTGGTGGTAATCGCACCGCTGCTCGATAGGGTGACATTGCCATTGGGAGCCCATAGCGAATTTGAATCCATATTAATCGCCATGATGGTGTTATTGACATCATCGCTGGCGGTGCCGAAATCACCAATCTGTTTGATGGTGATATTGGCACCGCTGCCCCAGACATTGATCCCTTCGTTAAAAAATATAACCGCGCTGGTCGAGCCGCTGGTGGTCAGGAGGGTGCGGCCAACCACCGTCACCGAACCCTGGAGATCGATATGGCTGGTTAGCATCGAGACTCCGCCGCCCTCGAGCCACAGGGGCTCGGGAGAGGTCTTGCGGATGCCATCAATCGCCAGAACCCCAGTGGTGACAAGGCCGATGCCGATGGTGCCATTATTGACCGTAAAGCCGTTATTGACAGCGGTTTTGCTCAGGTTAGAGACGGCGGTCTGGTTGCCGGTCATAAAACTGCTGTTGTAAAAAACTCCGTTAGCCCCGCCGTTGACTCCAGCCAGATTCAGGGTGACATTATTGCCGCTGCTCGCGCCGCTGAACAGTATCGAATTGCCGTTGGTGGTGATCTGGCCTCCATTGCTGGTGGTGACGGTGCCGCTCGAGGGCAGGTTAAAATAGAGATTGCCGCCGGTAATGCTGAGGTTGGTGGGGACGGTGACAGTGGCGGCCTCGATCCTTACATCGCCGGCCATAGTGCCACCAAGGGCAATCGTGGCGGTAGTGAGCGCGCTGAATTGCGGCGCGGTTTGGTTCATAAAATTGGTCGGAGTTATTGTGCCTGTCGAGGCGACAAGGCCATTGGTCGTGACTCGGCTGTTGGCATCAAATGTTAAACCATTGGGGTTTGTGAAGTAAACCGCGCCGTTGCTGGTGATGGTGCCGGCGATGGTCGATTGGGCCGTTGCGATGCGGTTGAGGGTCGCGCTGCTGCTCGTGGGGACGATGAACTGCACCGTTTCATTGGCGGCCAGGTCAAAACTGGTCCAGTCGATCACCGCGCGGTCGCTGGTCTGGGTGATGGTGGTGGTGGTGTTGGTCGCGTTGGTGGAGATGGCCGCTGTCCCTGAGGTAACCCTGCTGCCGCTCGGCAGGGCCATCGCCCGCTGCGGGAGCATTGTAAGCGAGGCCAGCAAAAGAGTCGCCAAGGCCGTAGAAGACAAGAACCGAATCTTTTTTGGCACTGCGGAGGAGTTCATTTCTGCACCCTTTCTTGTGTTAAATCCCGTTAAACCAATTGCGATTATAGGTTAAGTTTTACACAGAAATGGTTAAGAAATCGAATATAAAAATTCTTTAATTACAGTTTTTTTTATACTCCGTTCACTTAATAATTCATAATTTAGTTTACTTTTCAATAACTCTCCATATTCGTCATTGCTGCCGCTCGCTTTGAGCGGCTGGCAATCCCGCGGGGAGTTTGGTGGCATAAGCCCCTCAATTATAAGGATTTTATTGCGCTTGGGCTTATGCCCGAACTGGATCAAGTCAGTTATGGGTATTTATGCAGAATTTTCTCCGCTCCCCAATTATTGGGCTAATTTAGGTTATCAGGTGTTTTTCAAGGCAACCATTGCCACGCATCGTCTCACAGCAAGCTGTGAGTCTCACACGCAATGACATTTTTTTGATTAAATTCCAAGAATTTTTACGGTAACAGTGTAAAGTTAATTTTTTGCGTCTGATAATCATGAATTTTTTTGTGTCCTATCGCAGCGGAAATTCTGTCCCTCGCTTCCAGTCATTGACAAGTTTTTTTGCCTCATCCTGTTCGTCGGTACTGAGAGTCTTGGCATATTGGTCGCGCAGTTTTATACTGGCTTTATCGCCACGACCAGCGGCGAGAGTGGCAAAAAAATAACCATTAAACAAATTTTCTTCCACGCCCTGTCCTGTTGCATAGGCAACTGCAAGTCGATTTTGCGAAAAGATGTGCCCTTGCATGGCGGCTTTGCGGTACCAGACCAGGGACTGAGCAGGGTCATATTCCACGCCCAAACCTTCTTTGTATTTTTCGGCAAGGTTAAATTGCGCTGGTGCTAATCCCTGGTCGGCAGCCTTGCGGTACCATTTTGCGGCCAAAAATGGGTCCTTCAGCTGGCAGATTCCAGTATCGTAACAGTAGCCAAGGTTATTTTGCGCCCGGGCATTACCCTGATCGGCGGCTTTACGAAACCACGCTACGGCCAGGTTATAGTCCTGCCACACGCCATGACCAGATAGATAGGCATTGCCAAGAGAAAATTGCGCAACGGCGTTATTCTGCTCGGCGGCCTTGTTTAACCAGTTAAAGGCCTGGGTATAGTCCTGCCACACGCCACTGCCATTAAAATAGGAGAGTCCTATCGTGGTTTGGCATTCAGCATCGCCCGCCACTGCCTTTGAAAAGCAATTGTTAAATTCAGTCCTTGCCGCGACCTCATCAGCATATACCATTACTGGATCCAACAGTGCCTGAATAACCATAAAAACCGGTAACAGATAGAATTTTATCTTCATTTTCGCCGCCCTTTAAAGATCAATCATTGTTTTAGTGTATAGTCTGTTCACTTGAGAATTCAAATTTATTTTGATTTCAACAACAATTCAAGTTCGTCATTGCGAGGCAAACCGCCGCGGATAGCATTACAGTTATCAATCACTTGATTTTAATAACCCATGATTATATTTGTAAGAAAGTTACACAAAACAAAGACAAGTTCACCACATGGAACCATTCTCATTTATAATTATTTCGTTAATTTTGATTCTTGGAATGATAATTGGCTATGCAATTGCTTGTCGCCCTGCCAGATTTGCAAGATTTCAGAATGATGGCGAAGCGGAACTGTCTCGAATATTGCAGCGTATTTTCAATGGCCCGGATTATCATCTGCTCAATCACATAACCCTGGACTATCGTGGCGGCACGACGCAGATTGATCATGTGTTGGTTTCGCGGTTTGGAGTATTTGTCATTGAAACCAAAGCCTATAATGGTTGGATTTTTGCCGATGCCAAACACGAGACCTGGACGCAGGTTTTTTATCGCGCAAAATTCAGGTTTCAAAACCCGATCAGGCAGAACTACGGCCATGTTCAAGCTGTGCGACAGGTCTTGGATTTTTTGCCTCCTAACGCGGTCGAGTCGCTTGTGGTCTTTGTCGGCAATCCCGAGTTTAAAACCGAAAAACCTGAGGGAGTATATTTTTTACCCGAACTGATCGATTACTTGCAGGCACAGACGGAGGAGGTCATGTCGCACAATCGCCTCCAGTTCTGTGTCGGCCGGCTCGAAACCCATCGCCTGGCGCTGACCCACCAAACCGATGTCGAACATGTCGAATCATTGCAGCGAAGATATAATTGAATGAGTCTATAATCAGAGCATTTATCAACTAAACCAATCTATACTGATTGTCATTTCCCGTGCGAAGCATCGGGGAATTCAGAGTTACAGAAATAGAAACCTGGTTTTTACACCCTGGATTCGCCGCACCGTCTTGCTAACACATGTCTCACACCCGCGAGATAGCCTTGTGCTACGAACGCCGCTATGAGGAGTCGGGAGGGTTCAACCTTCACGAACCCCTCATTGCGTTGCGAAGCAAGGCAATCCAGAGGGGGAGTCGAACGAAGTGAGACGGGGGCATCCGCCCCCACTAAAAAAGATTTTAAATTACAACCATCGTTATAATTTTTGCATCGGGCAGGGGATTGTGACCTTAATTAAACGACTGAACCCAACATCAATATAACCAGTAAAGGTTATTGAATGGTTTTGTTTTTCTGTCTTGACAAGTTGAGGATAGAGCAAGACGGTCTTTCTATTTTTACACAGGTTTTCATCATGCCCAAGTTTTGCAAGATAAGATTCAATTAGTTTGATGACTCCAAAATGATGGGCATAGGCAACCGATTTATAGGCATCCTTTCGATCCTCATCACAGGCCTTTCCATTCGGTACGACTTTATACTTCGCATCAATAATATAGGGCGTTCCATCATTATCAATAAGAATCATATCGGGTCGCACAGTATAACCATCGCTGGTAAGATCGTTGTTATCATACCCCACCCACAGCTGGTGATCCTTGTATTGACGGCGCAGCACGGCCTCGGTGAATCGTTCAAACAGTTCAAAGGTGCAGAGAACGAAGGGATAGACCTGTGTCATTTCTTTTTGCGCTTGGCTATGGTCTTCGGGATTGATGCCGAGGGTAAAGAGCACCGCCTTGGCAAGACCATGTGCTTCCTTGTAATGCTGGAAAGCCCCCGCATAGCGAATGCCGATAAATTCGCGGCGGTCGATTCGACGAACAGAAACCCCTTCAAGAGCATTGCGACAGAAACCAATTTTCTGGTTTAGGTTATCATAACCTTTGGCAGAAATATATTTTGCCGCAACCTCGAGGGCCGCACGGAGAATCTGATTTTCTCGGCAGTCGATATTATGCTCGATATAGTTGCAGACAACCCGATCAGGGCGATTAACCGACAGGTTCTGGCGAATTTGCTGCGAGACCATGATCCGCCCCTTGACCTTGCCAACCAGATTCTCGGTACGGCGAATGGCGGTGCGACGCAGGTGTCGCTGACACAGTTCATGGAGTGAATTGACAAACGAAAATATCAATAGTTCATAGATCTGTTTGTCTTTTTCGATTGGGATTTGACTCTCGTCTGTCCAAACAAAAAAACACTTGCCCATGTGCCGCGCAACGGTTGGATTCCCCATGCAATAATCAAACATGGCGGCATAGTCCATGGTTTTGTTATCGAATTGTTTTGGGCTGGAATGGGCGATAACATCAGTGCCATCGGTGACAGAAAGGCGTTGAACCCCTACAAAGGGGCCGATTTTAATTTCCGATGCTTGATTGTTTTTATCGGATTCGAACTTTAAACCGAAGTTTTTGGCAATATCTTTATTGGTGGCATCAGTTCCAAAATCATAGCCAGCGGTTGGCTTAACTGAGTCAATATCGACCCAAGCCTGATGCTCTGAAGTGTTTATCCTATCGCTCATTCTGCACAGATTTTACTAATAACAGATTCCACATCGGATTTATTCGTCAAGATTCCATCGCGGAGATATTCCTTCAGCAATGGCGCAACCTGATGTTGCATCTTGACCTGTAATTCCTCTGCGTTTTTTGCCAGAAAATAGGTGTGACCGATTTGAACATCTTCCTTACGGTAGTCGTTGGAAAGGGTAGTATTGAATAGTTCTGCTACCAAGTCAAAAAACTTAAGTGCAGTGACTTTGACTTCCCCTTGATTGGTTGCGTCAATTACTGTTCGATCTGGCAAGCAGGGGATAAAGGCAAACCGCCGCCGTACCGCATAGTCAATATGACCAATCGAACGATCCGAGGTATTCATAGTGCCAATGATATACAGATTATTTGGGACTGTCAGAGTCCTGTTGCCCAATTCGTCTGCATAGGTCGTAGTAACTGATTCGCCACGATATTCAAGCGCATAGAGCAACTCGCCCAGCACCGTCGCCACATTCGCGCGATTGATTTCGTCAATGATGAGGTAGTATTTTTTGTCTTTGTTTTCTATTTTGTTTGCTTCTTTGCACATATTTGCAAAGACCTTGTTGACTTCCTTATACTCAATTGAACTTCCATTTGTCTCTGACTTAATTCCCCTAACAAAATCCTCATAGTTATAGGATGGGTGGAATTGAACAAAGTCCCATTGCCCGTTGGGATTTTCGTTACTGATCCGCATTTGCTTATAGTTTGAACCCAAAGAATCTTCAATAATTTGAAATGCAGTATAAGTCTTCCCTGTCCCAGGCGAACCGTGAAGAATGATTTGCTTCATATGTTCTAGAGGCTTTTGAAATTTTTCTGTCATTCTTCTTTTCCTAAGTTTATCAAGATTAGATAACCGTTGTTTCAACCATTCGCCATCACTTGCCCAAGGTAGTGGTTTGCCAATTTTTAGTTTGTAATCCAACCACATAGATCTTACATAATCAGGATTGTTATTATGACTCTCAATCCCTCTCGGACCGACGCGAGATACTGAAAGGTTTTTTGCATCCAAAACATTAACAATATTTACCCAGAATACAGGGTACAAAGTATTGGCATATTCAAAAAATTTATCGTTATTTCTTTCAAATTGAAGTCTTTTATCAATATCTGTTTTAAAAAATTCTTCAATATCCTCACCTTTTGATTCATCGTGCATGTAAAAATATGAACTTGCGTCTAATATTTCGCAAATACCTCTTACTGTCCTACCTTCAAAGCCTAAAACAATATCACCAATTGCGATACCATCTAATCTTAATATCCTATTGAATGTATTTGAGAATTTTAGTTCATTGTTTTCGTTGTTATCAATAAATTCATTTATTTTTGAATCTGTCGAATGATATAGATAACTTAAATCACCTGTACTGGACCAGCCACCCGCAACTACGCAACGGTGCTTGATCTCTTCATAGCTTACATATTTATAAGTTTTACCATCTTCTTTATCTTTATAGCCAGCTTTATCAATCGCCATATTCCAAACATTAACCATTTTATACCCCCTTAATGATATATTAATCATTACACCTGCATAAATTGAAACTGTCAACGAAAATAAATCGAACCATTACCCCTTGTCTCGGGCTCGGCTTGCAAAACGCGAACTGCCGAGTTACCCTTTTTTATCTGTCGCATATTCGGGATGCGGCAGCTTCACAGGTTTTGCTGTGCCGACCACTCGACAAGGTGGTGCTTCGATGGGCCTTGCCCAGACCCATTTAAGGCTTCGCCTTAAAAATCCAGCAAGGCTTAGCCTTGCAACCGTTTCACCCTCCGCCTCCATCACCCCATCCGCTTCCCCCCTAAATTTCCTTTGGCTTCCCGCATAAAAATCTGCTAATAAAGCCTTACATTTGACTCACGGCAAAGAAGGACAGAGGGGCCATCATGAACACTGCTGATCTCATGTTGCAGAAGCTGAACAATCGCAAACACAATTACAGTCTCGATCGGGAATTCTACATTGATCCCGATTTCTACAAGATCGATCTCGAGACCATCTGGTACCGCGATTGGATCTTCGCCGGCCACGACATCGAAATCCCTGAACCCGGCAATTTCCTGACCCTCCAGATCGGCGAATATTCGGTCATGGTCGTGCGCGACAATAACGGCGAGTTCAAGGCCTACCACAATACCTGTCGCCATCGCGGCTCGAAAATCTGCCTGACCGACAAGGGCACCGGCGCGGGCAAACTCGTCTGCCCATACCACCAGTGGACATACAACATGGAGGATGGCAAGCTGGTCTATGCCCGCGGTATGACACCCGAATTTAACAAGTCCGAACATGGACTTAAACCAGTGCATGTCGAGGCGCGCGCGGGCTATATCTGGGTCTGTATCGCCGAAGAACCGCCCGATTTTAAAGAATTCGGCGCGCTGTTCGAAAATTATTTTGGCCCCCACGATCTCCGCAATACCAAGGTCGCGATGGAATCGACCATTATCGAGAATGGCAATTGGAAACTGGTGTGGGAAAATAATCGCGAATGTTACCACTGCCGCGCCAACCACCCCGAACTGATTCTGACCTTCCCCGAAGACCCGGCGGCGACGGGAGTGGAGGGTATGACTCCCGATTCCCCCATGGCCAAACATTGGGAATATTGCGAGTCGCTCGGCCTGCCTTCCAAGTTCCATATTTCGGAAGACGGCCAGTACCGCTTCAACCGCACCTTCCTGTTGCCCGGTGCCCAGAGCTACACCATGGATGGTCAACCCGCCTGTAGGATGCCGCTCAATCCGCGGGCGACCAAGGATATTGGCTCGATGCTGCTGTTCCACTATCCGACCAGCTGGAACCACGGCCTGGTCGATCAGGGAGTCAGTTTCCGCGTTTTGCCCCTATCCCCGACTCAGACTCAATTGACGACTCGCTGGCTGGTGCACAAGGATGCGGTGCTGGGCGAGGACTATACCATCAACCGCCTGAGCGAGGTCTGGATCGCCACCAACAATGCCGACCGCCGCATCATCCAGGACAATGCCGCCGGCATCATGTCGCCCGCTTACAAGCCCGGCCCCTATTCGGTCGAGCAGGAGAGCGGCTGTATCCAGTTCGTCGATTGGTATAGCGACACGATGAAAACCCGTCTGGGTTCGTCCAAGTCGGCGGCGAAACTGCGGGTCGCTTAAATCTTGGCGCACCGGCCGCGGATCTACTTCGCTGAACGGATACAGATGGCGGGCGTGGTTGGCTTGGATGCTGACCGCGCCCATCATCTTTTTGCCGTGCTGCGGCTGGGGGTGGGGGCAGAGGTGTCTCTGTTCAATCCGCGCGACGGCGAATATCGCGGGGTGATTACCGCGATCAATAAAAGATCCGCATCGGTCGAGATTACCCAATTGCTGGTTGGGGTGGCGGCCATCGCGGCGCGACCAGAACTGACTCTGTTTTTTGCTGCGGTCAAGCGCGACGCGATGGATCTGATGGTGGAGAAATGCACTGAACTCGGGGTCAGTCGGCTCCAGCCGATTATCACAGATCACACGGTGGCGGGGCGGGTTGGGCTGGAACGACTGCGGGCCATTGCATTGGCGGCGGCTGAACAGTCGGGTCGCCTGTCGGTGCCGACGGTGGCTGAACCCCTGTCGCTGGCGGAGGTTCTAAGCAATGACTCCCAGCCGCTGTTCGCCTGTTGCGAAGCGGGGGAGGCGCGGCCGATTCTGGCGGCGGTGGCGGGGATGGGCTCGGTTGCTTCGCTCGGGATTATCATCGGGCCTGAAGGGGGATTCAGCCCAGCCGAATTCGCGGAGTTCGCCCGCTTGACTCATGTCACCCGTGTCTCGATGGGAGAGGTGATCCTGCGCTGCGACACGGCGGCCATCGCCGCGGTGGCCCTGGTGATGAATAGTATACTTCGTTCACCTGAGAATTCCTGAAGTTTCAACCCAAAAATCGTCATTGCCCTCAAGCTGCGATAGCAGCGAAGAGTGGCAATCCAGATCGGGCATAAGCCCAAGCACAATAAAATCTCTATAATTGAGGGGCTTATGCCCCTCAAACTCCCCGCTGGATTGCCAGCACGCTCGTTAAACGAGCGGCGGCAATGACGAACATTGAGAGTTATTTAAATCAAAACAAAATTTTCAATTCCCATGTGCATAGACTATATTATTTTTTGTTTGACAGGCTTTCATTGAAAGCGTAAATAAGAAATCAATAACAATAGAATTAAGAAAATTGTAACAGGAATAACAAGTAACAATCTCAACCCACTTACTCGGAGAATCTCCATGTCGACTCTTACCACCACCAGCCACAAGATTATTCACCATCTCCATCAAGACCTGACCATGGTGCAAAAACAAATCTCGCAGTTTCAGAACCATTTTCACCTTCACGGTTTGATTGCCAACCCCAGCGGAGCCTTTGGCCATCTGCGCCACGAATTGATGATGGGTTCGGCAACCCTGGTTCTGCTGACGGTCCTGTCGCAGGCTCCCGCGGCCAAGGCCGCGCCGAGCGGTGGAGCGGTGGCGGCGGGCAGTGCGACCATTACCCAGACCAACGGCAACCGTAGCACGACGATTAACCAATCGACGACCAGTGCCGTCATCAACTGGAACAGTTTTGATGTCGCGCCGGGCGATACGGTTACCTTTAATGTGCCAAATTACAATTCCTCGACCCTCAATCGGATTAACAGTGCCTCTGCCTCGACCATCTCTGGCACCGTGACCAGCAATGGCAGCCTCTATTTTGTCAATCCCAATGGCATGGTCTTCAGCAATGGTTCCAATGTTTCGGCAGTCCAATTATTTGCTACCACGGGATCGATCAGCGATGCGACATTCCAGGCTGGGGTTACGGGTCTTGGTAATTTTGTCGCCCCGACCGGCGGCAGCATCACATTAAACGGCACGATCAATGCCTACCGCATCGGTGCCGAGAGCAAGGTGATGGATGTCGGCGGAACCCTCAATGCCAATAATGATGGTGAATCCAACGCCCGTACTGATTACCTGGGTACAAAAAGATGGCTAAATGTTTCAAGCATCTCGTTAAAGGCCAACAATGATGTGACCATCAAATCTGGGGCTTCGCTGATTTCCGGTGGGGGTTACAAGGGCGGGGTTATTTCAATTTACGGCGGAACCTCGGCCAAGGTTCAAAGCAATGTTACGCTTAATGCCTCAACCACCAATAGCTCATCATTTTTTAGTTCTTCGGGCGGCAAGATCAACATAAAATCGGGTGGCAATGTCAGTGTCGCCGGCACCCTTCGGGCTGACCATCACGGTACTGTGGGCGTCAGAGATATACTTACTCAGACCATTTCCGAGGCGGGAGCGGTGGTTATTGAATCAACCGGCGGCTATGTCGGATTTGAAGCCAGTGCCTATGCCCATCTCGATAATATCACCCTGAAGGCCGCGGGTGATGTTGGTATTTCGGGTGATGGGAACTTTGATAATCTAAGAATCATCAGCGGCGGCCAGGTCATTCAGCATGGTGAATCGGCCCTGACAGTTGGTACTCTTTCGATTGCCGCCAAGAATGGGATTGAATTCTATGGTGCCAATCGTTTCGGCACGATCAATGGCGCGACCACCGACGCGGGGGCCTATTACCTGGCCTCGGGCGGCAATGTCAAGCTGCGCGGCGAGTTCAGCAACAAGGCGGGTCGGGTAGCATTGCTCTTTGGCAATGCCGATATTGGCGACAGTTTGACCGTTAATTCGTCCACCAATATTGTTTTGCAGGGAACCTATACCGGCAATTATGGCGCGACACTTAATTTCAAGACCGGCAATAATGGCCCGATCCATGCCGATTGGGTGGTGATGAATAATATCAAAACCGTCAATCTGTCGTCCGACAGCGGACTGGTGGCGAACCTGGCGATGCTGGCCGGATTTACCGCGAATGGCGACTTGAATTTAACCTCGGGCGGCAATATTCAACTCTTGAATCAGGGTAGATTCGAGACTCTGTCGATCCGTTCAGGCGGAGCGGTTACACAGTCTGCGACTTCCCCGATCATCGCCAATAGTTTGACCGTCACGGCAAGGACCGGAATCACCCTCAATGCCAGTCAGAATAGCTTTGCTACCATCAATGGCGCAACCACCGATTCGGGGGAATTGAATCTGGCCTCAACGGGTACGGTCACATTGAATGGCAATTATGGAACCAAGAATGGTTGGGTTTCGATGTCCTTGGACATAGTTAATTTTGGCAGCAGTCTGAATATTGCTTCGACCAGCTCGATTTACCTGGCTGGAACCTATATTGGCAGCAGTGGCTCGACGGTTAATCTGCAAACCGGCAATTTTGGCGCGCTCTATGTCAATAATGCGGCACTGAATAATGCGACGACGGTCAATCTGTCATCGCAGTCGGGCGTGCTGCTCGAACTTGGCGGAGGCTTTTCTAACTTTGTTGGCCAGAAGCAGTTGAATGTGACTTCGGTGGGCGATACGCGCCTGGCCAATCAAGGGGGCTTCAAGAATCTTAAGATCACCGCGGGCGGGGCCATTACCGAGACCGGTTCAGCCCTATTGACCGCCGAGAATCTTGAACTTCATGCTGGCAATGGTATTGCCTTGAATGGGGTCGAGAATCACATTACCAACCTGAAGGGCGTCACCAACGAACGCGGCATGATTAACCTGCTGCTGACGCGGGGGGTAAATATCACCGGCGATATCATCAACAAGGGCAACGAGACCTGGCTGCGCGGCGACACCTTTACCATCATTGGCAATCGCACCATCTCGGTCAATCAGGGGAGTAGGCAGGGATATTCGGCACTACAGTTGATGGGTGTCTTTGATGGTCAAGGGACGGGTAACCTGACCCTTAACACCGCAGGAAACAGCAATATCGAATGGTTCCCCTTTGGTACCAATCGACTCCAGAATTTTAATAGCATCACCTGGAATCAATTCGTGCCAACGGCGGCCGCAATCGGTAGCTTAACGGTCGAGCCGATTATTGTTACTGTGAATGCCGCCTTCTTTGCCGGCGATTCGATTGGCTCGGTCACGGTCAATGCCGATAGTATTAGGCTGGTCAATGATGCCGCCGAGCCTTCGTCGGTCGCGGTGAATAGATTGATTCTGAATGCCAGTAGTTCGATAGTTGAGGACAATGGTACCGTCTTCAAGGTCAATAGCTTGACCGCCAGTGCCAACAGGGGCATCACTCTCGGCTCCAATGGCAATAGCTTTGGCGTGATCAATGGTTTGTCCACCGACAGTGGCGATATTGTCATTAACAATGCGGGCAATGCCCAGCTGAATGGAACCATCAGTTCGCGTCTGGGTTCGGTGATCTTTAATGGTAACTATAGTACTCCTGATAACCTGACTGTCACGGCGGGCAATAACATTACGATCAATGGTCAGTTCTTGGGCCTTCGCAGCGGCACCGCGACCCTTAGCGCGGGAGACAATAGGGCGATTGTGATCGATGGCGGTGCGGTGATCGATGGCTTTACCAACCTGACTCTATCGAATGGTTCGGCACTGTCGGTTAACCTTAACCAGTTTACCAATAACAAGACGCTTAATCTGGCATCGCGGAACGGTGATGTTCGGGTGGTTGGTAACCTCAACAATGGTGAAACTCAAAACCTGTCGATTCAGGCCTGGGGGACGATTACCGAGGCCAGCGAGTCCTCGGTTTGGGTTAATAAACTCAGCTTGAACGCCCGCACCGGTATTAATTTTAACGCCGGTGGTAACTATCTCAGCGGCTTGGGCGCAATCAGCAACAGCGACAGCGGAGATGTCGTGATCAATACCGGTGGCGTCTCGCCCTGGGGTGCTGGCACTGGCCAAGGCACCTGGATTTGGGATAGGATCAGCAACTACGGTGGTGCCATCACCCTGAACGGCAACCGACTCGACTTTGGCGTGTTGACGACCAACAGCGTGTGGGCGGCGGGCAATATCACCATCAACAATGCCATGGCCGGTAGTCGCGGCAAGTCGGTCACGATCCATTCCGACAGTGGTACGGTCAGCTTTGGTACAGGGGCGCACTATATTCCGACTTTGAATGTCTCGATTGGCAGCGGCGCATCACTGGTTACGACCGCTCTGGCGGGTAATTTCGACGATTACCGACTGGGCAATACCAAATACAGCCTGTCGGGCGGCAAGATCGTCAGCGCGGCAAGGTGATTGCACTTAAACAGTCCCCCCTTTCGCGCTTGCGAAAGCGGGGGATAGTCGTTCTTTGATTTGAGCAAGCAAAGCGAAGCGAAAATCTTAGAACGACTTGGGGGGTATGTTTTTTGTGATTTCCCCCGCTCCCTGAAGGAAAGTCTGAAAAAGTCATTTTTTTGTCACTCTGAGCGTCGTCGCGCTTGAC
>JASGCE010000248.1 GCA_030054295.1 Minisyncoccota bacterium
GGCTTGCCGAGGGCCTTGCCGTTAATATCCCACAGGGCCATCTCGAGCCCCGACAGGACTCCCATCAGGGAAATATCCGGCCGCAAGGAATAGCCGCGACCATAGACCTGCCGCCAAATGGTTTCGATCTGGAAGGGGTCGCTGCCCTCGATATGATGCTCGAAAACATCGGCGATCATTTGTTTGAGTGTCTCAGGGGCAAAACTGGCGGTATAGACCTCGCCAATGCCGGTAATTCCAGTGTTGGTGGTCAAGCGCACAAAAACAAAATATCGCCCACCCTTGCCGGGCGGCGGATTGGCAACGACAAAGGTTTCACAGTCGGTTATATGCATGATGGAGTTGTTTCCTTGCCCTGATGGTTGGTGGTTAAATTAGTCTCTAATCTATCATCGGCCCAGACACAATCACAAAATGCAAAAGCCCGACTAGCCATTCCAGGTCAGCAGATAGGCCCTTGGTTCGGCCTCTGCTGTGCCATCATCATTCTGACCGGAATTCGGCATGGCGGCAAAACTATAGTGCGGCAATCCATTGAATTTTAACGCCAATTCTGCTGTGACCCAAATCTCGTTTGCTGGGGCGCTTTGGCAAAGCGCGACCGCCTCGGCAATGGCATCGGTCATTTGCGACGGCAGATCGAGGCCGGTTGTCGCACAGCTGCTGAGGCCAATCTTGATCTTGGGCAGATCGAGGCCACTCGACTCCGCCACCTGGGACAGATTCTGAATCAAGGATACCGCTGCGCCAAAGCCATTCTCGGTCATGGCAAAAACCCCAAGCACCCGCCCCTCGCGGTAGGGAATGAGCCGCCCCAAGAACCGCGCCATGGTCTCGTTCAGGATCAAATCGAGCTGTTGTTGCCGCTCGAAATCCACAGACTTAAGGCTTCGACCGCGAATCTGGCCGCCACGGAATTCTCCGACCATCAGGGTGATGGTTCCCGATAGAGTCTCCGCATCGGGGCTCTTGGTTTTTGCATGATCAGAGCCAGCAGAATCGCTGATCGGATTGGGGCCAGCATTGGCGGTGACCATCAGGGCGGCGATGCGGTCGGCAAACTGTGGGTCGCTGTGGCGGCGACGGAGAAGTTCGGTGGTTGCGCGAATGATGGCGCGGGTAAATCGGTCGTCGCGGAATCGTTCGAATCCTTGGCTGATGCGCCGCGCCTCCTCTCGCGCCTGATGGTCATTGGTGACCCCCAATTTTTTAATCAGCGGCATGAGCATTCTGCTTGCGATCTCGGGACTATAGGGATGGGAATCAAAGGCCATTTGAATCATCCCGAGGGCGATGAGTTGCCAGGTCTGGGTCAGTTCACCACTGCCGCCGGCTCGAAGCGGCTGGTGACTCATAATCTCGGGATGAAGGAGCATTTCGGTCAAGAGCTCGTTCAACTCGCGGTTTTTAATATCAAAATTAAAGCCGGGGAGAATCCGTTCAACCTCACTGTTCTGATCCTTGCCGCCAGACTCGCGGGCGTTCGATTCCTTGATGATTTTGGAACTATAGCTGTTCGACAGGGTCAAGGCCGCCTGCGAGCGATAGAGTCCAAGCCTTTGATCGGCACTGGCCTGGGGATCATTGTCGCGCATCTGCCGTCGCACCAATTCATTGTTATCGACCAATGGATTGTTTTGCGAACTGTCTGGGTCTGAGTCTGGGTCTGGAAACAGAGTCTGGATGTTTTTGATCTGCACTGAGGGGCTAAATTCGCTCGAGGTTGGTGCCGTTTGAGTCGGGCGAAACTCCCTTCGCGTCGATTGGATAAAAAGGGCGATAAAGGCCGCGCCACTCAAAAAAGCAAACAATGCCAGCAGCGGCAGGGCCTCTGACCCCAACAGAGTCATGACCGCTTCTGTGACCTTGGGAAAGAAGCCGAATAACAATGCCGTCGAAACCCCCGCCACCAGGGCTAGTATCGCACTAAGCCATGAATTCTTTGGTAAAAATGATGATTGTGACGCAACCGGACTCGCAGCAGCATTGCGGACGGGATCAATGGCCGCCTCCGCCATGCCAAGGTTCAGGAAATTGGGCATTCGGATGCCGCGCGGCCCGAGGCGATTCTTGACCCGTGGGGCGAGAACCCCGGCGCGAACCCCGGTACTGAAAGGGGAATTGAGACTCTCGGCACCTTGGAAATTTGAACTGATGGATCGCTCTGCCCCCTCCTGCCAGCTGTTCTTTTTTTGCGATAGCCGCTGATCATCGAGGAAGATCACCTTGTCGCTGACCGTACCGGTGCGCGGGTCGTGGCTGGTGGCCGTCACCTTGGCGGATAGGACGGATGGATTCTGCAGGGCTTCGCGGGCGGCGGCTATGGCTGAATCTCGGTCGCTGGCTGGGAATTTCTCGACAATTTGCCATTTGCCGTTTTCGAGGATATTTAAAAAATATCCCTCGACGGTCTCGGTAGAGGGTGACTTTGCGCCGCCAAATCGGGGGGATGAATTGGAACTATTCATTGCGCCTTCTTCAAAAACCAATTATCTTAATTTGCTGACTGTGACTGTTAAACCAGAATATTATAAACGAAATAGCCTTGCTATCCTAGTGTTTAAACGAGATGAAGACCCTACTCTAAGCGGAATTAATCATGCCATCCTTTGACATAGTATCCAAAACCGAACTGGCGGAAATCGACAATGCCCTGGCTGGGATGAGGCGAGAGGTAGAGACTCGCTTTGATTTTAAGGGCAGCAGCTGTTCGATTGAACGGCAGGAGGAGAAGCTCACGATTTTGGCTGACGATGATTTAAAACTCAAACAGATGCATGAACTGCTTAAGGTTTATTTGACTCGGCGCAAGCTTGATATCGGCATTTTGGACTATGGCACGCCCGAGAAGGCTTCGCACAATAGTCTGCGGCAGGTGATTACGATCAAGCAGGGGATTGACAGTGATTTGGCGCGGAAAATCGTCAAGGCGATTAAGGATGCAAAGCTTAAGGTGCAGACGGCGATTCAGGGCGATGAACTGCGGGTGACGGGGAAAAAGCGCGATGATTTGCAGGAGGCGATTGCCCATATTCGCAGTTTGAAGATCGAGCAGCCGCTGCAATATGTCAATTTTCGGGATTAGCAGGTTAGGGTTGAATTAACAAAAAAAGAAAAATGAAAAAAGATATAGTCTGATTCTTTGAAAATCCAAAAACTCATTTTTTTTGCGGGGGGCGGATGCCCCAGACTGTCTCAAAATGCTTGTAAGGGGTTAACACAGTCCAAAAATTGTCATTCTGAGCTTAGAACAGTCCGAGCTTTAGCTCGGTTAACTGT
>JASGCE010000046.1 GCA_030054295.1 Minisyncoccota bacterium
GCTCGGACTGTTCTAAGCTCAGAATGACAAGTTTGGAGTTTTTCAGACTTTCCTATAGTGACAGTTAACTCATTTTTTTCTCTACCCCTTCAGCGGATAAAAATACCGGTGGACGGCCATGGCCAATCGCTCGCTTAGTTTCTGTTGGTAGCTTGGTCGGCGCAGTTCCTTCTCGCTTTGGCGATTAGACAGGAATCCCATCTCGACCAGGACCGAGGGAATGTCAGGGGCGCGTAAGACGACAAAATTAGCCTCACGATGGGGCTGGTGCAGCGGCGTAATCTCTGGTGGCAGGATGGATACCGCCACCTGTGCCATTTGATAGGCTCTGGTTAAGGTTTCCTGCTGCATCAGATTAAGCAATATCCGATGCACCTCCTTGGGGCTCTGTTGCAGCAAAGCGGGATCGACGAGATCAACCGAATTCTCGTTCCGCGCAATCTGCAGGGCCAGATCATCCGAAGCCTGCTCCGACAGGGTATAGACCGAGAATCCCTTCAAGCTTTGATCATGGGTCGCATCGGCATGGAGGGAGATAAAGAGATCGGCCTTGGCAGCTCGGGCCAGATTGACCCGCCGTTGCAGGTCAAGATAGTGATCATCCCAGCGGGTCAGGCTGACCGTAAACTGCCCACTCGCCTGTAGGCGCAAGGCGAGGTTGCGGGCGACGCTGATGGTGATCTGTTTCTCCAAGGTTCCAAGCCCCCCAATCGCCCCCGGGTCATGACCGCCATGTCCCGCATCAATGGCAATGGTCGGTAGAGTTGGAGGGAGCGGAGCCACGGGATTGACCGCGCGAAGAAGCGAACTTCCCGCCGCAATCATGGGCAAGGACAGCAGGCCGCTAAGACCCAATTGCTGCAATAGACGGCGACGGCTCATCACTTGATTCGGCTTGGTCATCGGCTTTAACTTTTCTTTGCAATCACGGCAGACAGGGCCGCTGCGAATAGAAGGGGACTTGAATGGCTTAAATCAATCGCGGAGCAGTTCGACAAATTCATCAGGGCCGGTGCCGGTGACCTGCAAAATTTTGCTGATGGTCTCGGTCGAGGGCCAGCGGTTTTTACCCTCGAGGGTCGTCCGCCGCGACGGGTTAAAGGTGGTCGCGTCAAGACCCGCCAGCTTGGCCAGGCCCGAAGCGGTCAGTTCATTTTGACTCGCCAAACGATCAATTGCCCGCCAAATCGTACTATGGCTGAGTAACAGAGCCGATTGATTATTCTTGGCATTACCAGTTTTGCTTAAAGTCATAGTGATTGCCTTAGCTGCCTTAAAAAATTAACAAGCTGTGCAGAATCGTAGCAAAAGAATTTTAAGCAATTATTGATAGCATAGTTTAGGCCAGTTCGTAAAACGCGAAACGACAGTCGATCGATAAAGGGTTGGTGGCAGAGAGTGAAAAACTCAGCTATGATTAAGAATGTTTAGCTTTAAATCATCATCATCGCGCGCGCCCAAGGATAGAACCGATCCCGCACCTCGGATAACGGAGAGGGGGGCAGCGGAGGCAGAGGCTCGGCAGGGAAGCTTGTCGGAGCCTCGGCTATTTGAACGGAGTTCCAGTTTAACCGAGGCAGAATCGAGTCAAGATCAAGAGAAATTCGAATCCGAGGGGTTCGCAAAACAATCCCATAATCTGGCTCAACGAAGTCTTGCACGACAATCGCTCATCACCGCAGCACTGGCAGTGATCCTGACCCTCTGTACTGCCCTTCTGCTATATTATTACACAGGTTCAGAGTCAATTGATCTTTATTCCTTGCTGGCCCCCGCCAATTCACCGTTAGTCGTTGGTTTTGCACTGTTATTGCTGCTTTTTGGCCTTCGTGAGGCCTATCTGCGACGGATCAGCCAGCGGAGCCTGTCCCGCCAACTGGCCATTATCAGCCTGAATCTAGACCGATTGACCCGCCGCATCGGCCTCGAACAGGTCAATGAATCGGGGCGTGGCGAGGTGGGAATGACGACATTACTCAGCGATATTCGGCTTTTGCAAGAGCAGTTGGGGAGTCAGGCCAAGGTTCGCGGACAGTTCAATCGGAACCATGACCTTCCCGAACCGCTGGGACTGGATCGGCTGCCAGATAAGGGTTTTTCTTTGCACAAAACCGTGCAGAAACCATCGCCGACGCCGCCACCCGAATTAGCCGTCAAGCCGCAAGACCGTGTGACCATCGAGTCGGTCGATCTCGGCGATGAACTATCGCCCACAAAAGCGGGTATCTCGGCTGAACCGGTCTTTAAAAAACCCTCGAGCGAAGCCACGGCGGTGGAGCGACTCCGCGCGGCCCTGGCGGCGGATCAGGTTGAACTTTACCTCCAGCCGATTGTCAATTTGCCGCAGCGGCGGCTTTGCTACCATCGCTGCCAGGCGGTGATTCGCATGGATAATAACGAAATCCTGGAGCCGGAATTCTATCGCCCCATTGCCACCGCTGCCGGCATGATGGCGATGATCGACAATGCTCTGCTGGTCAGAATCATTCAATTGTCGCGGCGGTTGGGAAGGCAAAAACAACCCCCGGCCTTGATCTGTCCGCTGTCGGGTGACACATTGCGCGAACGCGAATATTTTAACGACTTCCGCGGCTTTATGCGCAAGAATACCGAACTGGCGCCGCTGCTCATCTTCAGCATTCCGCAATTTGTCGTCGATCGATTAGAGCCGAGGGTCGAGGAGGAGTTGGTGACCCTGTCAAAACTCGGCTATCGTTTTGTCATGAGCGAATTGCAACAGTTTGATTTTTTTGTCAGCGACCTGTCGCACAAGGGATTTAGATTTGTCGAGGTGGAGGCCAATTACCTGTTCAACCATCCGCTCTTTGCCGATGATCCGCGGGGGTTAAAAAAGCTGCTCGACCCCGGGGCGATTGACCTTATTGTCGAGGGGCTGGATGACGAGGATGTGATTCTCGATATGCTCGATTTTAATCTTGATTATGGGCGGGGTAAGGTCTTTGGCGAACCCGCATCCGAGGAGTTTTAGTTGTGCGTTTAATTCAGTCCCTAAGCGAGGTTGCGTCAGAATTCGACGGGTTCTTGGTCGATATTTGGGGGGTTCTCCACGATGGTCACACCGCCTATGCCGATGCTCCCGCTGCGCTTCAAGAATTACGGGCGGCTGGCAAGGGGGTGGTTTTAATCTCTAACGCCCCGCGACCCATATCGGAGGTTCCTCCCGTGCTGCGAAGGTTAGGGATCGCGGATCATCTATATGACGGAATCATGACTTCGGGGCAGGTGGTGTGGCAGAATCTGGCCCTGCGCCATGACCCCTGGTACCGTGACCTGGGGGAGAGAATTTATCTGCTCGGGCCAATGAAGGATTCCCAAATGGTGGTTGGAATTCAGGGGCATAGTGTCGAATCGATCGATGATGCCGAGGTGATTTTGGCAACTGGGGTAGACTTCGACGAGGTGGCCGAAGATTACCGCCATATTCTGGTTACGGCGGCAGGGCGCAACCTGCCGATGATCTGCGCCAATCCCGATCGGATTGTCATCCACAATGGCCAGAGGCTGGAATGCGCGGGTATGTTGGCCGAGATCTATGAGTCGCTCGGGGGTTCGGTGCGTTATCACGGTAAACCCTATCCCGAGATCTATGATGCGGCCAGTGGCCTGCTCGCGCCATCGCAGAGACACAGGATTGCGGCCATCGGCGATTCCCTCTCGACCGATATTCGCGGGGCCAATCAGGCCGGAATTCCGGCGATCTTTATCACCAGCGGAATCCACGCCGATGAATTTACCGAGCCCCTGATGATCGAAAGGTTGCTCAATCACCCGTCATTGGAGTCCTTGAAGATTGATTATGCCATGCCACGGTTGAAGTGGTGACAAATATTATTCATTGTACAAATATAGAGTGATGGTAAAAATAGAGAGTGATGCTAAAATTCTTAAATGGGAGAAGATCATGCCATCTGATTACTTGAGTAACGATGAGGCCTTAAGTCTCCTTAAACTACCGAAAATTGAGATAGAGCGCTATTCTGGTCATTATCTCTTACAAGGGCAACAGACTATTGAATTAATTTCAATCGATACTAAATTTCAATTTTTATTCGATGTTAATTGCTACCAGATTAGATTAACCTATCAGACTCGAACAAGGTCAAAGGATATATTAGCCCGGCTTGATTTGGGAGGTATTCTTAGGCATCGAAACCCAAATGGGGAAATAATCACTGGCCCACATATTCACCTTTACAAAGAAGGTTTTAATGATCGGTTTGCATACCCATTAGACCCTCAATTTTTTAGTGACCCGAGTGATTTTCTTTTATCGATTGAAGAATTTATGCGTTTTTGTAATATTCAGGGAATAGGTTTCAGAGAGGTATGATCATGACCGAGCTTCATAGCTTAATGGATAATTATTGGTCGTTTTTAAAAGACCAGTCATCGATAGAAAAAATTTCTGGCACAGACTATTTTGCTATCAATACTCCGTTTTTGGATCGGCATAATGATTATATTCAAATCTATGCCATACCCCGAAATGGCGGTTGGCTTCTTACTGATTCTGGATATACTTTGGATGACTTAGAAATTTCTGGCGTAACGATCAATACGCCAAAGAAGAAAGAAATTTTTCAGCAGATTCTTAACGGCTTTGGAATCAATAGCGAAAAGAACGAGATCTTTGCTTTAGTAAATTCTGAAAATTTTGCCCAGAAAAAACATGATCTTGTTCAAACAATTTTATCCGTAAATGATATGTTTTTTTTATCGCGCGTACAGATTAAAAACCTTTTTATTGAAGATGTGATTAAATGGTTTGACGATAACGACATCAGATATATTCATAATTTAAAACTGACCGGAAAGTCACATTATGATCATCGTTTTGAAATCATAATTTCAAAATCTAAAAAGGCACCGGAAAGAATCATTCGTTTAATAAACGATCCGCAAAAGGATATTATTCAAAGTGCCATTTTTGCTTATGAAGATGTTAAAAATTCAAATAGGATCTTCAAACCCTATGTTATTGTAAACGGGCAAGAGACAGCCCAAAATCAGGCTTCTGCGAATAATGCGGCTGATTATTTTCTCGCGGGAAATAAAAATATCGGTCTTATGGAATATAGAATTACTCAAGTTCCTTTTGTGGAAATTGCCCAATTCAAAGATGAATTCGCAGCTTAGATTTTGTCTAAAACAAAGTGTTGATAAATGAAAACTAAATGGCAAAAACTGGCGGAGTCCGAGGCCAAGAAACTTGGACTCGAACTGGCCACCACTCAAACCGCTGAGGGTTTAGCGATTCAGCCCCTCTATACGGCTGAAGACTTGGCGGGTCTCAAGACCGCAGAGTCACTGCCCGGCATTGCTCCCTTTGTTCGTGGGCCGCGTGCGACCATGTATCGCCTGCGTCCCTGGACCATTCGCCAATATGCTGGATTCTCGACGGCCGAGGAGTCCAACCGATTTTACCGCTCGGCCTTGGCGGCGGGGCAGACTGGCCTGTCGGTAGCCTTTGATCTTGCCACCCATCGCGGTTACGACAGCGACCATCCGCGCGTCGAGGGGGATGTCGGCAAGGCGGGAGTGGCCATCGATTCGGTCGAGGATATGAAGATTCTTTTTGACGGAATTCCGCTCGATAAGATATCTGTCTCCATGACCATGAATGGCGCGGTGCTGCCGGTGCTGGCCTGTTTTATCGTCGCCGCCGAGGAACAGGGGGTCGCGCAGTCGCTCCTTTCTGGCACGATTCAAAACGATATTTTAAAAGAATTTATGGTGCGCAACACCTATATCTATCCGCCCGAGCCGAGCATGAGAATCGTCGCTGACATTATCGACTTTACGGCGCAAAATATGCCGCGATTCAATTCCATCTCGATCAGTGGCTATCACATGCAGGAGGCAGGCGGGACGGCGGTGCAGGAACTGGCCTTCACCCTGGCCGACGGTTTGGAATATGTCCGCACGGCCCTGTCGCGCGGCATGAAGATCGATGATTTTGCCCCGCGTCTGTCGTTCTTTTTTGGCATTGGCATGGATTTCTTTATGGAGGTGGCAAAGCTCCGTGCCGCGCGGTTACTGTGGGCTGAACTTATCCTTCCCTTCAATCCGCAAAAAACCGACAGTCTGGCCCTGCGCACCCATTGCCAAACCAGCGGAGTCAGCCTGACCGAGCAGGACCCCTATAACAATATTATCCGCACGACGCTCGAGGCCCTGGCGGCGGTATTGGGTGGAACCCAATCGCTCCATACCAATGCCTTTGACGAGGCCCTCGCCTTACCCACCGTCGAATCGGCGCGGATTGCCCGTAACACTCAATTGATCATTGCCGAGGAATCGGGAGTTACCCGCACTGTCGATCCCTTGGGCGGCAGTTATTATATTGAATCCCTGACTGCCGATTTGGCGCGGGCAGCGCGGGAGCTGTTGGCGGAGGTCGAATCGCTCGGCGGCATGACCAAGGCCGTTGCAGCCGGAATGCCCAAAAGAAAGATCGAGGAGGCAGCCGCGCGAAGACAGGCCGCGGTTGATCGCGGCGAGATAACCATTGTTGGAGTCAATCGATACCGCCCAGAATCTCCATCCGAAATGCAGCTGCTTACGATTGACACCCAGCAGGTGCGGCAGACTCAGATTGCGCGGTTGCAATCTATCAAAACCAACCGTGACCAACAGGCAGTGTCGGAGGCATTGGCCAATTTAACCGCAGGGGCGCGGTCGCAGGATCAGAATCTTTTGGCCCTGGCGATTGTGGCGGCGCGGGCGCGGGCGACGGTGGGGGAGATCTCGGATGCTCTGGAATCGGTCTTTACCCGCCACCGCGCGGTGACCCAATCGATCAGTGGCGTCTATGGCGGGGCCTATGGCGATGATCATGATTTTATCGCCATTCAGGATCGCATCAAGGCCATGGCCAAACAATTGGGTCGGCGGCCGCGTTTTATGGTCGCTAAACTTGGGCAAGACGGGCATGATCGCGGGGCCAAGATTATCGCCAGTGCCTTTGCTGATTTGGGCTTTGATGTCGATATTGGGCCGCTGTTCCAGACCCCCGAAGAAGTGGCTAAACAGGCGATTGAGAATGATGTCCATATTATCGGAATCTCGAGTCTGGCTGCGGGACATTTGACCCTGATTCCTCAGCTGATTGCCAGCCTTAAATCGCAGGGCGCGGGCGATATTCTGGTCGTCTGTGGCGGAGTCATTCCTCCGCAGGATTACGATCAACTGCGCCGCGAAGGGGTGGTGGCGATCTTTGGCCCCGGCACCAATATCCCCAAGGCCGCGTCTGAGATTCTCGATATTTTGGACCGGCGGGGGGGTTAGACGGTGCTACAGGATAAAGCCTGATTCTATAATAGATTCAATAGGTTTCTTTGATAGAGGGGGCGGATGCCCCCTCCCTCTCACTTCGTTCGAGGTTCACCCCCGCTGGATCGCCTTGCCCTTAGCAGGGCAACGCGATGAGGGGTATCGAAAGGTTGAAACCTCCCATCACCCCTCATAGCGTCGTGCGTAAGCACGAGGCTATCCAGCGGGGGGAGTCAAGCGAAGCGCGACGGGGGGCATCCGCCCCCCAAATTAATTGGTTTGAATGACTCGCATGAGTTTTTACATTCTTTAGTGAACAGACTATACTATTGGCATCCTTTTTTGTTCATGTTACCATTTTGTAGTGAATTAATTTGCGAGTTTCGACCATGGATGAAATTACCGAAGCCAAGATTATCGAACTGCACCAAGCACTACAGTTGGGTCTGGATGCCTACGAAAGAGGCGAATATATCGAAGTCGATATGGATAGTTTAGAAGAATATTTTGCCAAGTTAAGACCCTGAAAAAATTTTGCCCCCCCCCATGGATAAAAAACCGCTTCACAAACCGCGTAAAATAAAGGTTCCCAAGGAATCCTATCTCCAGAATGTTGCGCTTTTTTATCTCGAGCGGTTTGCCGCTACGGCGGCTATGTTGCGGCGGGTTTTGGTGCGGCGGGTGGAGCGGGCGGCGCGGGCGGGAGTGATTGACGAGGCGGGCAAGACCGAGGCCATGGCCGCGGTGGAATTGGTCGTAAAACGCGCCGTTGCTTCGGGCCTGGTCAATGATGCGGTCTATGCCGAGGCGCGGGTGACTTCGCTTTTGCGCAAGGGTAAATCCTCCAAGTGGATGGCGCAGGACTTGGCCGAGCGGGGCATAGCCAGGGAGATTCAAACCGAGGCCATCGAATCCCTGACGGTCATTCATGGTGACCCGCAGAGCCTTGAACTAGAGGCTGCCCTCACTCTGGCGCGGCGGCGTAGGATTGGCCCCTTTCGTCCGTTAGATAATAGGTCTCTGGATGAGTCAGAGATTAAAAAAAGGCGGCTTCGTGAAATGGGCATCATGGCGCGGGCGGGCTTTGATTTTGGAACCGCGGCTCAGGTTATCGACCAAGAGGCTAGTCTTGAATCTTGACTTTAACTATCCTATATTAACAACACAGTTCGAATCGTTCGGACTAAACAATGGAGAAGCGAGAAATGGCAAACGGTTGGCAAACTCCGGTCTATGGTCAGAAGACATATGACCGCACGGCCTATGACGCGGGACTGCGGCGTTACATGCAGAATATTTTTAACACCATGGGTGCTGGCTTGGCCCTATCGGGCCTGGTCGCCTATTTTGTTGGACTGATGATTGACAGGGATTCGTCATTTTACAATCCGGCATTTGCAGCCATTATGTTCTCGCCCTTTATTTGGGTGATGGTGATTGCTCAGATTGGCCTGGTTATCTTTTTGGCGGCGCGGATTAACAAGATGAGTTTGGGCGCGGCTCAGGCTTCATTTTGGCTCTATGCTGGCATGACGGGTTTGGTCTTTTCGACTCTCTTTGCCGTCTATACCAAGGGTAGTTTGGCCCAGGTGTTTTTTGTTACGGCTGCAACCTTTGGCGTGACCAGTCTCTATGGCTATGTGACCAAGCGCGACCTGTCGAAACTTGGGCCGCTGTTAATCATGGGGGCGATTGGGATTATGATCGCCAGCATCGTTAATATTTTCTTGAAGTCACCGGCCTTGATGTTTGTCTATTCGGCGATTGGTGTGCTGGTCTTTACGGGTCTTACTGCTTATGATACTCAGCGGCTGAAGGAGGCCTATGATTCCAGCTATGACCGTAGTTCGATGGGCAAGATGGTGATTATGGGGGCTCTCAGTCTGTATCTTGACTTTATCAACCTCTTTATCATGCTGCTCAATCTGATGGGCGAGCGGAAGTAGTTTGGTCGGTTGCCTAATTCTTAATTCTGCTGCTGTGGCGCGATCTGGTCTGATCCTGTTGATTGGGGTTTGGCTGGGTTGTGCCGCCGTGGTTTTTGCGGGGGAGATAGCGACTCCGGAAGATCGTTTGCCGCATTTTAGTAAAACCATGGACTGTGTGGATTCTGAAGTGGCGCATTATGTGGGGAAGTATCGTTTGCCGGTTTTGCGCGAGTTGGCGGCGATTGCCAATCAGGGTCATGGTTATGCTTCGATAAGGGTTTTGGATGGTCGGGCACCGGTAAATTACGAGGTTGTGGCCAATCGTTTGACTCTGGTGGTTGGTGCGGATGGTTATATAACTCGGGCCTTTTGTCGGTAGGGGTGTGGAGCAGGAACGGTCAGTTCGCAGGCACTGCCTGAGCGGATTGTTTTCAAATTGTTGTGAGAAAACAAACCAAACAAAAAGATAAAAAAAAGAAAAAGCGGTTTGGCTGCAAGCCAATGAGCGTAGCGAATGTGAGGGAGTCACAGTCCGTTCAACAAATTGAAGCGCCGCAGGCATTTCCCCGCCCGACACGATCATAAAATTTATAGAATGCTTAACAGCGCGTTCTTTTACTCCCATGAATTATTTATCCTTGCGAGCTTGCGAACGCAGTGAGCAAAAAGCGAGTAAGGGTAAATAATTCATAAGAACGCGCTTTAACATACCAACGAACGCCATCGGTTCGGGCTCGGCTTGCAAAACGCGAACTGCCCCGCACAGTCCGTTTTCTAGCGTTAAATTTGTGGAGGGGCAGCTTCACAAGTTTTGCACATTGATATAATGTCCGCCCATTCGGGCGGTTGGCAACCCTCACCGATTGGCGGGTTAATGCTGGGCTGGTCGTCATTCCGAGGGAGCGAAGCGACCGTGGGAACCAGACCCATTTAAGGCTTCGCCTTAAAAATCCAGCAAGGCTCCGCCTTGCATCCAAATAAAATAACAACCACAAGAAATGGCGTTACTTTAACTCAAAGTCTTATTAACCGCCCTTACCAAGGGTTCAACCAAGGGCAAATCTGCCGGTAACAGACTATAATCCGCAAGTTCCCCCGCAGCTACCCAAGCCAGTTTCTGCCCCTCGAGTCCCTTGACCTCCCCCTGCCATTTCCTACACAAAAACAGCGGCATAAGGAGAATAAACTGATCATATTCATGCTCGATAAAACTAACAGGAGCCAAGTCGCGCGGGTCGATCACCACCCCCAACTCCTCCATCACCTCGCGGCACAGGGCGAGCGACGGCGATTCCCCCGCCTCGAGCTTGCCCCCCGGAAATTCCCAAAACCCCGCCATAGCCTTACCCGCCGGTCGCTCGGCAATCAGAACCAGTCCCGCCTGATCGACAAGAGCCACCGCCACGGCCAAAACCAGCCGCTTCTTATCCCCACTAGCTACGATAACCGCCATTAATATCAATATAACGATGGGTCAAGTCACAGGTCCAAACCGTAGCCTTACCATCGGCAATGCCAACATCGACCTCGATAACCACATTGCGAGTCTTGACATGGGCTGCAACCGGAGTCTCGTCATAATCCTCCACCCGCTGCCCCTGGCTGGCGACCAAAACCCCACCAATCGAGATGGCAAGTTTGTCGCGGTCGGCCTTTTGCCCCGACTTGCCAACCGCCATGACAATTCGCCCCCAATTGGCATCTTCGCCGGCTATCGCGGTCTTGACCAGGGGAGAATTGGCTATGGCCAGCCCGATGATTCGCGCCGACTTTTCGCTACTGGCGCCGGTAACGGTGATGGTGATGAATTTCTCCGCCCCTTCGCCGTCACGAGCCACCTGCTGGGCCAGGTCAATCATCAATTGATCCAGCGCAGCCCGAACCGCCCGCAGCCGCGAGTCGGTACGGCGGGTAATCATCTCGTGCCTGGCCTTGCCAGTGGCCACCATAATCATAGTATCCGAGGTCGAGGTATCGCCATCAACCGTGATACAGTTAAAAGACCGATCGACCGACTTGTTCAAAATATCTTGCAGAATATCGGGATCGAGATTGGCATCGGTAAAGACAAATCCGAGCATGGTCGCCATATCCGGGGCAATCATGCCCGAACCCTTGGCAAAGCCATTGATGGTGATGGGAACGCCATCGATCTCGCACTGAACCGTTGCCCCCTTGGGGAAGGTGTCAGTGGTCATGATGGACTCGGCGGCATCGCGCCAGTTCCTGGCCTCACTGCCCAGGTTATTGTAAAGTTCGGGCAGAAGGTTGGTGATCTTTTGATCGGGCAGTGGCTCGCCAATTACCCCGGTCGAGGCAATCAATACCTCGTCATCATGGCAGCGAAGCAGCTTCGCTGTAGCCTTGACCGTCCGTTCGACCGAGGCGACTCCAAGCTTGCCGGTAAAGGCATTTGAATTGCCGGAATTGATGACCAAGGCCCGCACCTTGCCCTGCCGCTGGGCCTCGCGGCACCACAGGACTGGGGCTGAAGCGGTCAGGGACTGGGTATAGCTCCCTGCCACGGTGGTGCCCGCGGGAAAGACCGCGAGTAACAGATCCTTCCTGCCGCTGTAGCGAATCCCCGCTACACCAGTCGCAAACTCGACCCCGGCAATCGGCGGCATTGTCGGAAATTCGCTTGGGGCGAGGGGCGAGACGATTTTAACCTTACCCATTATTTACCTCTAGGTTCCTGCTCGATAGTTTATTTTTGCAACGGGGTCTTGCCGTCGAGGGTGAAGACCTCGATTTTACTCTTGGCGCGAAGGTCATCGACAAGTTTAGTGGCGGCATTCTGCATATAGTCATTTACCAACTGTTCCTTAACCTCGGCAAAGGCCGGCGGTTTTGCCGTGCGGAATTCCTCGAGGTAAATCACATGGAAGCCATATTCCGTCTTGACTGGCTTTTCGCTAAAGCCCTTGGGCTTCAGGGCAAAGGCGGCAGTACTGAATTCTGGCACCATCTCCTCGCGGGAGAAGAAACCGAGATCGCCACCATTCTTGGCATTGCGATCAATCGACGACTTGTCAGCCAGTTTTTTAAAATCCTCGCCCTTTTTTAACCGCGCGATTATGTCGTTAGCCTGTTTCTCTGTCTTGAGCAGAATATGGCGGGCATGGGCCTCCTCCTTCGGGGGATTGGCGGCCAAAAACTTCTGATAATCGCCCTGCAGTTCGGCTTCCGTCGGTTCCTTATTGCCAAGTTTTGCCTCGAGATATTTTTGCTGGAGCAGCTTATCTTGGAAATCATTGACCTCCGCCACGACTTCGGGGCTCTTGTCGAGTTTGTCGTTCTTGGCGGCGGCGGAGATAATTTTGCTATTGACCACCTCCACCATCAGCTTGTCATAGATTCGGTCAAGCGGCATGTCACGCAGCCGCGGGTCGGCATTGCGCAGTACTGAATTGAGAATGGCAACCAGCTCGCTGCGACGAATTTCCTTCCCATCAACCCGCGCCAACACTGTGTCGTTCGCTGGTTTTTCGCTGATAAAGGCCGCTATCGAGCCTTCAGTGAGCTTGGCTTCGGGGGTGGCTGCGGTCGCTGCCTGCACCCGGCCCAAGGATAAAACCGTCATGACGAGCGTAAAAAAAGTAAGCGAAGCTGCAACCTTAAAGAAGCCTTGCAGTCTGCTGGGTTTGGATTGAAAATTCGTCATAAGGTTTCCTTTTAAAAACAGAGCATCGTTGGCGATTGCAGGGGCAACAGGGCTTGGCTCACAATCAAAAAACCAAAGCCTGCGCCATGATGCACATAATCAACGCAAATTCAAGAAATTAACTTCGCTCGAGTTAATATAGCAAGATATTCATATATAGTCTGATTTTTTGATATTCCAAAAACTCATCTTTTTAGCGGGGGGCGGATGCCCCCCGTCAAGCTACGCTTGACTCCCCCCGCTGGATCGCCTTGCCCTTAAAGGGCAACGCGATGAGGGGTTGTGGGATGTTTAAACATTCCCAAAATCCTCATAGCGTCGTGCGTAAGCACGAGGCTATCCAGCGGGGGGGAATCGAACAAAGTGAGATGGGGGGCATCCGCCCCCCAACAAATTTTAGTTTTAATTTCGAGTCTGGGTTTTTGAATTCTAAACTGTACACAATATATAAAAGGTCAAGAGCGAGCAACCTGGCACTAAGGCAAGACCAATCCATTGACAAGTGACGATTCAATCCCTATCTGTTAAGCGAGTTAAAAGTTTTGATAAATAGCAAAATTCTTCTTAAATGACGCGAATGACAGATATGGCTGTCATTCGACACCTTACTTGAGGTTACAATGTTAGGCAAAATTGCCCGTACGCTATTTGGTTCAGCCAATGATCGAGTGATTAAATCCTTAGTGCCTCAGGTGGCCAGGATCAACCAATTTGAACCTTCGATTGTCAAGCTGACCGATGCAGAGCTTAAGGCCAAGACACTGGAGTTTCGCTCTCGCTTAAAGGCGGGCGAGACTCTGGATCAGATTTTGCCGGAAGTCTATGCGACGGTCAGGGAGGCGGCCCATCGGGTTCTCGGGCAGCGGCATTTTGATGTCCAGCTGATGGGGGGAATCATCCTCCATCGCGGTATGATCAGCGAGATGCGCACGGGCGAAGGCAAGACTCTGGTTGCGACCCTGGCGGCCTATCTCAATGCCCTCGAGGGCAAGGGAGTCCATGTGGTAACGGTCAATGACTATTTGGCCCAGCGCGACAGTGGCTGGATGGGGCAGGTTTTTGGGTTCCTTGGCTTGACGACCGGCTGTATCGTCAATGGCATTGATGATTCGGTACGCAAGGCGGCCTATCAGGCCGATATAACCTATGGCACCAATAGCGAATTTGGCTTCGACTATCTCCGCGACAATATGAAATATAACTTCGACGAGATGGTGCAGCGGCCCTTTAACTTTGCGATTGTTGACGAGGTTGATT
>JASGCE010000047.1 GCA_030054295.1 Minisyncoccota bacterium
AGGCAGCAAGCTGCCAAGCTGCGACTATCCTCCCCTTCGTCAGGCGGGGAGGTTTATACATTGCCTCTATTAAATTATCATATGCTCTAAATTACGCGCCTGAGTTTTTGAATTCTGGTGCGCTGTTTATTCTCGCCCGTCATGGGCAGGCTGGTGGTATTAATTTTGCATAGTCTAATGGCCGAGCTATTTAAGGCGTAAAAACCCGAAACTGCCTTTGCTCCTTAGTTTAATTAGGGTTGTTAATTCCAAGGTCATTCAACAGTCTGCGGAGTAAAAACCTATGCGACTTCTTGGCGCAGAACTTGGCTCCATTTGCGGTCTATAAAGACTATCGACGAGACCAGCAGCTTTAATGGGTCAAAATTTTTTTATATTGTATCTTGATTTTCAATAGGATATTGTGGAGTCTTAAAGTTAAAGCCTAGCTGCTTATGGTGCCAATCTAGTCTCGACCCCCTGTCATCAGTAAAGTCTATATTTCTTTACTGTAATTAGGGGTTAAGGTATGAGTTAAGCTCTGGTTTAACTCTGGGTTACAATGGGTTAGGATCGATAATAAAGAGGTATATAGAGTGAATGCAATAATTCAAACTCTACGAAATCTTGGCCCGATGCGCATGGCCGTGATCGCTGCTGTGGGTGTAGCGGTCTTGGGTCTTGCGCTCTATGTTGTCATTCGCATGAACAGCAATGACTGGGCCCTGCTCTATAGTAACCTCGAGGTTCAGGATGCCAGTTCGATTGATCAGCGCCTAACCCAGATGAATATTCCCCACAACCTGAGCAGCGACAATACGCAGATTTTCGTCAACCGAGAGGATGTGTCCAAGGCCCGCCTAACCCTGGCGACCGAGGGTCTTCCCTCCGGCGGTTCGGTGGGCTACGAGATTTTTGACAAGACTCAGGGATTGGCCACCTCGAGCTTTGTCCAGAATATCAATCAGCTTAGGGCCTTGGAGGGGGAGCTATCGCGCACCATCACCGGCATCGATGGGGTTGCGACCGCGCGGGTTCACCTTGTCCTGCCGCAACGGGAACTCTTTACCCGAGAAAAACAGGAGCCCAGTGCCTCCATCCTCATCCGCATGAAGGGGCCAAAAAGACTTACCCGCGATCAGGTCGGGGCCTTGACCCATATTGTGGCGACGGCGGTGCCGGATTTAAAACCGGGTCGCATCTCGATTGCTGACGAGCGCGGAACCCTGCTGGCACGGGGCGAAGGGGCGGGCGAGTCTGGCTTTGCCGGGCGAGAGGAGGCGGAGAATAACCGCGCCGCCTATGAAGACCGTTTAGCCCGCTCGGTCGAGACCCTGCTCGAACAGTCGCTCGGCCAAGGGCGAGTTCGCGCCGATGTCAATGCCACGGTTGACTATAACCGTGTGACCCAGAGCGATGAACTCTATAACCCTGACCAACAGGTGGTGCGCTCGACCTCGACCGTGTCGGATGTGCAGGAACAGAGCAGTTCCGACAATAATGGTTCAGTCACCATCGCCAATAACCTACCCGCCGGTCAGGGAGTCAATAATAGCGGCGGCAGCGGCGACAATAGCCGCAGCAACCGCCAGGAGGAGACGACCAATTTCGAGATCAGCAAAACCATTCGTAACCAGATTCGCGAACCCGGAACCATCAGCCGAGTGACCATTTCGGTACTGGTCGATGGCTCCTATAGCACTGGCGCGGATGGAGCCAAGGTCTATGTGCCGCGAACCGCGACGGAGCTTGATCAGATCGAGAATCTGGTCAAGGGTGTCGTCGGTTTTGACAGTAATCGCGGCGATACGGTGGAGGTGGTCAATATGCCCTTCTCGACCGAAACCCTGGAGGCCCCGGCGACTCCCAAGCTCTTTGGCTTTGAGCGGGAGGATGTGATCAAGATTGCCGAGGCAGCTGTGCTGGGTGTGGTGGCGATATTGGTGCTGTTCCTGGTGGTTCGCCCCTTGCTTGGTCAACTGTTTGAGGCGGTGCCGCAGGTGGCGACTCAGACGGGTGCAGCGGCCGCCCTTCTGCCTCCTGGAATGGCGATGGTGGATGGCCAGAGGCAGCTTACCGGCCCGGGGGGGATTGGCTCGATTGGTGCTGATTCCGAGATTGCGGGGCTTCTCAGCGATGGGTCGGGGGCAACCTCTATGGATGATCTGATTGACCTCAGTCAGATCGATGGTCGGGTCAAGGCCTCCAGCCTGCGGCGAATTGGCGAGATGGTAGAACGGAGTCCCGAAGATGTGGTATCGATCATTCGCAACTGGCTCTATCAAGAGCAATAGAAATATCGCTTGATGACAAGGGCCATTTGGCATCAAGATGTCTGAATTCTTATTAGGTATAAATAATGCGCGTCCGTGACGATTATCGATCCTTAACCGGCCCCGAAAAGGCAGCAGTCTTGATGCTCGCCCTTGGCGACGAACATGCGGCCATCCTATTTGAATTGATGGCGGACGAGGAGATTAAGGAAATTTCCCAGACCATGGCTAATCTGGGTACGGTAAGTTCTAATCTCGTCGAGCGGCTCTTTGTCGAATTTGCCGAGATGATGAGTCAGTCGGGCTCTCTGGTCGGGTCATTCCACAGTACCGAGCGGCTGCTGGCCAAGGTTCTCGACAAGGATCGCGTCAGTTCAATCATGGAGGAGATTCGCGGCCCGGCCGGTCGCACCATGTGGGACAAGCTGGGGAATGTTAACGAACAGGTCTTGGCTAATTTTTTAAAGAACGAATATCCGCAAACGGTCGCGGTGGTTCTGTCGAAGATTCGCGCCGACCACGGGGCGCGAGTCATCGCCCTTCTTCCTGAATCCTTTGCGATGGAAGTGATCATGCGGATGTTACGCATGGAGGCCGTGCAGAAGGAGGTTCTGAATGATGTGGAGAAGACTCTGCGCACTGAATTCATGACCAACCTGGCCCGCACCAACCAACGCGACGCGCACGAGATGATGGCCGATATTTTTAACAATCTCGACCGCACGACCGAGACGCGATTTATTACTGCCCTCGAGGAAAGAAACAAGGATTCGGCGGAGCGGATCAAATCCTTGATGTTTACCTTTGAAGACCTCAATCGTCTGGATTCGACTTCGGTCCAGACCCTGCTGCGGGTGATAGAGAAGGACAAGCTGGGGGTTGCCCTCAAGGGGGCTTCGGAGCCGCTGCGGGATATTTTCCTTGGCAATATGTCAGAACGGGCGGCCAAACTGTTGCGCGAAGATATGAGCACAATGGGGCCAGTTCGCCTCCGCGATGTTGACGATGCTCAACTCTATATGGTGCAGCTGGCTAAGGATTTGGCTGCCCGTGGCGAGATTGTGATTTCGGAGAAGGGCGGCGACGAGTTAATCTATTAATATCTGGCTATGAGCTAAAGTTTTGTTAATAGGTTTTTGCAACGAATGCGATCATTGGGTTAAAAATTATAGGATTGAAGCCATGGCAAATGCAGCCGTTGAGCCACCAACCCACACAGAATTGAGCGATCATCCTTTTGCCGACTCGCACCCCGACTCGCACCCCGACTCGCCATATGATGATCATGGCGGGGAGAATGACATCGGCCTGACTTCAGCCGAGATCAAGATGCTGCTGGAACATGGCAACCCGCCGCACGATAGCGAGTCCGAACTCGAGCCTGTCAATAATGGTTTTGTTATCGATGACATGTCCGTATTTGACATGAAGTCAAAGTCGGCAGCCTCGAGCTTGATGGAACCGCAAGAGGTCAAGCCTGTACCCCCCATCAATAATGGTATGGGTAATAAGGCTACTGGGTCAAAAAAATCCGAAAAGACTCCCCCGACCAAAAAATTCCTTTTTGAGACATTTTTTGACCAACAATATAACCAGAGTCCAGACCTTGACTCCTTGACCACGGGGGAAGCAGCAGAGGCCGCGATTCATATCGAACCCCTGCCGCCCCTGCCCCCCACCCTCTTTAGCCAGGCCCAGCTCGAGGCCGCCTGCGCAAGGGCCCGTTCTGAAGGGGAGGCACTAACCCGTGCCGAATTGATAGCTGCCGAATCGCACCAACAGCTTCTGTTATTGCAACAGCTGGCCCAGCAGATTCCACAGGCCTGCGACCAGTACCAGGCCGAGATGCAAAAACTATCGGCGGAGGTTGCTCGGGTGGCGGTGGCTCTGGTTGCCAAGATTCTGCCCGACTATACAAGGCAGAATGGCGCGGCCGAGATCCTGGCCTTTGTTGGCGAGACGATTGACTATGCCCTGGGTCGGGCCAAACTGCGCCTGCGAATTCACCCGCAGAATCTTGAATACCTGAGGTCCAAAATCGAAGAGATTGCCATTGCCCATGGTTTTAGCGGCAAGGTCGAGGTGGTGGGGGATTCGCAGCTGGCGGCTGCCGATGTCCAGATGGACTGGGGCGACGGCAGTGCCGAGAAGATCGAGCAGAGAATTTGGCAGGCCATTACCGATCTTGTCCCGCCAAAAAACCAAAAGGATGAGGGAATTTTGCCGCCAGACTAATAATTTCAACCAAGAGCAGAATAATTCGTTATACTAGAGTTAATTTTAACGAATGAGACCAATCCGTTAAAGCCATTATGCACCTTATCTCAAGATAGGAGAATTTCATGAGCGACAATAAAAAGTTAATGGACCTTGCCGACCTACAGGAAGCCATCGAAGAATCGCGGGAGGAGGCTGGCCGCGGCAATCGTGACCTCGGGGCGGTCTATGACATTCCGGTTCAGGTCTCGGCCGTTCTGGGGCGCGCCACCATGCAGGTATCGCAGTTGTTGAAGCTGGGCCGCGGCGCGGTGGTTGAACTCGACCGCAAGGTGGGGGAGGCGATTGACATCTATGTCAATAATCGTCTGGTGGCCCGTGGCGAGGTGGTGATTGTCGATGAACGACTCGGCGTTACCATGACCGAAATCATCAAATCAGATCGTCAGGCCTAGCTTGCGACTGTTTGGGTGGTCTAACCATAGGTACAAGACACTATGCAACTTCTCATCGTAGGTGCATTGGAAGGTTATATTACCACTGCGGGTCAGATAGCCATGGCTCGCGGGGCTAAGGTTTCGCATGTTGAGGATGGGGAGGCGGCCCTGGTCGCCCTTCGTTCCGGTCAAGGTGCGGATCTTTTGATGGTCGATGTCACCAATGATATTGCCAAGCTTATCTCTGCCCTTAAGTCCGAAAGAATTGCCGTTCCAGTCATTGCCTGTGGCATTGGCAATGATACCAAATCAGCCGTTGCCGCGATCAAGGCTGGGGCCAAGGAATATATCCCACTTCCCCCCAATGCTGATCTGATTGCCGCGATATTGGAGGCGGTAACCGCCGAGACTCAGGGTTTTGTCTATGCCGATCCGATCATGGCGCAAACCTTGAAGCTGGCCGAGCAGATTGCCCCCTCCGACGCCAGTGTTTTAATTCTGGGGGAGAGTGGCTGCGGCAAGGAGGTCATGGCCCAGTTCCTCCACCGTAAAAGTCGGCGCAGCCGGGCCAAACTGGTCTCGGTCAATTGCGCGGCTATCCCCGAGAATCTTTTGGAATCCGAACTTTTTGGCCACGAGAAGGGGGCCTTTACCGGTGCGGTGGCGCGGCGAATCGGCAAGTTCGAGGAGGCCAATGGCGGGACATTATTGCTCGACGAGATTAGCGAGATGGATGTGCGGCTCCAGGCCAAGTTGCTCCGCGCCCTGCAGGAGCGAGAGATTGATCGCGTCGGTGGCACCCAGCCGGTCAAGATCGATATTCGCATCCTCGCCACCTCTAACCGCGAATTGGGGGCGGAGGTTCGTTCGGGCCGGTTCCGCGAAGACCTCTATTATCGCTTGAATGTTGTGTCCTTGATCATGCCGCCGCTGCGGGACCGCCGCGCCGATATTCAGCCCATTGCTGAACATTTTATCGAGAAATACAGCCAAATCAACGGTTTTGATCCAAGACCCCTGACCAGCGAGGCCTTAAAAAAACTTCAAGCCTATGACTGGCCGGGTAATGTGCGGGAGCTCGAGAATACCATTCACCGCGCGGTATTGATCGCTCCGCCAGACTCCATATCGGCCGAGTCGATTGTCTTGACCGGACTCTTCAATGGGCTCGGCAAGAACCGCGAAACCGAGGCGGCAAATAACGATAGTGCGACTGCGACCCCCTTCCCCACCCTTACCGCAGGCGATGGCGCGAGCGGTTCGGGTGGCAAAACCGTCGCCGATGTGGAGCGGAAATTGATTATCGATACCCTCGAGACCTGTCTTGGCAATCGCACTCGGGCCGCGACCATCTTGGGAATCTCGATTCGCACCCTGCGGAATAAACTGAAGCAATATAATGACGATGGTCTCTATACTGCGCCGCCGGAATCGGGAATGGGGGCAGCATGAACCAATTCTTAACAGCCCGAGTCTGCAAGGCAGGGCGAGGTGACCTATGGCAGTAGTTCCAATGTCGCCACGGTTGCGCGCGGTTGGGGCGATGCGGCTGGCCAGCACGACCCTGCGCAAGGCCGCGCGGCAGGGGGAGATTGTTCTTGCCCTCTGTATGATTGCCATATTTGCTGGTCTCATTCTGCCGATGCCGAGTTTTGTCCTTGATCTATTTTTGGTCATGAGTCTGTCTCTGTCGGTGGTCGTGGTCATGACGACCCTCTTTATCAAACGCCCCTTGGAGATGAATAGTTTCCCGACCATTCTGCTTATCTCGACCTTGATTCGGCTGGCCTTGAATGTGGCCTCAACCCGCCTCATTCTCTCCCATGGACAAAATGGCACCGATGCTGCCGGCCATGTGATTCAGGCCTTTGGCAATCTGGTCATGGAGGGTAATTTTATCGTCGGAATCGTGATTTTTGCGATTCTGGTGATTGTTAATTTCGTCGTTATTACCAAGGGTTCGTCGCGAATTGCCGAGGTCGCGGCGCGTTTCACATTGGATGCGGTGCCGGGCAAACAGATGTCGATCGATGCTGACCTTGCGGCGGGCTATATCGACGAGACCGAGGCCAAACGCAAGCGCAAAGAACTGGAGGACGAGAGTCAGTTTTTTGGTTCGATGGATGGTGCCGCCAAATTTGTCCGCGGCGATGCTATTGCCGGTTTGATCATTGTCTTTATCAATGTCATTGGCGGCATATTGATCGGAGTCATGCAGCATGACATGTCCTTTGCCGAGGCGACCCAGACCTATACGCTTTTGACGGTTGGCGACGGGCTGGTGACGCAGATTCCGGCCTTTATCATCTCGACGGCTGCCGGTTTGATTGTGACCAAATCTGCTACCAGTGGCACTGCCGACAAGGCATTGTTTGCCCAGCTGGGCGGGGCGCAGGCCCTGGGTATGGCGAGCGGGGTTATGGGGGTTCTCAGTTTGATGCCGGGCCTGCCCTTTATTCCCTTTATGCTCATCTCTTTGATTCTGGGCGGTTTTGCCTATCTGTCCTGGACGGCCAAGCAGCAGAGTCTCGTGGCGGCCAATATTGACGCGCCGCAGCTGGATGCCCCACCGCCAGTGGCCGACGAGCCGATTGCCACGGCCCTGCAGATCGATCAGCTGCGGTTGGAGCTTGGCTATGGTTTGTTGGCCTTGATCAACAGCCCCAAGGGGCAGAGGCTGACCGACCAGATTCGCGCCTTGCGGCGGCAGATTGCGTCAGAGATTGGCTTTGTCATGCCGCCGGTGCGGATTCAGGATAATCTCCAGCTGCCCGCCAACAGCTATGTGGTTAGGGTCAAGGAGATTGATTCGGGGCGCGGCGATCTTCGCCCTAACCTTTTGCTGGTGATGGATCCGCGCGGCGAACCGATTGCCCTGCCCGGGGAGATGACCAAGGAGCCGACCTTTGGCCTCCCCGCCATGTGGATTGCCGAATCGCACCGCGAGGAGGCATTGTTTAGGGGCTATACGGTGGTCGATCCTCCAACCGTTATTACCACCCATTTGACCGAGGTGATTAAGGAGAATATGGCCGATCTGCTCTCCTATTCCGAAACGCAGAAACTGCTGGGCGAGGTCAATAAGGATAACCAGAAGCTGGTCGCTGATGTTGTACCGACTCAGATTACCGTCAGTGGTTTGCAGCGGGTTTTGCAGAATTTGCTGACCGAGCGGGTATCGATTCGCGACCTGCCCTCGATTCTGGAGGGGGTGTCGGAGGCCTGTGGCTTTACCCGTTCTATTGCGCAGATTACCGAACATGTGCGGCAAAGGTTGGCGCGGCAAATATCGGAGGCCAATACGACCAATGGCGGTTTTATTCCGATTGTGACTCTGTCGGCGGAGTGGGAACAGACCTTTGCCGAATCGGTGGTGGGGAGTGGTGATGATCGGCAGCTGTCGATGGCTCCGTCGCAGTTGCAGCGGTTTATAACTTCGGTGCGGCAGTCTTTTGATCGCTTTGCGGCCCAGGGTGAGGTTCCGGTTTTGCTGACCAGCCCGGGGATTCGTCCCTTTGTGCGGTCGGTGGTGGAGCGGTTTAGACCCTCGACGGTGGTGCTGTCGCAGGGCGAGATTCACCCGAAGGTTAAGGTCAAGACATTGGGGCAGATTTAGCCTGTTTGCCACTTTGACAAATCTATAATCTTTGTCATTACCCGCAAGGTTGCTTCGCCTGCGAAGCAAACGCAGACGGGTAATCTCGCTTTGCTGTCAGAGAGTAAAAAAGGAAGGGAGATTCCCCGTCTGCGGTTGCCCCTTACGGGGCAACCTTGCGGGGAATGACAATAATAAAAGGACACCGCCTACCCCCATTGTCATTACCCGCAAGGTTGCTTCGCCTGCGAAGCAAACGCAGACGGGTAATCTCGCTTTGCTCTCAGAGAGTAAAAAAGGAAGGGGGATTCCCCGTCTCACCCCTCCTCAATCCGATATTCCCGATTGCAGAATTCGCAGGTCACCTGAATCACCCCGTCATCGCTCAGGTCTTTGCGGTCTTCGGGCGGGAAGCTTTGTAACATGTCGCGGATTCGCTGCTCGGAACAGCGGCATTTGGCAATGACCCGGCGCTGCGGCAGCACCTTGACCAGCTCGAGGTGAAACAGTCTGAACAGCAGATCATCGGCGCTCAGTTCGCTATCCAGCAGTTCTACATCGCGGCAAGACTGCAACAGAATCTGTGCGCGATTCCATTCATCCTCGTCCTCGGTCGTCAGAGAGAGATGCGGGTTATCATCACTGGGGGCAGTAAAACTTTTAACACCCCCCTCGGCGGCAATCTGTTGCACCATGATTGCCCCGCCGCGCCACCCTTCGGCGAGCGGCTGGCATTCAAGTTCAATCGCAGTTCCCAACTGTTCCGATTGGGTAAAATAATGGGCCGCCGATTGCGCCAGCGATTCGCCAGTAAGCTCGACAATTCCCTGGTAGCGCTCGCCGCTGGCCAATTGATCGACGGTGAAGGACAGGGTGCCGTCGCCGACCCAATCGCGCCAAAATCTCTCCTCGCGGGGAAGTTTAGCCCATTCATATTGAGCAAAGCCGCGCAGAGCCATCTGCTGATCTTCCAGGCCAAATTCACCCCCCGTCGCCATGTCGGCGACCAACAGAGAGATCGGGCCATTGCCGCGCAGTTGAATGGTAAAGATTCCCTCGAGCTTGATACTACTGGCCAGACAGCAGCCGAGAATCATAACCTCGCCCAAGATCTGCGCCACCGTCGGGGGATAGTCGTGGCGGTTCAGAATCTCGTCAAGAACCGAACCCAGCCGCACCAACCTGCCGCGCACCGCGCCAAAATGGAACGGGCGGATGATGTTATCGGCCGGGGTATCTTGCCAAGACCCATCGGGGTTCCAATGGCCCATCTTACAGTCCCGCCCGCAGACACCATTGCAGAATCGATTTTTGGGCATGAAGGCGATTCTCGGCCTCGTCCCAAATGACCGACTGTTTGCCATCGGCCACTTCGCTGGTCACCTCCTCCCCGCGATGGGCCGGCAGACAATGCATAAAAAGCGCAGTGGGCAGGGCCGATTGCATCAAGGATTCGGTGACCTGAAAGGGCGCGAGCAGAGTCTTGCGCCGCGCCACATCCAGATTGCCCATCGATACCCAAGTATCGGTAACCACCAGATCAGCCCCCTTGACCGCGGCATGGGCATCGCTAAAGAGGGTAATCGACTCACGCCCCTTCACCTCCTCGAGCCACCGCATCACCTGTAGCGAAGGGGCAAATTCCTTAGGCGTTGCAATATTCATTTTAAACCCCAAAAGCACCGCCGCGTGAATCCAGGAAGCGCAAACATTATTGGCATCGCCGCTCCAGGCGACGGTTTTGCCCTTAATATTACCGCGACTCTCCTCATAGGTCACAATATCCGCGACAATCTGACAGGGATGAGACTGATCGGTCAGGCCATTGATGATCGGAATATCGGCAGAATCGGCCAGTTCCTGAAGATATTGCTCATCCGAAGTCCGCATCATCACACAATCGACATAGCGCGACAGAATCTTGGCCGTATCCGACAGGGTTTCGTCGCGGTGCAGCTGCATCTCCTCCCCGCGCAGCACGACGGTCTCGCCGCCCAGCTGCTTCATCCCCACCTCGAAGGAAATCCGCGTGCGGGTCGAGGGTTTCTCGAAGATCATGGCCAGGGTTTTACCCAGCAAGGGTTTGTGATCGGGATGAGGATTTTTTTTGCTCGCAATCGTATGGTCGATAATCCGCCGAAGATCAGCCGAGCTCAAGCGATGCAAATCTAAAAAATGCCTTGGCACACCGAGAGTGTTTTTTGACAACATGGCATGATTCCTTCTGTCTGATTAAGGGGCTGTCTGATTAAGGGGCTGTGGCTGCCGCGACCTCGGCGATAATGGCCAGGGCCTGGTCGATCTCGGCGGCACTGACGGTCAAGGGCGGCAGAAGCCGCAGGACATTATCACTGGCACCAACCGCCAACAGTTTTTTGGCAATCAGGGCGGCTTGAATCTCGGCAACCGGTGCTTGGCATTTTAACCCGATCATCAGACCCTGGCCGCGAACCTCGGTAAACTGGCTTTGATTATGGTGCTGGGTGATGATTTTGGTCAGGCCCAGTCTGAACTGTTCGCCGCGTTGCTGCACCGACTTTAAAAAACCATCAGCGGTCATCAGGTCCAGAACCTTCAAGGCGATGACGCAACCGAGCGGATTGCCGCCAAAGGTCGAACCGTGACTGCCGGCCTTCATGCCACCAGCGGCATCTTGGCTGGCCAGACAGGCACTGATGGGAAATCCACCCCCCAGTGCCTTGGCCAGGCAGAGAATATCGGGCGCGACTCCCGCCTGTTGATAGGCAAATAGACTGCCGCTGCGACCAAGGCCGCATTGCACCTCGTCAAAAATCAGCAGCAAACCACAGTCATCGGCGAGTTTGCGTAAAGCCAAAAGAAATTCACGAGTCGCGACCCGCACCCCGCCCTCGCCCTGAATCGGTTCAATCAGAATGGCGGCGGTATTGGCCGTAATAGCCGCCTCGACCGCCGCCAAATCACCGAATGGCAAGTGATCAAATCCCGGCATGTCGGGGGCAAATCCATCCAAATATTTAGCATTCCCGCCCGCCGCCAAGGTCGCCAGAGTCCGACCATGGAATGCCCCCTGAAATGTAATAATCCGATGGCGTTCGGGCTGGTTGCGGCTGGCAAAATATTTCCGCGTCATTTTGATCGCGCATTCCAAGGCCTCGGCCCCCGAATTGGCGATAAAGACCAGATCGGCAAAGGACTCCTGACAGAGTTTATTCGCCAAGGCCTCCTGTTCGGGAATGATAAAAAGATTGGAGACATGCCAGAGTTTTTGCGCCTGTTCGGTCAAGGCCGCAACCAGGGCGGGATGATTATGACCCATGGCCGTAACCGCAATCCCCGATGCAAAATCGAGATAGGAATCGCCATTGGTACTATAGAGATATGACCCCTTGCCGTGGCTAAAGGCAATCTGCTGCCGCGCATAGTTTGGAAGTAGCGATGAATGATTCATAATGGCTCCGATAGAATTACTATTTTTAAGACCGCCAGATCGAACCATCGACCTGGCTCGTCCAGACTCCCGTCGCACGCAGGTCAATAGTCGCAGATGACCTGCAATAATACTATCGGAGGCGGAGCTTGATATAGTTATTATGGGATTCACTATCGGCATCAATAATCGTCGCGGCATGGTCGAGTTCCAAGGCTACCGACCGACCGGCAATAATATTGACAATCGCCTTGGTAAAGACAGTGCGCACCGTCAAATTGCCCGGATAGGCGGGCTGTAAGGGATGGCGAGAGGAGGCCTCCTTAAGCTGTTGCGACAGAATCTCGAGCACCCCACCCTTGCGATAAAAGCTCGAACGGTCGATGGCCGACAAGCGCGAAGGCACAGCACCAAAACGGTTGGAATATTCCAGGGCAATATCTGGGCTGACCAAATATTGCAGCAATTTAGCCGCCACAGCTGGCCGGCGGGAGGCTCGGGTGATGCTCCAGCCCCAGGAACCGCTGGTGGTCGCGGTTTTTTGTCCCAAACGCGGCAGGGGCATCAAGACCAGATCATCCCCCAGGGCCTGTTGGTTAAGGGGCCAGTCCCAGTGCCCTGAATAGGCCAGCCCGACATTTTTAGCCTCGCGGAAATTCTGTTCCTTAAAATCTGGCGGAGCCAAGAGCTTCGGTCTTTTGCGCAGGGATTGCAGCAGAGTCATGGCATTCTGCGACTCCTTGCTATTCAGGACTCCCTCGGCCTTCCAGCTATTGCGGTTGATAATATCGCCGCCGCTCATTTGCAGCCAGGGGATAAAGACCACCGAATACCATTCATAGGAGGGATAGCTCAGGCGCAAATCAAGGGCATAATCAATATCGGATAGTTTGCTCAAACGATCGAGGGCGGTCAGAAACTCCTCCCCGTTCCAGGCATCGGCTGTCGAGGTCGGAATCCTCATGCCGATTTTATTAAGTTGCGACCGCCGCCCCCACAGCCCAACGCCATTATCGGTCGTCGCCAAACTATAGATCAAACCGTCGGCATCATAGATTCCCTGCAACAGAACCGAGGGCAGAAAATCCTGCAAACTGTTGATATCGATCAAGGGGCGGGCGGGATCGTTCAAGGGCAGGATGGCCCCGGCCCAGGCATAGACCGCAAAGTTCGAACCAAAATTATCGACAATATCCGGCAGATTGTTCGGTATCGCTTGGTTCGCCGCAGCCTCCCCCAGGGCCGGAGCAATAAGAGGCCGCAAGGGGCTGGTCATCTCCGACTTGGGTGGGTCAAGCAAAAAGGCCGGGGTGTCGGGGTTAAGCCGATTCCACCTTTCGATTATTTCGGCATAGAACTGGCGATCCCCACTGTTCAGGGCTGCATGATAGGATACCAGCAGGGGTTTTGGCCCGATGGCAGCCTGAGGTTTGGCTTGAGCCGTTGTCTCGGCGGGTGCTGCCTTAACCTCAGAAGTGGGGGCGGGCTTAAGCGCGGGTGCGGGTTCGGTCTGTGCAGCCTGGGCGAGACCAACCGTCGATAGGGCGATGATAACAAGCCACAGGCGCAGAATTCCCGCTCCCGCGATAGTGATCGCGGAACTGAATTTTATAAATAGATTGGCTCGGTTCATAAGAATCCCCAAAATATAAAACTAATATTCAGCCTATAGCATAAAAATAAACGGAATGAAACTATGCCGCCAAAGCCAGAGTCATTTTACTTGACCCAATTTTAAGGGCAGCGTAGTTATTGGCTTTTAATCTTGGAAGGAATGTAAAATGGCGACAGTGGGTGGAATTGCCGGCGACCAGCTGCGGCTACTGATCGAGCGGATCGAAAAACTCGAGGAGGAAAAGGCCGCCCTAGCCGCCGATATTCGCGATGTTTTTGCCGAGGCCAAAAGCAACGGTTTTGATGTCAAGATAATGCGTCAACTGATTCGCCTGCGCAAACTCGAGGCCCCCGAACGCGACGAGTTGGAACTGCTACTCGATCTCTATAAAAAGGCCCTGGGAATGATCCCGGTCGAGGATTAGCGCACCGAAAAATTGAAATATTCTCCGTTCACTTTTGAATTCAAAATTTTGGTTTGATTTCAATAGCTATCCATATTCGTCATTGCCGCCGCTCGCTTTGAGCGGCTGGCAATCCAGCGGG
>JASGCE010000048.1 GCA_030054295.1 Minisyncoccota bacterium
GGATAGCCTCGTGCTTACGCACGACGCTATGAGGGGTGATCGGAGTTTTTAACCTGTCGATACCCCTCATCGCGTTCTGCCCTGTCGGCGAATGCCGACATTCGTCGGCGGGGCAGAAGGCGATCCAGCCATCGGGGGGAGTTGCGAAGCAACTCGGGGGGCATCCGCCCCCCAACAAATTTTGAACTAAAGACTCGAATGACCCTGTCCTTAAGCACGGCACAATGATTTATCTTGTAACCCTTATGACAATATACTATTTTCTCAAAAAATTACATCACGATGCTTGTCGATATTTTGAGAAATTCAATGGGTTATTACAGGTATATAACCTTATTTACTAATGGTTGTTAGCTGCGTTAAACTAATCGCACGGATTGGAAACTTCGGCTCGTGCAGTTAAGGGTCATGGTAATGAGGGCTGTAATCCATAGGATGAGCAAGAGCATGGCTGGCACGGGTCAGTCGCTGAAGCCCTGTATGCGGATGGTGACAATTGTCCTTCTTTGCCTCGGCATGGTTGCGATTCTTGCCGAACCGGCCCTGGCCGAGGTCAAGAATAAGAAACAATATTCTCGCCACATTCGACGATTTTTACCGCCACCGGTCAGCAGCTCGATTGTCGTCGATTCCGATTCGGGGGAAGTTCTGTTTGAATCCCAGTCTAATCGTTTGGTCAAGCCAGCCTCCTTGACCAAAATGATGACTCTCTATTTGGTTTTTCAAAGGCTCGCCGATGGGAGTTTGCAGCTCGACCAAAATCTTAAAGTGACCAGACACGCAACCCTGCAAAGTCCGATGTCGCTTGGTTTGAGGCTTGACAGCCCCCTGACCGTCGAACAGGCTATATTGGGCGTGGTCACAAAATCCGCCAATGATGCGGCGGTGGTTTTGGCCGAGAATCTTGCCCCATCAGAGGCTCGATTTGCCGATAGGATGACGGCCACGGCTAAAAAACTGGGTATGACTAAAACGGTTTTTAAAAATGCCTCGGGTTTGCCGGATAGCAATCAGGTTACTACGGCGCGGGACATGGCCATATTGGGGATTTCTTTAATCCGCCACTATCCGCAATATTATGGCTATTTTGGCGTCAAGAACTTTACCTATCAGGGTAATACCATGATCAATCACAATCATCTGCTGGGAGAGATTGACGGGGTTGATGGCATCAAGACGGGCTATATTCGGGCGGCTGGTTTTAATCTTGTCGCCTCGGCCTCGCGCAACGGGCGGCGGGTGGTGGTGGTGGTGATTGGCGGCTCCTCCTCGACCAACCGCGATAATCGAGTCATTAGTTTAATGAATGCCGCCTTTGAAACCTTCGGTAGCGAAGTCGATTCACAGGATGTCGCGGTGGATGGAGAGCCTCAATCGCCCGAAGCCGCGATGGCAGAACTGACCCCGCAAAAAACAGACGCGGAGGGAGAGCCGATTCCTAATGCGGTTACGGCAGCTGCCCCTGCTGCTGAACCTGCGCCTATGGCCTCTTCAACACCGGTGGTTCAGTCGGTTGTCTCGGTGGGGGGAACCTCGGCCCTGGTTAACCGATTGAATCGCCCCTTGATAACCGATGAACCGGCCGAGCCCCCGAGCAAGAGCAAGGCCAAGGGGCGGAAACTGTGGGCGATTCAGGTTGGGGCCTTTACTACCGCCAAGGCCGCCAATCTGGCCCTGGCCGAGGCCAATCGCCTGGTACCGCGGTTGCGACAAACCGGCAAGGTGATAGTCTTGCCAAAGACCAATCAGATTCCCTATCGGGCGCGGATTATTGGCTTGTCACCGAATTTGGCGACGGCGGCCTGTCGTGACCTCGAGAGAAACGGCATGTCCTGTCGAGTCGTCAAGGCTGGCGGGTAGGGGAGAGCAGCAACTCCACCACCCTTGCTTGTCAGGGGTGAAGATTTTAATTTTACTCTGTTTTCTTAAGAATTCTTGAAGATTCAACCCAATAGTCGTCACTGCGAGCCTCGGCGGCGCGACCCTCGAAGTGGGTCGCATAACCGCCGAAGCCCGTCAGCCTATGCTGACATGCGTCAGCGGGTGCAGCAAGCCCGCGAAGCGGTCAGATTTCTTGTATAGTTTGAGTCTGTAAAAATCTAATAATTTATTTTAGCGGGGGGCGGATGCCCCCCGAGTTGCTACGCAACTCCCCCGATGGCTGGATCGCCTTGCTTCTCCGAGTTATGTCGGCCTACGCCGACGGGGCGATGAGGGCTATCGAAAGGTTAAAACCTCCCATCACCCCTCATAGCGTCGTGCGTAAGCACGAGGCTATCCAGCGGGGGGAGTCGCACGAAGTGCGACGGGGGGCATCCGCCCCCCGAAAAATTTTAAACCAAATAAGCCTTGAGTTTATGAATTCTCAAGTGAACACAGTATCGCCTATTTCTTTTGATTCTTGGTCAGGGTCGCCACCTGTTTTTGCAAGGATTCCAGCTGCTTTAGCATCTCGACAATGACCAGATTATCGTTGCTGCTGGCGGAGGGGGTTGGAGCCACCGGTTCCGCTGCGGCCTGGGTTTGACTCTCGGCGGTTTTGTTCGTCGCGGTTGGGAAGGGTGAAAAAACCTTCATCGCCTGTTCGACCATCGCCATGTTTTGCCGCGTCATCTGCTGCAAGGGGTCGAAGGAAAATATCCCGCCAAAGGCATCGGTAAAATATTTCCGCATCTGATCCTGGTTATTGGTGAAGGAATTCATGGTCGATTCCAAATAGCTTGGCACCAGCCACTGCATCGAATTGCCGTAGTAAGAGATCAAATGGCGGAGGAATCCAACCGGCAAAAGATTCTGCCCCTTGCTCTCCTCCTCGACAATTATCTGGGTCAAGACCGAGCGGGTAATATCCTCCCCGGTTCTTGCATCATAGACGACAAAGTCGATATTCTGCTTGACCATGTCGCTGAGACTATCCAGCGTGACATAGCTCGACGAGACCGTATTATAGAGCCTGCGGTTGGCGTATTTTTTGATCACCACAACCTCTCCGGTTGGTGTACCGCCGGGCTGGGTCTCGGTCTGTGGCTGGGGGGGCATGGATTGGTCTTTATCCGTCATAATAGTCTCTTCTGTTAAGGCCATAGAGTTAAAACAAGCGAGTCAAATCGAACGAGCCAAATCAAGAACGCTTTTATTTTAAGCTGTTCTGGTTTAAGCTTCAACCATTGCCTTGCAATAGACAGATATATTTTTAATTTAAGGCCATGGAATTGCAAGCAAACAATGGTGGGTTATTTAGCACGAACCACTCGGCTCAGGAACGGGTAATTGAATGTCAGACTCTCGCCCTCATGATCAAGATGGTGCCGACGAGGCGGCCAAGGATAGAATGGGCGGCGAACCTCTCCCCCAATTTGCCCAAATCGCCGAACAGTTTCTTGATCTATGGCAGGAGCAGCTGACCCATTTGAGTTCCGACGACCAGACCAGCGCAACTCTGGTGAAGTTATGGCAAGGGTTTTTGAATGATGCCAAACCGCTCGACTCCGCACTCGCCTCCTCATTCGCCGCACCCGCTGGCCTTAGCGGAGTCAATCCCTTTGCCGCGGCCCCTGCCCCTTCATCTTATGACCCTGTCCATCTGGTGCCTCAGCTCCTTGCCCGCATCGCAGCTATGGAGGCGCGGCTCGCTGCCCTGGAGTCCAGACTTAATGACGCGGGCAAGCCAACTGCGAGATGAATTACAGCGGGTGGAAAAAAATTCAACCCCGGCGGGCAATGATTCGGATTTTGATTCCTGCCTACAGGGTCTTGGTAGGAAAAAACTCAGCGATTTTATGACTGGAATCAAGACCTATCAAGCGGTCAGAAAAACCTTGCCGCCGCAGCGATCTGGGCGAGTCATAGGCGAATTTGGCGCGGCCAAACTCATTGACTATGGCGATTTGGAGTCACCAGCCCTGCGGGGGGTTATTCTGCTGATTCCATCGCTGGTTAATCGCGCCACCATAGTTGATCTCTCGCCCGAGCGGAGTTTTGTTCGCTTCTTGGCGGAGCAGGGATTTCGTCCACTGGTGCTTGACTGGGGCAGTGCATCTGATGCCGAGCGGGATTTTGATCTGACTGACTATATTGGGAAATATCTTACCGCGGGCTTGAAGCAGGCGACCGAGGTCAATCAGGGGCGACCTGTTGTTTTGCTGGGCTATTGTATGGGGGGCTTGCTAGGTTTGGCGGCGGCGCAACTCTATCCTGATTGGGTATCGCGTTTGATTCTGTTGGCGACGCCGTGGAATTTTGATCACCAATCAAAGCTTACGGCGAGTCTTCAGGCAATCTTGCCTTTGTTGGAACAGTTGATTCAAAGGCAGCAGGGTTTAAGCGTTGATAGTTTGCAGACTCTTTTTTATGGGCTTGATCCTTTTTTGGTTGTTAATAAATTTTGTCATTTGGGGGCTGAGGTTACGCGCAACCCGCAGCTTGATCGGGGCTATCTTGAGGCCTTTGCTCGGCTTGAGGATTGGCTCAATGACGGGGTTCCGTTGGTAAGGGGGGTGGCGCGGGAAACTCTGCTTGGTTGGTATGGTCAGAACAGTACGGTAAAGGGGGAGTGGCGGATTATGGGTCAGGCCATTGATCCCGCGCGGGTTGGGCAAAAAACTCTGGTTGTTATCCCGAGTCGGGATCGGATTGTGCCGCCGGAATCGGCCTTGGCCTTGGGGGATTCTTTGCCTTGGGCGCGGATTATTCGTCCTGATATTGGTCATGTTGGGATGATGGTCTCGCCGCGCGCTGAGGCCCTGGTCTGGCAACCGCTGGTCGAGTGGCTAAATATTTAAAAAATAAAAGAAAAAGCGGTTTGGCGGCAGCCAAGCGCGAAGCGCAACGAGAGGGTCACAGACCGTTCAACAGTTTGAAGCACCGCAGGTACTTCCCCACCCAACACGGACAAAATTTATGTGATGTTTAGCAGCGCGTTCGTTTACTCCCCATGAATTATTTATTTTTGCTCGCCGCGAACGAAGTGAGCAAAAAGGCGAGTAAAGATGAATAATTCATAAGAACGCGCTGGAACAAACCAACGAACGCCATCGGTTCGGGCTCGGCTAGCAAAACGCGAACTGCCCCGCATAATCCATTTCATGTCGTTAAACTATGGGAGGGGCAGCTTCACAAGTTTTGCTGCGCCGACCCTCACCGATTGGCGGGCTGCGCTTCGCGCTCGGGCTATCGCCCGAACCCATCTGGGCTTCGCCCAGACCCATTTAAGGCTTCGCCTTAAAAATCCAGTAAGGCTTATACTTGCATCCGATGATTCCTGTTTTGGATTAGACTTCAACTATAGCCAACCAAAATAAATAATTTTTAAGGTACGACTCATTCAAACACCGCTGACCAGTAGATTTATTCCCCCGCCACAATTATAATCCCCCTTTCAATCCTTAAGGGGCGCACAATGAAGATCAGAGTCATCAATCCCAATACCACCGCAACCATGACCGCAACCATCGTCACCGCAGCCAAGGCTGTAGCCTCACCAGGTACCGAAATAATCGGCATCACCTCCTCAGCCGGAGCCGTTTCCATCGAATGCCACTATGACGAGGCCATGAGCATCGTCGGTCTGGCCGAAGCCATCCGCGACGGCGAACGCGACCATACCGATGCCTATATCATCGCCTGTTTCGGCGACCCCGGTCTGCTAGCAGCAAGGGAACTGACCCGCGCCCCCGTCCTGGGAATTGCCGAGGCCGCCATGCACGCCGCCAGCTTTTTAGCCACCGGATTCTCGGTAGTCACAACCCTCGAGCGCACCCGCATCATCGCCGAACATCTGCTGCGAAACTATGGCATGGAACATCACTGCCGCCGCGTCCGAGCCATCGACCTGCCGGTCCTGGAACTCGAGAATCCCAAGTCCAATGCCCGCCAAATGATCCTGCAAGAATGCGAAAGAGCCCTGAGCGAAGACAAGTCAGCCGCAATCGTTCTCGGCTGCGCCGGTATGGCCGATCTGGTCGATTGGCTGTCAGAGAAACTTCAAGTTCCCGTGATCGATGGCGTGACCGCCGGGGTCAAGTTCGCCGAGGCATTGGTTGGTTTAAAACTCGGGACCAGCAAACGCGGCGACCTCGCCTTCCCACCCCACAAACCCTATAAGGGAATGATTGCCGACCTTGCCCCCAACTCGATCCTCGGCAAATAATCCGCGCAGTATCAAGGGGCTGGACAGATGAGTGACCAAGTAAAACCCAACCAAACCATCGGCATCATCGGGGCTGGCGCCGAGGCCGGCGGCAGTCAAGCGGGCTGCCGCATGGGGCCCGCCGCGATGCGCACCGCTGGCCTCATCGAGGCCCTGACCGGCCTTAACTATCCGGTGGTGGATATGGGCGATATTGTCCTGCCACGACTCGAACCAAAACTATCGCAGCAGTCGGTAAAATATCCGCGACTCAAACATTTGGCGGAGGCCGTGGCCTGGACCGAGACTCTGCAAAAACAGGCCTATGAACTGGCCATCACCGATAACTTCCCATTGATTATCGGCGGTGACCATGTGATTGCCCTCGGCACCGTGCCGGGGCTGGCGCGGGCGGCGGCGCAAAAGAATCGCCCCCTGTTTGTCCTGTGGCTCGATGCCCATACCGACTATCACCAGCTGGACACAAGCACGACGGGAAATCTTCACGGCACGCCAGTAGCCTATTTTACCGGCCGTCCGAGTTTTGCCGGGATCTTTCCCGAATTGCCGGCAGTGATTCCCTTTGACCGCGTCGCCATGCTCGGGATTCGCTCGGTAGACCCTGAAGAGCGATTGGCCCTGCGCACCAGCGGCATGGCGGTTCATGACATGAGGGAGATCGACGAGTTTGGCATTGTCGCCCTGCTGCGGCGATTTTTAGAACGGGTCAAGGCGGCCAATGGTCTGCTCCATGTCAGTCTCGATGTTGACTATCTCGACCCAGCCATAGCCCCGGGGGTTGGCACAACCGTCCCCGGCGGGGCCAATTTCCGCGAGGCCCATCTCGTGATGGAGATGCTCCATGAATCGGCACTGGTATCTTCGCTGGAGATTGTCGAACTGAACCCCTTCCTCGACGAGCGCGGGCGCACCGCAAGACTGCTGGTTGAACTGACCGCCAGTTTGATGGGGCGGATGATTATTGATCGGCCCTCCCTGCGCTATGGCGAATAAACCAAGCCGCCAGACATCAGAACTGGTCGCAATGGCCAACCGCGCCGCGGCGGCGGCCGATGCCGGTGACCATCGCAGCGCGATAAATGATTTTTATCGGGTCTATACCCGCGCCGCTTCTGGCAGCGAGATCAAACTCCGAGCCGCACGGAATCTCGCCAACTGTTATTTGGCGATTGGGGCGGTGGAGCAGTCACTCCACTTCAGCATGGACTGTTTGCGGGTAACGCCCCATGACCCGCGCGCCGCCTTTGTTTTGGCCCAGGCCTTGATCAAGATCGGAACCCCCGAATCGGCCCGACAGGCCGAGTCGATCTTGGCGGCCATGATGGAGAACCCCCACCCCTTTGACCCCACCGAAGTGATACTGGTGCGGGTAATGGCCCTGGGCAAAATCGACCGTAACAAAGATGCAGCGGATTTAATCGCTGCCGCCATTGCTAAGGCCCCGAAGGATGCTAAACTCTATTTTGTCCTGGGGGAGGTTCTGGACTCCCTTGGCCAGACCGCTGAAGCCTTGACGGCCTTTAACCAGTCGCTAAGACTTGACCCCACGGATCGGATGGGGGCCAGGGCGGCCCTGGCCATTCTGCAAGGGGAATCACCGGACTCCCTGCCGCCGCAATTTGTCAGCCAACTCTTTGATGACTATGCATCGCGGTTTGATGGGGCGTTAGAACGACTAGGCTATCAGGTGCCACAGCTCATCTTTACCGAACTGCGCGACCATTTGCCGCGCGAAAGATTGCTCGATCTTGGCTGTGGCACGGGCTTGGTGGGGCAGGCCTTCGCAGAAACCACCACCCATCGCACCGGCATTGACCTGTCGCCCAGGATGATCGAACAGGCCCGTCGCCGAGGTTGCTACCAGCGACTGGAGGTGGCCGAGATTACACAGTTCCTCTCCGCCGAGGCCGATGGCCAAAAACACCATCCCTATGATCTGGTCATTGCCGCCGATGTCTTGGTCTATTGCGGTGAACTCAAACCGATCTTTAAGGCCCTGCGACCGGTGATGAGATCGGGCGGGCTATTCGCCTTTACCCTCGAGGCGCAGCCAGACTCCGATCCCAGAGACTATAGCCTCGCCCCATCCAAAAGATTTCGCCACCGAGCGGAATATGTCAATAAGGCCTTGGAATCAGCGGGATTCAAAATCAAAATCAGCAGAACCATCACCCCAAGGTTCGATCAAGGCCAACCGGTCGAAGGATATTTTTTTCTGTCAGAAATCATAGGGTTAAACTAATTTAACCAAAATTCCTGTCAAGTGAGACAATCCGACGCATAGGCAGCATTACCTAACTATGAATATATTTATACAGGTGGCAAGGGAGGCAAACACTAATAATCAACCACCTTGCCGCCACTCCTATGGCGTTTGATAACGAGTTCATGCTTTAACCAATAATAATGAAGGAGGGCATAATGAGAAACCTTCTCGCTTCGGTTGCTCTGGCGGTGTTCGCAACCGCGACAGCCTCGGCAACAGCACAGGCCGAGACTAAATTGACCATTGCTACGGTCAATAATGGTCAAATGATTCAGATGCAAAAACTGACTTCGGTTTTTGAAGCTGCCAATCCTGATATTAAAGTCAGTTGGGTGACTCTTGAAGAAAATCTGCTTCGTCAGCGCGTGACCACCGATATTGCGACAAAGGCAGGTCAATTTGACATTATCACCATTGGTTCCTATGAAGTGCCAATCTGGGGCAAGAAGTCTTGGCTTCTGTCGCTGAATGATTTTCCTGCCGACTATGATGTCGATGATTTGATTCCGCCAATCCGCAGTGGTTTGACGGTGGATGGCAAGCTCTATGCCGCACCATTCTATGGTGAATCATCGATGGTCTTTTACCGCACCGATTTGATGAAGAAGGCTGGGCTAAATATGCCAGACGCTCCAACCTGGGCCTTTATCGGCACGGCGGCGGATAAGATGACCGACAAGGCCAATGGCATCTATGGCATTTGCCTTCGCGGCAAGGCTGGCTGGGGCGAGAATATGGCCTTTTTATCGACCATGAATAATTCCTTTGGTGGCTCTTGGTTTGATATGAATTGGCGGCCACAGTTTAATCAGGCCGGTTGGAAGACGACCTTAACGACCTATCTTGACCTCATGAAGCGCGACGGCCCTCCGGGAGCCTCGAGCAACGGTTTTAACGAAACCCTTGCCCTGTTCCAGTCGGGCAAATGCGGCATATGGATCGATGCGACGGTCGCGGCATCCTTTATCTATGATGCTAAACAGTCGAAGGTAGCGACCAAGACTGGCGTTGCCTTGGCTCCTGATACCGGTCTTGGCAAAAGGGCCAATTGGTTATGGGCCTGGTCTCTGGCCATTCCGGCCTCGACCAAGAATGCCGATGCGGCAAAGAAATTCGTCGCCTGGGCAACCTCTAAATCCTATATCAATCTGGTTCAGGCTAAGTTTGGTGTAGGCAATGCTCCTCCCGGCACTCGGACCTCGCTGTACCGCGATGCCAACTATAGTAAGCAACCCTTTGCCAAGATGACTCTGGAAAGCATTAACCGTGCCGACCCCAGCCGTCCGACGGTCAATCCGGTTCCCTATGTTGGGGTGCAATATGTGGCAATCCCTGAGTTTCAGGGCATTGGCACCGAGGTTGGCGAGCAGTTCGCAGCCGCCTTGGCCGGCAAGATCAGTGCCGACGAGGCTTTGAAGAATGCTCAAGAACTGACCGAAAAGACAATGAAACAGGCGGGATATTTGAAGTAAAGCCAGTCGGGTGAGAGGGTTCTGGAGCGATTCCAGAACCCTTTTTTCCATATTAAATGTGCCTCCTCCCATTAAGAAAGACTGAAAAACTCAATTTTATTTAGAAAGTTTGGCAACCCCCCTTAGTCTCACTAAGAAGTAAACTTCTAAGTGAGACTATTCCCCCCTTCTAAAGAAGGGGGGATGAATATTGGATTACCTCCCCTTCTTTAGAAGGGGAGGATAGAAAACCTTAGCGAAGCCGCAGGCGAGCGTTAGGTTTTCTTGGAGGGGTTGCACTATTAATTTGGAATTTTTCAGACCCTCCCTAAAGGGCGAACGGGGACAGTTAAAATTCAAACGCTTTATCAATCGCACCAAACAGACTCTTGCAGTGGGAATAAAAATGGCCGTCAATAATCCCGCCCATGAATTCCATGACAAACTTATCCAGCCGACTCTGGAGTTGGATCGGCAAACAAACTGGGCCAGTCGATTGATGCTGGCTCCGGCGGTTGTGCTTTTGCTGGTCTGGATGATCGTACCGCTGGCCATGACGATCTATTTTAGTCTCTTGCATTATCAGCTGCTCGATTCTGATCGAACCTATTTTGTTGGATTGGATAACTATCAGTTTTTTGTTACCAGCCTAGGGTTTTTGACCGCCATAGCCAATACCGTCATTCTGGTGGCATCGGTACTGGTCTTGACCATAGCGGGGGGCTTGGGTTTTGCCCTGCTGCTCAATCAGCCGATTTGGGGCAGGGGGTTTGTTCGAATATTGGCGATTGCGCCATTTTTTGTCATGCCCACGGTCTCGGCCCTTATCTTTAAGAATATGTTTATGAATCCGATCTCGGGGATTTTTGCCCATCTGGCGATCCTTATCGGGATCGAGCCGATTGATTTTTTGGGGCTTTACCCCTTGCAGTCGATCATCTTGATAGTTTCGTGGCAATGGTTGCCCTTTGCCCTGCTGATTCTTCTAACCGCGCTGCAATCGCTGGATCAGGAACAGATGGAGGCCGCGACCATGGACGGGGCTGGGGCCCTGACGCGATTCTATTACATTGTTTTGCCCCATCTGTGGCGGCCCTTGGTGGTGGTGTTATTGACCGAGACCATCTATCTGCTGTCGGTTTTTGCCGAGATTCTGGTTACGACCAATGGCGGGCCTGGTCATGGCTCGACCAACCTGACCTATTTGATCTATGCCCGTTCGCTTTTGCAGTTTGATGTAGGCGGTGGCTCGGCGGGCGGAATCATAGCGGTGATCCTGGCCAATATTGTCGCTTTCTTTTTGATGCGGATGGTTGGTAAGAATTTGGAATAGCAAATGAAAATCGTAATGGTTTACTTTAAAAAGGGCTTGGTTACGGTCGCGGCCTGGGGGCTGGGGTTGCTGATCTTTGTCCCGATTCTGTGGACGGTCTTGACCAGTTTTAAGACGGAGGAGGAGGCGGTAGCCCCCAACCTTCATATCCTTAACTTTAGCTGGACTCTGGAGAATTATATCGAGGTTCAGGCCCGCTCGGATTATTTCCATCATTTTTGGAATTCGGTCGTGATCTCCTTTGGCTCGACTGCGATTGGCCTGGTGATCGCGGTGATGGCGGCCTGGGCCATGGCCTTTTTTCCGCGGCGCAATACCAAGGATATTCTGTCCTGGATGCTCTCGACCAAGATGATGCCGGCGGTGGGGGCCTTGATTCCGATATTTTTGATTTTTAGGGACCTTAATCTGCTCGATTCCAAGATGGGTTTAATTATCATTATGGTCTTGATAAACCTGCCGATTATGGTCTGGATGCTCTATTCCTATTTTAAGGAGATTCCGCTGGCGATATTGGAGGCCTCGCGGATGGATGGGGCTGGTCTCTGGTCAGAGGTAACCCTTATTCTCGCCCCGATGGCCCTGCCGGGGCTCTTCTCGACTGGGTTGCTCAATCTCATTCTGGTCTGGAATGAAGCCTTTTGGACATTGAACCTGACCGCCGCCGATGCCGCCCCCCTGTCGGCCTTTATCGCCAGCTATTCGAGCCCGGAGGAGCTTTTTTACGCCAAACTCTCGGCCGCCTCGACCCTGGCCATTGCCCCGATCCTGATCATTGGCTGGTTTTCGCAAAAACAACTGGTACGGGGTCTCACCTTTGGAGCCGTCAAATGACAACCATAGAACTTGTGCAGGTATCCAAAAAATTCGGCACCCTAGAGGTGATTCCCCCACTGGATTTAAAAATCGAGACGGGTGAATTTGTGGTTTTTGTCGGGCCATCGGGGAGTGGCAAAACCACATTGTTGCGGATCATCGCTGGCCTCGAGACAGCCTCCAGCGGGCAGATTCTGCTGGGTGGCAAGGATGTGATCAAACTGCCCTCGGCCAAGCGGGAGATGGCGATGGTTTTCCAATCCTATGCCCTCTATCCCCATTTGACGGTTGGGCAGAATATTGGTTTCCCCCTGAAGATGGCCGGGGTTGCCCGAGCCGAGCGCGAAGCGCGGGTGATTAAGATCGCCGAGACCTTGAATCTCAGCCCCTATCTTGACCGTCGCCCCTCGGCACTGTCAGGTGGGCAGAGGCAGAGGGTCGCTATCGGCCGCGCGATTATTCGGGAACCACGGGCATTTTTATTTGACGAGCCCTTGTCGAACCTCGACGCCGCCCTGCGGGCGACCATGAGACTCGAGATTATGGAACTCCACCATAAATTTAACGCGACCATGATTTTTGTCACCCATGACCAGGTGGAGGCCATGACCATGGCCGATCGGATTGTCATTCTCAACCAGGGGCGAATCGAACAGACGGGATCGCCTATGGAGCTCTTTACCCATCCGGTCAATCAATTTGTCGCCGGATTTTTGGGATTGCCGCGGATGAATTTTATCGGCGGGGAATTTGCCAAATCCTATGGCGTAAAGACCATAGGCATCAGACCCGAATCGATTGCCTTGAGTTCCGGCCCTGCGGCCATCGATCACCCTAAATTCAGTGTCGAGGTTGGGGTGATTGAGCGACTCGGGGCTGATAGTTTTGCCCATATCAGCGACAGTTCCCTCGGCAAGATGACCATGAGGTTGGAGGGCGATAGCCCCATTCGTTATGGCGATAGGATCATGATCGAACTGAACCCCGAACAGTTCTATCGTTTTAACGCCGAGGGTCTGACAATTGGCAGTCCGATCATTCGCCCCATCACTTCGGTTCATGAAGGTGTGGTCACAACAATTAACAACAAAAAAAGGAAAAGACTATGACGGGCAGATTACAGAATAAAACGGTTTTGATTACCGGCGGAACTCAGGGCATTGGCTTTGGTTTTGCCGAGGCTATGATCTCGGAAGGGGCCCGCGTCTGTGTCACTGGCCTGACGGTGGAGGAGGCGGACCGTGCCGTCTTAAAACTCGGCCATAGGAGCCTAGGCTATCAGATGGATCTGCGGCAACAGAGCGAGATCGAGGATACGGTCGCCAAGGCCTGGAAGGAACTCGGCACCATTGATATCTTGATCAACAATGCCGGGGTGATTGAACTTCTGCCGATTGTCGAGATCACCCGCAAGAGTTTTGACACGCAGTTTGCGATCAATGTCGCTGGCACCCTCTTTACCATGCAGGCGGTGGCTAAGTTTATGATTTCTGAACACCGTAAGCTCGATAATCCCGGCAAGATTATCAATATGGCCAGTCAGGCTGGCCGAAGGGGTGAAGGCCTGGCCGGAGTCTATTGTGCTTCCAAGGCGGCGGTGATCAGCTTGACCCAGTCTGCCGCACTTGACCTCATCAAATATAATATCAATGTCAATGCCATTGCCCCGGGAGTCGTCAATACCCCCATGTGGGATACGGTTGATGCTCAGTTCGGTAAGTACGAGGGGCTAGCGATTGGGCAGAAGAAAGAACAGGTTGCTCATCAGGTGCCGATTGGTCGCTTTGGCGATCCCAAGGATATGGCCGGTATGGCGATATTCTTGGCCAGCAGCGAAAGCAACTATATTCTCGCCCAGACCTTTGGAGTCGATGGCGGCAATTGGATGGCGTAGAGCATTTTTATGAGTAACGGGATCATTATACCTCCCCTTCCTGCTTTAGGAAGGGGAGGATAGAAAACC
>JASGCE010000049.1 GCA_030054295.1 Minisyncoccota bacterium
CTCAGCAGATTGTGACCGACATTCAAACCATCGGCCAGACCATCGATAATATGGGGGAGATTACGCGGCAGATTGGTGTCTCGATTCACGAACAGCGCGGGGCCAGTGCCTCGGTCGCCGAGAATCTACGGCAAGCAAGTCTGGGAACCGAGGAGGTGGGGAACCAGCTGGATGCCATCATCGATTCGGTCAATCTATCCAGCGAGGTACTGGGCCAGGTGATGGGTACAGCAACAAACCTTGCCGACAATGCGGGCACTCTGCACGACGAGGTCTCGACCTTCACCCACTTTATGAAACAGTCGGATTAGGGGTGGTATTGGTTGAATGGGGCTAGTTTCCGCCAGCGGCCTTAATCAACTCGGCAATTTCGACAAAGCCCTTTTCTTTTGCTACCTGGTAGGCTGATTTTCCGCCACTCGCTCCCGATTTTGCTATGGCATTTACATTGGCCTTAGCCGAAAGCAAAAGTTTAACTGGTTCGATTCGACCGGCACTCGCCGCTAGAATAAGTGCGGTTTCACCCTCTTGATTTACCTCATTCACCCTTGCATTGGCTGCAATCAAGCTCTGGGCATTATCGGGAAAAAAATTATTCATCGATGACATCAAGGGCGTGTCATTCTGTATGGTCGCAAGATTTACATCCGCCTTTGCCGCAATAAGATATTTTACAATTTCATTATTCTCATGGATAACAGCCCAATGAATCGCCGTCATTCCTTCATTATCGGGTTGATTAATTTTTGATTTCGCATCGATCAGTTTTTTTGCAATTTTTGTTTCGCTTTTGTGGATCGCGACCATAAGTGCTGTCCAGCCCTTATCATTTTTTAAATTTAGATTAGCCTTGGCATCGATGAGAATTTGAACCACTTCATCTTTTCCGGTAAAGGCAGCAAAGATCAAACAACTCCTTCCATCGTCACTTTGTTGATTCAGATCAGCCTTAGATTTAATTAATAACTTAACACTTTCCACCTGGCCAGCACCACATGAAGAAATTAAGGCTGTATAGCCCTTAAAGAGAGTCTGATTAACATCGACCTGGGCTGAGAGTAAAATTTTAACCTTTTCGATCTGACCAGTTACGGCAGCAGCTGCCAAAGGACTTCTTTGTACATCAAGTTCGTTGACATCAGCACCCTGTTGAACCAGAGTCCTGACCTGTGCATCCGTGCCATTGACCACCGCATCGAACAATTCGCTAGCCGTGGCTAGAGAATGGTTTAAAAATAGACAGGCAGAAATTAAGGCAATGCGGGGGATCAATAGTTTAATACAGTCTGTCATCATCAAGGTCCTGTTAAAAAAGGCAGCCAATCTATCTTTGGAATAGGTGATATTATCAGACTATACAACAGAAAAATTGGTTGCAAGGCGAAGCCTTGCTCAAGGGGGTTAAGGGGGAAGCGAAGCTCCCCCTTAGGCGAAGCCAGCCCGGCCGCTGACGAATGTCAGCATTCGCTGACGGGCGGTGAGCGGTCGGCGCAGTCTGACATTCCAAAGCTGCCCCTCCGAAAAATCGCCAATAGAAAATGGTCTTCGCGGGGCAGTTTGGGTCAGACAAGCCGAGCCCGAACCGATGGCGTTAGCTTTGGAATCAAATAACAGCGCGTTCTTATGAATTATTTACCCTTACTCGCCTTTTTGCTCACTCTGTTCGCAAGCTCGCAAGGATAAATAATTCATTGGAGTAATCGAACGCGCTAAAAACATAATAATAACAACAAATTGCGCGGTATTCTTATTTGTCTGCGACGCTTCAATTTGTAAATCGGTCTGTGACTCCCACACATTCGCTGCGCTCATTGGCTTGCAGCCAAACCGCTTTTCATTTTCTTTTTTTGTTAATTTTTTGCGCCTAATAAAAATCCCTTGCCAATGCATCCCGCACCGCCGTCGGCAGCCTTGTACTATGACCATAGAGCGGATGGTCAAAACCCAAGACCACCGAGGCCTCGGTTTTAAAGGCCGCAACCTGTTCAGCCGTCAAACCAAAATGAACAAAATGCACCGATGATGTCTTGCCCTCGGCCGTCGTGCGGTCAATATCGGTTTCAGGTTTCGCCATGATCTTGTGATTACCAATGGCCAGAAAAATCGTCTCCTCCACCCCGCCCAACTGGCCGAGAGTTTTCTTCCGCACCTGCGGATCGTCAATCTCGAACATGACCGTCGCCACCAGTTCCCGCCCCTGAGGAATGAGCGGATTGTAAGCCTCCAACTCATCGACCAGCTGATCATGCCCGCCCTTTTCGATATAGAGCATTTCCTGAATCTGCAACCACATGGTCTGCCAATTCTCGAAATAAAAACTAACATGGGGGCCAACCTCGAGGCGGCGATTCTGTTTCATCGCCACAATCTCCTTGCGCTTCGCATCCCGAATTTTAACATATTCGCTAAGCGGCATAATATCGGCAGCGGTGATCTGTTTTGGACTGGGCATTACAAACTCCTGAGACAAAAAAGCATTTACAAACCATAGGCAGAGGCAAAAATCTCGATCGGATGGCGCGGTTCGCGATGGGGTAAAGACTCGCCCGCCGCTTCATCCAGCAACTCCATCCCCTGGACAATATGTTCCGCCGCCAGCGGACATTCCGAAGCAATCTGCGCCTTGCCTGAATCCCGCGCCGCCCGAGCCACCGGCCTGCCCATCTTGACCGCCAGTTCAAAATTATCCTTCATCACGCCCCAGGATCCACCATGACCGGAACATCGTTCGGTCACCGCAAGATCAATATTGGGAATCAAGCGCAGCAATTCCGCCGCCTTCTGCCCGATATTTTGCGCCCGCGCATGGCAAGCAATATGGAGACTGACGCCACCCTCGACCGGCCCCAGCCCCTTGACCAGACCGGTTTTTTTATTCATCTCGATAATATATTCCGAAATATCCCAACTGGCCCGCGCGAGATTAATGACAGCCTGATCATCGGGCAAAATCAGCGGCCATTCAAACTTGAGCATCAGACTACACGAGGGCACCAGAGCAATGATTTCCCACCCATCCTTAATATAGGGCGCGAGGTGGTTGGCAACCGCCCTCGCCTTGTCGGCCACCTTGTCGATATTGCCCTGTTCCAACTGCGGCATCCCGCAACATTCAGGATAGACCACCAGGGTCTCGACGCCATTAAAGGCGAGAACTCGCCGCGCTGCCTCGCCAATGCCCGGGTTGTGATAGTTTACAAAACAGGTGGCATAGAGAACTGCCTTGCGACCAAAGCTGGGAGCATCGCGGTTGACGGTAAGAACCTCCCCGGCCGCGCGGGTGGCAAAACTCTTGCCAGCGAATTTAGGTAGGACCGCCCGCGCATCGATCCCCACCACCTTCTCCAACACCGGGCGAGTCAATCGGTTTTCGGTCTTGACCGCCCAGTTGGCAATGGGACTGACCGCGCCACCCAGCTTGCCATTACGGTCGGTCTTGGCCAGCTGTTGCGGGATGGTTTTGGTCTTGCCGTCTTTGAATTCCTTAGCCCGATAACGCAGCATCAGATGGGGAAAATCGAGGTTAAATTCATGCGGCGGCACATAGGGGCATTTGGTCATAAAACAGAGATCGCACAGGGTGCAGGCCTCCACCACCGGGGCGAAATCCTTGGACTCGACCGTATCCAGTTCCTCGCTCGGGGCATTATCGACAAGATCAAAAAGCCGCGGAAAACTATCGCATAGGTTAAAACAACGGCGACAACCATGACAGATGTCAAAGACCCGCCGAAGTTCAGCATCGAGGGCCGCCTCGTCATAAAACTCAGCCGATTGCCAATCCAGTGGGTGGCGAACTGGGGCCTCTAAACTTCCTTCGCGCATTCATCATCCTCAACAATAGAGTTAATTTGTTTATGACCAAAATTCTCGAAATAACAATCAAATAGATATAACAATGCTTCACAGGCATTATTAACCTTTGAATTTAATTTAAATGTTTCTTTATCTTTAGTTTCAAATTTTGCCATCCAATATCCGACATTCTGTTTAGACTTAGCTATCATGAATTTAGTTAAGTTTCGTTCGAGAACATACCTTATCCCTTGTTCGTCATTCTTTAATATCCAACCCCCCTCTTTTTTTGGTAACCCTTGCATAAATGTTCTTAACATAAATGCGATTTTCTTTGCTGTGAGTAAATCAAACGAATGAATCGAGATATAAGGAAAATCAAAAGCAATTTCGTTATAATTTATACTTACAGTATATAAATCATCTTTATGTGAAATTAGAACAATATCAACCTTGAAGTCTAAACTCATATAGAATTTAAAACTAAATATAAGAGTTCGATTGGCAATGTTTTTCCATTTCGTTGAGTTGACAAAGGATTGAAGCTTTGGATTTGATTTGTTTAGATACCAATATTCGGCAATTTGCATTGCAGTCTTGTTTTCAAGAATTCGCTCGGCACAAAACTTTCCCAAAATCATTTCGCCAAAGAAATTATGGTCAACATAATGTTCATAACGAATGTCTCGTCCACACGCTTGGCAAGAACCAACCAAATCTCCCCTGTCGTACTCCCCTACATAACTCCATACATGGTTGGGAATATTTCCATGAATTTTGGAATGACAGCCCATACAAAGTACTGATACTTCATCGTGAGAATATTCCCATGGTTTCCTACCCTTAAAATACTCAATATGATGAATCTGTAAAGTTTTCTCATCGGTTGCGCTATCTAAACCACAAATTTCACAAATTTCCCCTTTAAGTTCAAGCATTTGCTTTCTGTAGTCACGCCACTTTTTTGTACGATAGATTGACATAATTCAAACCAAAAAGATAAAATTTATGAATGAATTACCTGCCGCTAAATCAAATTTGAAAATCTTCACCGTGATAATTTGCAAAGGTACAAACTATCACGGTGACTTACATTAACTCGCCTTCTCGTTAAGCGGCCAGGCTGGTCAGGGCCTTTTGGAAACGACCGGCGTGGGATTTTTCAGCCTTGGCCAATGTCTCGAACCAGTCGGCAATTTCTTCGAACCCTTCGCTGCGAGCGGTCTTGGCCATGCCGGGATACATGTCGGTATATTCGTGAGTCTCACCCGCAATGGCCGCCTTGAGGTTCAGATCGGTCGGGCCAATGGGTTCGCCCGTAGCGGGATCACCAACGGCCTCGAGGAATTCCAAATGCCCATGAGCATGGCCGGTTTCGCCTTCGGCGGTCGAGCGGAAAACCGCCGCGACATCATTATAGCCCTCGATATCGGCCTTCTGAGCGAAGTAAAGATAACGGCGGTTGGCCTGGCTTTCGCCCGAAAATGCGTCCTTGAGATTCTGTTCGGTCTTTGACCCTTTAAGCTTTGTCATTTTTTTACCTAGATAAGTTGTTGCTTGAATTGTGAGGAATTAATTCCAACGGCTAGATGAATAGAATGAGTCGCCTTCCGCGTCAAGCAATTTAGAACGATTCTAAACTAAATTTTTGGTGATTTATTTTTCAGCCTGATGACGACCTCGACCCGTTCAATCTCGGCACCAGGGGGAAGTTCAGGCAGGCTGACCAGAGCAATCTTGGTCGGGTCAATATCGACCAGCTGATCCGATTCAGGCAGGTAAAAATGGTGATGATCGGTGGTGTTGGTATCGTAATAGGTCTTGCCCGCCACCACCATCGATTCCCTCAGCAATCCCGCCGCAGTAAATTGCTTAAGGCAATTATAGACCGTGGCCAAGGAAACCTCCACCCCCGAAGCCAGAACTTCCGAATGGAGCTGCTCCGCCGTAACATGGCGATGGTGCTGCGCGCCAGTGTCGGCGGCAAGAAACAACAGCCGCGCCAAGGCCAACCGCTGCCGCGTGGGACGGAGGCTTTGTTGCCCCCGAAAGCAAAATATTTCTGAAACAGAATTTTTTATCATTGAGCAGCTTTCAGTTTACGGCACAAAATATGCATACAACAGATTGTGGATTGCAAAGAAATTTAACAAAATATAGAGAAATATGCAGTAATTTACTTGACCATTAACTAAAATTGTCTTATTTTTTAGATTCTTTCAGAAATTTTTTTCTTACATTTAGTGATTTACCTGTTATAGCTACGCACCATATCGAAACTTAACAGAGGCTGCAACTGCAGAATTGAGCATGGAAACGCAAAACACATATTCGCAGAAACAAAATTTTGAAACTGTATTGCACGGATCAAAAAAAGTTGATGAATATGAAAAGCCCGTGGCATGTGGAAAATCAGTTAATGAAATCATAAAAATTGCTGCTGAAATCAGCAAGAATCGTTTGGGTTACAAACCTGAAAAAAGTTTGCGGGATATTATTGAATCAAATGGGGGAAGGTTGATTGAGGATTCACCTTTACCTTTTAAAGGTTATACTCTTCGTCAAAGTTGCATCGTGGTTGAAAAGGATGGCAAGTTTACGATCTATACATTATCTCGTTCAGAAAGCGCCAATCGGCGATTTGATATTGCCCATGAGCTTGGACACTATTTTTTGCATTATAAACTTCCGAATGAAGAAAATTATGCAAATAAGCCTCAAACACTTTTGGCAGCCCGATCTGTTGGAGGGGCAGATGAACCAGAAGAAAGTGAAGCCAATTATTTTGCTTTAGCCTTTCTTATTGATAAAGAATTATTTAAAAACAAGTATAAAGAATTCTACGGTGATGAAGTTCTACTGGGTGACTACTTCAAAGTTGTGCCTAGAACTGTGATGTATTTTGGTAAATCTCTCGGAGATGATTATTTTCCAACATATGAAATCAAAGACGGAAAGTTATGCCTCAAATCATGATTGATGATATTAATCAAGAAAGAATCGATGATATTCTGAGACCAAAACTCCGCCTCTTTATGAGCGTTGATCTTGAAGGATCGACTGCATTAAAGAATGAGACAGGTATATTGCCTCTAAAAAACATGGATGAAGTCAAAAGTAAAATTGATTTATTTCCAGGGTGGCACAAGGCCATTTTTGAATTTTTTTATGAATTCGATGATTTAAATCGACTAATTCAAAGTGAATATTCTTTATTTCGCAATATTCATGGTCAACCCAAAATCGAAAATCCCAAAGTCTTTTTTCCCCAAATTTGGAAAAGGAAAGGTGACGAGATTATTTATTCCGTTGAAATCATTGACTCTTACCATTTTGTATATTGCCTTATATTTTTCCTCACTTCTATTGCAAAATACCGGGAAAATTTTGGAATTGAGTCACAGGATGTTAGAGAGAATGATGTTAAGGCAACTATTTGGTTAGCAGGATTTCCGCTTGTGAATACTGAAACAGCATTCATTAATCCCGAGTCACAAATCAGACATCATAGTCGTTCTTTGTCTACTTTAAACAATCTTATTGGATTATATAGGATTGATAATACCGATGATAATAGAATTGATTACATTGGACCCTCCGTAGATATTGGGTTTCGGATTTCAACCTTAGCAAACAACATCAAGATTCCTATTAATGTCGAGGTTGCCTATATCTTATCAACTGTATTTGATGTTGGGAATGAAAACCCGAATTTTACAATTCTAGAAAAATACATTAAATTTAATGAGGAAAAAACAAATTACAAGTTTGCCCACGAAACATTTTATGATGGAGAAGTAAACTTAAAAGGTGTTTTTGATGAACGGGGCTATCCATTTTTTTGGTTAAAAGCACCATTTAGAAATACCAATCCATTACATCAAAATAAGTATTTTTCAAAATCATGCAGCAAAAATGAGCTTAAACTATACTTTGAATCATATTTTAAAGCTCGTAAAAATTTCTTGTTAATTCCATATCTTCCAAAATGCGATTTACTGAAACATAAAGATATCAAGTACATAGATTATCTTGAAAGCTGGAAACATGAAATGAACTATTTGTTAAAAACAAATTTAAATACTAGAACGGATCTGAATGGTGTTGTATCAATAAGAGATGAAATTTAGTTTACTAAGCAACTATTTCATTAAAATTGAACTCAATCTGTCAGATATACTTAATACCCCCGTTCTGCAAAAACCCGACTCACATCCCCGTTCCAGTGTGTTCCATAGTCCTCCAGCATTTCGGTGGCCAGGGTGCGGCCGCTGGCGGCAATGGCAAAGAGCCGGTCGAGATAAACGCTCTCGTCCACTTCTTTCCCGCCGTTGGATAATCCCGCGACCGCGCGGTGGCGCAAGCCTTCGCGGGCAATGGCGAGGATTCGCAGGCTGATGTCGCGCACTGTCTCCCCGCGGTGGCGGGCGGCCAGCCCCAATCTCGGTACTTCACGGCGCAGGGTTTCGTGATCGCTAATCGTCCAGTCCTTGACCTCGTCCCAAGCGGCATCGAGGGCGAGATCGTCGTAGAGCAAACCCACCCATAATGCGGGCAGGGCGACCAGACCCCGCGCTGGCCCGGCATCGGCCCCGCGCATCTCGAGGTATTTCTTTAACCGCACCTCCGGGAAGACGGTCGAGACATGGTCGATAAAATCGCCAATCGCTGGCTTCTCGCCCATCAAGGCTGGCAAGCGACCGGCCATAAAATCGTGGAAACTCTGCCCTGATGCATCAATATAGGCCCCGTCGCGATAGACAAAATACATGGGGACATCGAGCAGATAATCGACATAGCTTTCGAAACAAAAACCCTCCTCGAAGACAAAGGGTAAAACACCACAGCGGTCATGATCCGTATCAGTCCAAATATGGCTGCGGTAGGATTGGAAACCATTGGGCCGCCCCTCGGTAAAGGGGGAGGCGGCAAATAAAGCGGTGGCAATCGGTTGCAGGGCCAGGCTGGTGCGGAACTTCTTGACCATATCGGCTTCGGATTCATAATCGAGATTGACCTGTACGGTGCAGGTGCGCAGCATCATATCGAGCCCGAGCTTGCCAACCTTGGGCATATAGTCGCGCATGATTTTGTAGCGACCCTTGGGCATCCAGGGAATGTCTTCGCGCCGCCATTTGGGGTTAAAACCCATGCCGATCACCCCCGCATTGATCTGGTCGCAGATCTGTTTGACCTCGACCAGATGTTGGGTGACCTCGGCGCAGGTCTGGTGGAGATTGGCGACGGCCGCTCCTGACAATTCAAACTGCCCGCCCGGCTCCAAACTGATGGCCCCGCCATTCGCGTGGCTGAGCGCGATGATATTCTTGCCCTCGAGAATCGGTTGCCAGCCAAATCTTGTCATGCCCTGCAACAGGCTGTTGATGCTTTGCGCACCCTCATAGGGCAATGGGCGGAGGGTCTCGCGGTCGAAGACGAACTTCTCGTGTTCGGTGCCGATGCGCCAGTCGGTTTTTGGCTTATTGCCCGATTCAAACCAGGCGATTAAATCCGCTTTGGATTCAATGGTCTTGCCGCCTGCACTTGGTTTGCCCGCCATGGTAATCTCCGCCTTGATTGAATTGTGCCACTGGTTTACTCCGACCATCATAGTTCAACCATTGCAATTGGCGAAGTATTTTCGACAGGAGTGGTATGGTGCATAGTCATAGACTGTGGTTGATGATTATGCCTCTGTGTCACTGCCCCAATCTATGCTATGGATTTGGTAATTTAAACCTGCCGCGAAGGGGCTGTGATGGACTGGTCAGAAAAGGTAAAAATTCTTATCGATACGCTGCCGTTCTTGCGGCAGTTTTCGGGTAAGACCGTCGTGGTTAAATATGGCGGCCATGCCATGGGTGACCCTGAATTGGCGCGGCAATTTGCCCTCGATATTGTTTTGCTGAAGCAGATTGGCTTGAACCCGGTCGTGGTTCATGGCGGCGGGCCGCAGATTGGGGCGATGCTGGAGCGGCTGCGCATCAAGTCGGAATTTATCGATGGCCTGAGGGTCACCGACCAGGCAACGGTCGAGATTGTCGAGATGGTCTTGGCTGGCAGCATCAATAAACAGATCGTCGGCTGGATCAATGATGCCGGGGGAAGGGCGGTTGGCATATCGGGGCGCGACGCGAATTTGATCACCGCCCGCCCCTTGACTCGCACCAAGATTGACCCCGATTCCAATATCGAGAAACTGCTCGATTTGGGTTTTGTCGGAGAACCCGAATCGGTCAACCCCGAGATTATTTTTGCCCTCGAGAAATCGGCGATTATTCCGGTCATTGCCCCGACGGGCAGTGGCCCCGATGGCAAGACCTATAATATCAATGCCGATACTTCGGCCGGAGCCATTGCCGCGGCCATCAAGGCCGAAAGGTTGCTGATGCTGACCGATGTTGCGGGGGTGCTCGACCAGAATAAACAACTGATTACCAGCCTGACCGCAGCTGAGGCCCGCGGTCTGATTGCCAATGGCATTATTCATGGCGGGATGATTCCCAAGATCGAGAACTGCCTCTTTGCCGTTGAACAGGGGGTCAAGGGGGCGGTGATTTTGGATGGTCGGGTCCCCCATGCCTTGCTGATTGAACTCTTTACCAGTGGGGGGGCTGGCACCCTTGTCAGGGCCTAGGCTGAGTGCAGTGCAGCACAATTTAAAAAGGATACAAATTTGCAATAAATTGGAGTAAAATATCTGTCGATAGATTATGATGGACGGATGAATTGAGTTTTTTAGAACAATAGATAAGGTTACATTAATTTTTTGGTTGATTTATGTTGCCTCCCCCTAGCAGGGGGAGAGCCTGTCCAGCGGCCGCGAAGCGGAGCGCGGGAATAGAATCTCTTGGTGAGACGAAGTCGAACCTTAGAGATTCTTGGTGGGGGTAGACCGCGCAATCGAATAGGTCGTGCCTTCTACCCCCACAAGGCTTGCTAAAGATTTTACCCCGCAGGCGCGGTAAAATCTAAGCGCGCCTATCTCCCCCTGCTAGGGGGAGACAAGAGCAAGAGTGCAGTTTTTTGTTTATATTTTGTTCCTGTTTTCTGTAACAATGCTATAGAATTTTATCCACCACTGGTAAAAAATAAAGGACAGACAGATGAGCCCGGATGATGCTTCGGCGCGAAGTTTTACGGTACCCAATGAGCAAAAGGGGGCTGGCGGTCAGACCTCTCAGGCCCTATTCACAGCACTGGCCAGTGGTAACGAAGCCTATATTGCCAGTCTCTATGACCAGTGGCTTGGCAATCCCCATGCCGTGGCGACAGATTGGCAGAGTCTCTTCGCTGATTTAGAACCTAATCGGACAGGGGCCTCGTCTGGTCTGGCTGATAGGGCGGCAATGGTCGAAGAAAATAAGGCCGATGCAGCGGAGACGGAAAAACGGATCGCCAGTTCGGTCGCCGATTCGGTGCGGGCCATTGCCATTATCCGCGCCTATCGCGTGCGCGGTCATTTGGCGGCCAATCTCGATCCGCTCGGCCTGGTCAAGCAGGAACCCCATGCGGAACTCGACCCGGCCAACTATGGTTTTAAACCGGAAGACTGGGATCGCCCGATTCGCCTGGTCAATACCATGGGATTCCAAACCGCAACCCTGCGGCAGATTATGGATCGCTTGCAGACCACCTATTGCGGCACCATTGGTATTGAATTTATGCATATTCAAGACCCAGCGCAAAAGACCTGGTTACAGGAGCGAATCGAAGGGTCCGAGAATCACACCAGCTTTACCGAAAGGGGCAAAAAATCAATCTATGAGCGACTGGTTGATGCCGAATCCTTCGAGCGGTTTTTTGACCGCAAATATACGGGTGCCAAGCGATTCGGGCTTGAAGGCGGTGAATCCTTAATCCCGGCGCTCGAGCAGATTCTGAAACGCGGCAGTCAGTTGGGGGTGGAGGAGGTGGTGATCGGAATGCCCCACCGCGGCAGGTTGAATGTTATCTTTAATGTTCTGCATTTTCCCTTCCAGGCCATAGTCAGTGAATTTCAGGGCAATTCGGTCAACCCCGAGGATGCCCAAGGTACGGGCGATGTTAAATATCATCTGGGTACCTCGACCGACCGTGAATTTGACGGGGCGACGGTGCATCTCTCCTTGACCGCCAATCCATCGCACCTTGAGGCGGTTGATCCGGTGGTGGTGGGCAAGGTGCGGGCCAAACAGATGCAGCGCAAGGATAGTGATCGGATTCAGGTCATGCCCCTGTTACTACACGGCGACGCGGCCTTTGCCGGCCAGGGTTTGGTGGCGGAGACCATCGCCCTGGCTGATTTGCGCGGCTATCGCACTGGTGGGACGATTCATTTTATCGTCAATAATCAGATTGGTTTTACGACCGCTCCGGCCTTTTCGCGCTTTACCCCCTATCCCAGTGACCTGTCTAAGTCGGTGCAGTCGCCGATATTCCATGTCAATGGCGATGATCCCGAAGCGGTGGTTCATGTCTCGCGGATTGCGACGGAATTCCGCATGAGGTTCCACCGCGATGTAGTGATCGACATGTTCTGTTATCGCCGCCATGGCCATAATGAAGCCGATGAACCGGCCTTTACCCAGCCCTTGATGTACAAGGCGATTGCCAAAAAACAGACAACGCGGGAGATCTATGGCCAGACTCTGCTCGAGCAGAAATTAATGACCGAGGTTGAACTCGAGGCTATGGTCAAATCCTGTTTGGAATATTACGAACAGGAATATGTCGCTGCGACCAGCTATAAACCCGATAAGGCCGATTGGCTCGAGGGGGCCTGGAGCGGCATGGATAGTTCCTTAAAGGGTTCGGATCGCGGCGAGACCGCCGTCTCGGTGGCCAGGCTTAAACAGATTGGCAGCAAATTGACGGTTTTGCCTGAGGGGTTTGAAGCCAATAAAAAAATCATCCGCCTGCTCGAGACCAAAAAGACCGCGATTGAGTCGGGTAGCGGCATCGACTGGGCAACCGCCGAGGCCCTGGCCTTTGGCTCCCTGCTGGCTGAGGGTGTTCCAGTGCGGATGTCCGGGCAGGATGTGTCGCGCGGCACCTTCAGCCATCGCCACGCCGTGATAATCGATCAAGAAACCGAGGCGCGGTACACACCGCTGCACCATGTTAGCGATGGACAGGCGAGCTTCGAGATTATCGATTCGCCCCTGGCCGAGGCCTCGGTACTGGGGTTTGAATATGGATTCTCCCTCGCCGAGCCCCATGCGCTGGTTCTGTGGGAGGCGCAGTTTGGCGATTTTGCCAATGGCGCCCAGGTGATTATCGATCAGTTTATTGCTTCGGGCGAATCCAAATGGCTGAGAATGTCGGGGCTGGTCATGTTGCTGCCCCATGGGATGGAGGGTCAGGGGCCAGAACATTCCTCGGCCCGGCCCGAGCGGTTTTTGCAACTCTGTGCTGAAGAAAATATGCAGGTGGTCAACTGCACCACGGCGGCCAATTATTTCCATGTTCTCCGCCGTCAGGTTAAGCGGAGTTTCCGCAAGCCCTTGATCGTCATGTCGCCTAAATCCCTGTTGCGGGCAAAGCAGGTGGCTTCTGATCTCAAGGAATTTGCCGATGGTACAAGGTTCAAAAGAATCATCCCAGAAACAGAATCGCTGGGTCCCGACAAGACCATCAGGCGGGTAATTCTGTGCAGCGGTAAGGTCTATTACGATCTGGTCGCAGGGCGCGATAAGCGGGAAATCAAGGATATTGCGATTATTCGGCTGGAGGAGATCTATCCTTTTCCGGGCAAGCTTCTGGGCGATGAATTGGCAAGGTACCCCAATGCCGATCTGCTCTGGTGTCAGGAGGAGCCGCGCAATCAGGGCTATTGGAACTTTGTCGCCGAGCCGATTCGTGATGTCATATCCTCCCTCGATATTCGCGCGGTGCGGCCGCAGTTTATCGGTCGCAAGGCGGCGGCGGCCCCAGCCACCGGTCTGCTCAAACGACACCTGATCGAGCAGGAAGAAATTGTCGATAGTGCGCTACGCATTGTTTAATCAAAAGCTATGTCTCGTAAAAATTGGCTTGGTCAAGAACAGTAATCATGCAATGAAGGTAAATTATGGCAGTCGAAATTAAGGTTCCCAGTCTGGGCGAATCCGTCACCGAAGT
>JASGCE010000249.1 GCA_030054295.1 Minisyncoccota bacterium
GTAAGCACTCGCTAAGACTTGCTATCCCCCGCTCCCTAAAGGGAGGGGGGACATTTAAAATTTCATTGATTCAATAATTCAACAATATGCTTTAAAACGCCTGGTTTCATCTCTGGCACGAAGCTTGCATTATTGACGGCAGGAACTTCATTTTCTGCGGTTTCAAGGGTGTAAAAATGGTCGCTTCGGTACAGAATCAGGCACGGACGGTGGCAGCAGGGGCGCAAACACAGGCTCAGGCCGGGTCTTCGCCCAGGTCGGCGGCGGCTGATCTATTGTCTCTGCTTGGCAAGGGAAGCGGTGCCAGTTTTGCCGCTGATTTTAACCAGCTGATTAAACCGATTGAGTCCAAAAACATTGCCCCGAGTCAGGCGCAGCTTCAGGCCAAGAACAGTGACCAGAATCGCAGTCGCAGCGAGGCATCGAGCAGGCTTGATGACAGCCGAGTGAGTCAAAAACTCCGTGATCTATCCGACCGGCTGCGCGAGCAAAACCAAGCCAATCAGGCCGATCAGGACGAAATCGACAGCGAGAATCAAGATAGGAGACTGGCGCGGACGGAGGCCACCAATGGCCAAATCAGGACAGACGAGCAAACCGATAGCGATGGTTTTAAACTGGATGATTTGACTCCCGACCAGCAACAGCAGCTGGTTGATCGCCTGGCCGAACTGATGGCAAGAATTCTGGCTGACCAGGGCGAGGGCCTAGAACCGTCGGAGACCAGCACCCCATCGCTCGATTCAAATGAACAGATCAATGCTACCGACGATCCGCTGATGGCACTGGCGGAAAGGGTATTGGCGATTATGCTGGCAGCGGCCCAGGGTCAGGTTCAGGCGCAATCGCAATCGCAATCGCAATCTCAGGACGCTGCTGCACCAACCGCAGCAACCCTTCAAACCAATCCGGCCTTGCCAAGGCTTGTGACCATGGAGTCACAGTCGCCATTGCTCAACACCACCGATGGGCAGGGGGTGTCCTTGGCTCGGTCGGTGCAGGAAATTGACCCTGAGATCAAGAAATTTATCCAAAGCCAGAGCGATGCGATTCGCGCCGCCTTTGTTCTGTCCCAGCAGGATACAGCCGAGACTCCTCGGGTCAAGACGGAGCAGCAGCAGGCTGCTGTGTCGACAGTGACTCCCTTGACTCCCTTGATTCAAACCGAAAAACCTCTTGCGGTGCCGGCGGAGCAAAGCCCGGTGGTCACGCCTTCATCTCCCCTGCCGACGGCGGTGGTTACGGCGGCAGCGGCTGATTTGGATATCAAACAGGCTCAGGCGGTTTTACAGGCAAATCAGGCCGAGTTTATTGCCAGCCCCTCGGCTCAGTCCCAAACAGAATCCGATGCCTCGGTCACCCCGCTGGCAGCGGTTGCGGTCACCACCATTGCCGAGACGACCAACCCCTTGTCGCGCAGCGACAGCCACAGCCTCCATAGTAACCCCGATGCGGGCGAGCCAATTTCGGCTGCGGTTAGCGCCACCTTCACCGCCGAATCGCGCAGCGATAGTCGCGGCGGCAGTGGCAATCTCGGCGCGGGCGCGGGCGAGTCACCGATCACCTTGACCCCTGCGGTCTCCAGCGGTGCGGCGGCGGCGGTCGGCAATGATTTTGCCTCCCTGGTCGCCAATAGTAATTTTTTAACAACCGGCAACAGCCCGTCAGTGACTCAAACCGCCCTATCCGCCGCGACCAATCCCGCCGGTCTGCAACCCCTGGCCGAGCAGATTGCGCGGCCCCTGTTTCAGGCCGCGGTAGCCACCCTCGAGTCCGTGACGGTGCAGATTCACCCGGCTTCTTTGGGGTTGGTGCGGATCAACCTGTCGATCGATAATGATAAGCGGGTCAAGGTGGCGATTTCCGTTACCCGCCCCGAGACTCTCAAGCTTTTGGAAAGCGACCCGCAGTCGCTGCTCCAGTCGCTAAGGGATGCGGGTTTGATTACCGATGACCAGACATTGCAGTTTAACCTCGATCAATCGGGCGAGCAAAACAACCCGAGGTCCAGCTTCACCCGACACGCAACCCCCGCCATCAATTTAACGGCCCTGCAGGAGCTTGACGAGACCCCCATCGTCACCGACCGCCAGCCCGCCGCCAGCCTTGTTGACATTCAGATTTAACCCACGGTTCGTAAAAGGAAATATACCATGGTCGGATTTACCACCCCCATTCTCAGCGCGGATCAGGCCAGCGGTGCCGCCCGCAAATCGGTTGGCACCAGCAATGGCCCCCTGACGGCAGGCAGTGCCTCGATCAGCAGCAGCCCGAGCCCGACCACGGTGGGGGCCAATGGCAAGCTCAGTGCAAAATTCATCGATACCAAGACCTCGCAGGAAACCCTGTCGAAGAATTTTAATCAGTTCTTGACTCTGCTCACCACTCAGATGAAGAATCAAGACCCGCTCAAGCCGATGGATACGGCGCAGTTCACCAGCCAGCTGGTTCAATATTCGCAGGTCGAGCAGCAGATCAATACCAATTCGACCCTGAACAGCATCCTGTCGCAATTGCAGAGCAACCAGGCCCTGCAGGCCGCGGGATTCTTGGGCGATACTGCCGAGGTCAAGGCCAATGGTTTCAACCACAACCGCGGCGAGACCACGACCATCGGCTATAGTTTCCCCCGTGCGGCCAGTAATGCCATTATCAATATCTATGATTCGCGCGGGGCCCTGGTACAGACCATTGATGCCCCCGGTACCGACAGCCGCACGACGGTTAATTGGGATGGCAAGACCAGTCAGGGTACTATGGCCCCGACGGGCGAATACCGCTTTACGGTTACGGGTAGCGACTCGACTGGGGCGAGTATGGATTCCAACGCCACCTCCATCGTCGGTTCGGTCAGCGATGTCCAGATCGTCAAGGGCGAGGCGATGGTCAAGATCAATGGCCAATGGTTTGCGATTGGCGATATTATCTCGCTGCGCCCACCAGTGGTTAAGCCCGTGGCTGCGGGGCCGACCACTCCAACCACGCCAGTGGCTGCTGGGGTGTAGGGTTTTTGTATTAAGCAACCCCCCTTAGTCTCACTAATCAGCAGAGCTGATAAGTTCGACTATTCCCCCGTTTGCTAAAGAAGGGGGGATAAAAATGAACTGCCCCCCCTCCCTTTAGGAAAGTCTGAAAAACTCCAAACTTGTCATTCTGAGCTTAG
>JASGCE010000250.1 GCA_030054295.1 Minisyncoccota bacterium
AGGCAGCAAGCTGCCAAGCTGCGACTATCCTCCCCTTCTAAAGAAGGGGAGGTTTAAACATTCCCATATTCCTCATCGCGTTGCGTAGCAAGGCGATCCAGAAGGGGGGGAGTTTCGAAGCAACTCGAGGGGCATCCGCCCCCCCGACAAATTTTAAACCGAATGACTCGCTTCAGTTTTTGAATTTTCAACTGAACCATGTATAGTCATCACGATCCAAAAGAATTGGCGGGGTTTTAAATTGCTGACCTATTTTATTCGTTTCATTGAATATTCAATCGTAATCGGCAAGCGATGCTGGCGCAGTTTTGTCTCCATGGGGGATCACGATATTTTTCCCCTCTCGAGTCATGTTGCCTTTATGTTGCTGCTGGCGATTTTTCCATTTCTATTGTTCGTCAGTGCCCTGGCATCTTTCTTGGGTAATCCATTGATGAGCAAGCAGATCGTCTTTACCATTTTACAGGTCTTGCCGGCTGATGTGGTATCGACGATTAATCCGGCGGTGGTGGCATTGCTGGATCAAAGAAATATCAATCTTCTGACCTTTGGTGTCTTGATTTCGCTCTGGACTGCCTCGAGCGCGGTGGAGGCGATTCGCATGGTTCTCAACCTTGCCTATGGCGGAGTCGATAACCGTTCGGTGGTCACCAAAAAAATCGAATCGATTTTGATTGTCGTGATTGGTGCTGCCTGTCTGCTTGGAATCTCTCTGCTTTTGATTAAGGGGCCCTATCTCGTCAAGTCGATCAGCAATGCCATTGAACTGACGCCACGATTGAAGACTCAGCTGAAGATTACCCGTTGGATTGGCGCCTCGGTCGCCGTCACCGCCGGGCTGTTTTTTATCCACCGCTATTTGCCGGTCAATCGCCCACGCATGTCGCAGGTGGTGGGCGGGGTTTTTGCGACTCTGATGATTATTTTAATCGGGGCAGGGATCATTTCTTATTATTTTGGCGAATTCAATAACATCAGCACTACCTATGGCAGTTTTGCCGGGGTTATAATCACCCTGCTCTTCTTCTATCTCACCGCCCTGGCCCTCGGCTTTGGCGCCGAGTTTAATGCGACTGAACCGAGTTTTAAAAGGCGGAACTGATGCCAAGTACCAATCCCATCTTCAAGGCTGACGGCCCCACCATCTTCACCGTCATGTCGAGACTGGCAGTCGAGACCAAAGCCATCAATCTTGGCCAAGGCTTTCCCGAGGATGGCTGGTCTGAAGCGGTGGTTGACCGCGCTGCCTTGGCTTTAAAAACCGACTCCAATCAATATCCGCCAATGCTTGGGCGGGCTGAACTCCGCCGCGCAGTTAGCGATCATGATCTATATTATTGGGGATTAAACCACGACCCTGAATCTGGCGTGTTAATCACCGCGGGGGCTACCGAGGCCCTGGCCGCGGCGATTTTTGCTCTGGTCGAGCCGGGGGACGAGGTGATTGTTTTTGAACCTTTTTTTGATTCCTATCTCCCGATCATCAAAAGAGCGGGCGGGATTGTTAAACTGGTGCGGATGGAGCCGCCGTGGAACCTACCGCTTGATGAATTTAAGGCCAGCCTTTCGTCGCGCACCAAATTGATCCTGCTTAACAACCCGATGAATCCGACGGGTAAGGTTTGGAGTCGCAGTGAACTGGAATCCATCGCCGCCGCTGCTGTGCAGTTCGACTGCTTTATTCTCAGCGACGAGGTTTACGAACATCTGGTTTTTAGCGAGGCCAACCATATTCCAATCTCGAGCCTGACGGGAATGGAGCCGCGTTGTTTGCGGATTGGTTCGGCGGGTAAGAGTTTCTCTCTGACCGGCTGGAAGATCGGCTGGATTGCCGGCAATAGCGATCTGGTGCAGGCCGTCGCTCGCGCCCATCAATTTATTACCTTTACCGTTGCCCCCAATCTGCAACTGGCGGTCGCCTATGGTCTTGGTCTCGGTGATCAATGGTTTAGGGGTTTTACCGCCGAGCTGGAGCGCAAACGCGATCTCTTTATTCAGGGACTTCAGCAGATTGGGGTGAAGAGTTTCCCCTCCCTTGGCACCTATTTTGTCACCATCGACATTGCTCCCTATCGCCGTCACGATGAAACCGATTCTGACTTTTGTTTGCGCATGACCCGCGAGGGGGGCGTGGCTGCCATCCCCTATTCGGCCCTCTATGAGCGGAATCCACCGCGCGACTTGATTCGACTCTGTTTTGCCAAAAAGGACGAGAATCTTTACGAGGGTCTTAAAAGACTCGCCCAATTTTTAACCTAGGGTGACAGTTGATGATTATGTCCCCCGCAACCTTTAAGGAGAATTACAATGTCTTGGATTGATCAAAAAATTACCCTCTATAGTCGCATTGGCTCAGGTGCCGCCGCTGTCGAGGCCCTGATGGTCGAAATCGGACTGCCTCACACAGTGGTGGAGGTCGAGAAGATCGAAGGACTGAATCCCAAATCCGGCACAACCGTCCCCGATTGGTTTTTGAATATCAATCCGGTGGGTGGGGTTCCGGCGATGGTCATTGGCGAGCATGGGCGCGATAAACCGGTTCCAGCCGACCATGTCCTGACCGAATCGAGTGCCATGATCCTCGCTCTCGGCGATAGTGCCAAGGCGCGGGCTGCGGGTTTTTATGTCCCGCCAGTTGATGATCTGGCGCGACTCTCCTATTTTCGCTGGATTGAGTTTTTGGCGGCGACCGTCTATAACGATGATCTGATGTATTTTTACAACAGCCGCTGGACCAGCAACCCCGCTGCCAATGCCGAGATTAAGGAACGGGCCAAGACTCGCCTGACCAACGAGATCATCATTCTGCAAAATTATCTCGGCGACAGACCCTATTTGCTTGGCACTCAAATCTCGCCGCTTGATTTTTACGCGGCGATGCTCTGTTCCTGGTCGTGGATAGAGGAGGGCAAGTTCCCCAAGATTCACAGCTATTGCCAGCGAATCTTCGAACGCCCCAAGTCGGCAGCGATTTGGGCAAAACATAATGATTAGGGGGGGTTTTCAATAAGACAGGCGCATAGAATTGTAAGTACCCGCGCGAAGCGAGATTCCCCGTCTGCGGTTGCCCCCTAAAGGGGCAACCTTGCGGGGAATGCCAATAGAATGAAACCCTGAAAAACTCGAAATTTATAGTGCAACCCCTCCAAGAAACTCTAAGGT
>JASGCE010000050.1 GCA_030054295.1 Minisyncoccota bacterium
ACAGTTTGCCGAGCTAAAGCTCGGACTGTTCTAAGCTCAGAATGACAAGTTTGGACTTTTTCAGACCTTCCTTAAATCACCGACGGATTAGAAACTACTAAATCCGCCCCCAACCAGCCGCCGAGTCTTTGCACCAGGAATGGCATTCAACCCGCCATTAGTCGAATCGAAGCTCACACCATTGTTGAAGTTTGTCAGGTTCATCATAATATCCCCAATCCGCGGGATGCCAACTGTGCCAACCGAGGTTGTTGCCACCTTCGCGCCCATCGTGCGAACCGTAACATTGATCGCATTCAAGAGATTGGCGTCGATTTCGATCCACTTGAGAGCCTGTTTCTTGCCGACATCGCCATTCAATTCAACCGAGCCACGGTCGCCAGCATTGATGATGAGGCCTGAACTGTTGGAGCTGTCCACGGCTCCGCCAAACCTGACATAGCCGCTGTTGGTTGTGACCGCCGCATCCTTGGCCACATCGGTTCTGTTGCCAAAGGTGATGGTGCCGCCGCCATTGCTGCTGACATTGCCGGCCAGAATGGTTGTTCCGCTATTGCCCGAGAAGTCAACGGCTCCGGCGGCATTGGTATCGCCGACAACCACACCAGCCGAGCTGCTGTTCAAACTTACCGACTGAGCCGAGCCGCTCGCGCCAGCAAATTTACCACTGAGCGAAACCCCGCCCAGTGCGCGATAGCCAATCGAGCCCGTCTCGAGCCCAGTTGCCACAATCGAACCGGTTGAACCCAGGGTCACGGAACCGCCGCCAGTCTTCATCGCCTTAATCGTAAGATCACCCCCCGACAGATAGACCGACCCGCCCCTGGTTGTCGCGGTAATGTCACCAACAATCGCATTGCCACTGTTGCCGAGATTGACCGTTCCGCCCATGCTGCTGATGACCAACCCCCCAGCGGAAATATCAAACTTGGTCGCGCTGAGGCTAAACCAACTAGAGTCATTGTTGGTGACCTTAACGGTGGTGCTGGCTGATACTCGGCTGGCTTGGAATCCGTCGCCGCCGGCCATGATAATCTCGCCGCTATTGCTACCGAAGCTCAAGGTACCGGTTAAGGTCAAACGACTGTCGCTGTTGATCACAACTGACACACTATGGTCAGACAAACCACCCGACAGATTAAGGTCTGCGAGACGATTAACACCATAGAAATTAACCTTCTCCACCTTCAACCTAGCCTTGATTCGTCCGCTGGCCTCGATAATACTGATGTTTTTGTCATCATCGCTCAGACTCGCGACCGAGACTACCCTTACCGAGGTTGGTGTAGCATCAAGTTTCTTTAACGACTTACCCGTTACATTCAGGTCATTGATATGATGAAGTTCGATATTGCTATCGCCGAATCTATTCTGTAGTTCGGCTTCATAGGCAGTGAATAGTTTATTGTCTCCACCTGTAAATCTATATTTGCTGGTGAAGAAGTAATTCTTGCGAGCACCAAATGCACGATCGATACCAATCGCACCCCCAAGCGAAGTGGTCAGGGCTTCCGGATCGGTCGAGAGGTTGGTAAAGATCACATCATCAACCAATGCAGCATAGTCATTGACAATCGCCGTCAGAGTCTTGTTGTTCAGGTTCCAAGCATTGGTTCCGCCCGTAAACTTCCCGCCAGTCACAGTGAGGGAGAGGTTGCCGTTGGAACTCATGTTGGCGACACTAACTGTCAAATCGCCGGTCTTGACCGTGATGGCAATCGCGTCGTTGTTCGTGCCGCTGTCAATCGTGCTGTTCAGGGTCAAGGACTGGTTGTTGGTGAAGGTAATAACGCCCGCCGACTTGAGTTGCTCGACCGAGGTCACCTTATTATCCTGCCCAAGGGTAATCACACCTGCCGAATCCAACCACAGTCTATTGGCGGTAATGATTGCCCCGCTATCCTGCGTAATCCCACCCACCGTCGTCTTGAGCTTGACATCATTGGTGCCAGCGTTCAGGTTGGATTTCAGGCTGATGCTGTTGGCGGTCAGCTGGAAGGCTGATGCCCCCGAACCAGCACTGTAGTTTCCGGCAACCGACAGGTTGAGGTTACCGTCGATCACAAATGAATTACCCAGGGTAAAATCACCGGTGGTTATGCGAATACCAACAGAATTGGTGCTGCCGGTCTTGGTCGTATCGGAATCAATATCAGCGCCAAGGGTCAGGTTCTTGTCATTGACCAGCCTGATTTCGCCAATCGATTTCAGCTCTTTGATCTGATTGATCCTGTTAGCCCCGGTCAGAGTAATGATCCCCGCGGAATTGAGCGACAGTTCGTTAGCGGTAATCATTCCAGATTCCTGCGTAATGCCACCCTTGGTCGAGATCAAGCCCAGATTCGCGCTACCCGCATCCAGGTTAGACTTAAGCACGATGGTGCCAGCGACGATTTTAAATCCGCCGGAGCTATAGCTTCCGCCAATATTCAAATTGAGGGTACCATTCACCGTGCGGTCTGCCCCCAACAGACTCAAACCCCCAGTCGTGACGGTAAGATTGACACTGTTGGCACTGTAAATCACACCTGCTGTCGTATCCGAATCAATATTGCCGTTCAGAGTCAAGGCCTTGGCATTGGTGAAGGAAATATCCCCAACCGAGTCCAGTTTGGTGATTGCATCAACCATATTGGCCTTGGACAGATCAATGCTGGTTTTTGACTTGAGGCTGAGGTTGCGAGCGGTCAAGACCGTACCAACTTCCTGCGATATGCCGCCGACCGTGGTCTCGAGGCTGACATCAGTGGTACCCGCATTCAGGCTGCGCTTCAAAACAATCGAGCCCGCAGTCAATTTACTGCCCGATGCACCATAGGTGCCAGTAATATCGAGGTTCAGCACACCGTCAACTGTGCGGGCTGCACCATGACTCAAACCACCGGCCGTCACGGTCAGATTGACATTATAGGCACTGTCCGTCACATCAACTGTCTTATCCGAATCAATATCGCTGTTTAGAATTAAAGCCTTGGCATTGGTGAAGGAAATATCTCCCACCGATTCCAGTTTGTTGATTTGATCGATCTGGTTCGCCCCGGTCAGATTAATGACTCCCTTGGCACTGAGCGACAGTTGGTTAGCGGTAATGATCGTGCCGCCCGCCTGCGAAATTCCGCCCACCCCAGAAACGAGGGTCAGATTATCGGTGGCACCAGCGGCGGTAACCGCATTGAGGTTGGATTTCAGAAGGATGCCATTGCTGGTCAGTGACTTGCCGGTGGCAATATAGTTCCCGGCAAGCGATAGTTCGAGATAACCATCAACCACCCTGTTATCAGCCATTGTTAAATTACCGTTGGTGACGGTAAGGGCGACGGTGTAGTTGCTTTCGTCTCCGCCCGTCGAAGTGTCTAGACTGTTGTTAAGCGCCAAGTTCTGGTCATTCTTCAGGGTAATTGTCCCCATCGACTGGAGCCTGTCAATCTGAGTGATCTTATTAAGGCCAGTCAGGCTGACAGCCCCCTTTGCGCTGATCGACAGGCCCGTGGTTGTGATCACACCCGTAGCGGTTACACCACCACCGCGGGTCGTAATCTTAAGAGGGCCATCCGTATTCAAATCGCCCTGGATAATCAGCGAATTCATGGGTCTGTCCTCGGTGAATCGATTACCGGTCACAGTCCCCAGATTGTGAAAAATAACATCATTGTCGGCAACAAAGACCCGAGTGGCGGGGGCTTCAATCAGACCAGTCAGATCCGTGATGGTTGCTGGGTCTGCTGCGGTTCCAGCACCAAATAATCCAGATGCTGTCATGGTTTTGATATCAGAGGCTGCAAAACCCTTTGCCGCGGCATCTGCATCCACTTGGGTTACGGTTCCGGTTGCATCATCGCGGATGACATATAGTTTACCGGGGGTTAATTGGCTGAGGTTGCTATAGACCAGGGTATCTTCGGTGCCGGTAAAAAAGGCGCCGTTGTAATTGCCGGTCAAGGGAGAAGCCTTGGCCCCGGTATCGCTGACCGTGCCAGTATAGCTCGCGGTGCTGGGCAGAACCAGAATCTGGTTGGTCGTATCCCAGACATTGCCATCACCTGCGCGGCGAACAACGGCTGGATCCGCCACTGGATCTGCGCCAGCAGGTTTCTCGACGACAATATTATTGATATATTCGCCCATCTTCAGGAAGACACGACCACCCTGAGAGATGACTCGCGATTCAACCTTGATGGAACCGGTGTAGCTGGTGGCTCCGCTGTTGGGGACCCCAGCACTAACCGTAATGTCACCACCGGCCGAGAGTTTAATCTCGTGTCCTGCTCCCCTTTCACCGGTCTTGAAATGGATCATATTTTCAGTCGCTGCCACAGCCGCAGTCGCCCCCACCGTGCCGCTCGCCACCGAGTTCAGTTTGATGGTCTCGGTCGAGGTAATGGGGCCGGTAATATAACTATGGGCAATGGTGCCATTGCCCTTGAAATTCAAATTAACCGCCCCCTTGGCATCGACGGCACCCAGATGGAATTCTGAAGCCGTTGCAGCACCGGCACTATTCTCCCGAGGGATCGCCCCAAGGTTAAGGTTCACGGCATTACCCGCACCTTTTGAGACAATCGTTAGTTTATATTCTGTGTCACCATTTACAATGTTTAACAATCCACCCGCATCCTGTGTGATGCTATTGGCCTTCAAATCCAGGTTATGGAAACTGTTGGTGCCTTGCAGGTTGATGGTGTCAGCCTCGAGACTATAGCCGAGAAAGGATTCTCTATAGGAGACTTCAGCAGTCTTGCCGCCGTCACGATCGACTCCATTTACCGTAATGGTGCCGGTGGTCTTTACCCTTACCTTCAGACCGGCAGCTAATGATAGATTTACCATTGAATTGGCAAGGGTGGCATCCCTGAACAGTTTACTAAATTTATTGGTTGAATCAAGGGTAAGATCCTCGCTGCCCTTATCCACCACCAGGGTTAAATTGCCACCGGTTATTTTGGATACCCGCCCCCAATCAAATTGCGCACCCTGTTCAAAGGTTTTAAGGATAAATTCTGAACCTTCAGGCAGGGCCAAACCATAGGTTCCAGTTAAGGACACCGGGTCGGAAACCCCCTTTTCGTTTCCACTTAATTTTTGAAAGACAATCGTACTTTGTTTTGTCTTAAACTCCACTACCGAATTGGTCGTGAGATTGATATTTGTACCCGTGAGTTTGTTTGGACCATTAACATCAACAATGTTTTCGGCGCTATTGCCTTGAATGGTCAAGCCGCCGATACCGTCAATAATGATATTTCCACCCGTTATGCCGGTTGAGATTGCGGAATCCCTATGTGCCGTATCGGTCAAGATTACGGTCAATGGTTTCGTTCCGCCAAAGGTAACCTCTCCGGTATATTCAAGGGTTAGGGTACCCGCGACCTTGAGCCGATTGACGGTGGTATGGGCAGTTTCAACAGCCAGCAGGTCCAAGGCTCCCCCGGTTACAGTATTTTCCACATCCAGACTGGAGGCCCATAGTTTACCCGTCCTTGATTGCAGCTCACCGACGACCAACTTAACCGTCGCGCCACTGACCTTGCCTTTAACATTAACGGTGCCGACGCTGGTTATGTCGATATTGTGAAGGGTACCGCCCGATTCCGCAACCACCAGACCGTCGGTGACTTCTTGGGTGACTGGGTCAACATCACCAAAGGAAAGTCCATTGGCCGCAGCGGTGACCTTGAAACCATCGGCCCTGGTACCCGTGACGGTAAAGGACAGGATATTAACTGCAGTTGGGTTATTCCCTACACCCGACAGGCTGACAAAATTGGCCGAGGCCTTGAGAATACTTGGGTTGAATCCCGTAATGGTACCCGACAGGGTTCCCGCCTTGACCGCACCCTGGGCATCGATAAAGGCGCCATTGACGGTCAACTTGTGGTTACTGGTCGTACCCGCGGTTATCGCGGCGGTCGAGACTATGGTAATGCCACCACCGCTGCCATCCGACTTTCCGAGGGTGACATCGTCACCCGCGTCAATCTTCGCCCCGGCATTCAGGCTGATGGTGCCACCAGCGGCATTGGTGATCGTAAACTTACCACTGGGATTGATGAGGGCATTGTTGGCAAAAACCACATTACCTTCGGTGGTGACCGAAACATCGGCAAAACCCTTGATCCCGAGGCTACTGTTGGCAAGTGCGTTTGGCACGGTTGCCGTATTGGCAAAGGTCAGATTGGCTTTGGTGGTGGTACTACCTACCGTCTTCGAACTGGTGGTGATATTGATCGTGCCACTATTGGCAGCAGAAAGAGAAACAGGATCTGTGCCATCAATATCTTTATAGCTATAGTCGATGGTCAGGTCGGTTAAAGACTTCAATGTCAAACCACCGCGTTGGTTCGTAAGATCGTTGCTATTCAAAACAACAAGGGGCAATTCATTGTCATTGCCCAAAATCGCATTGCCACCGGTATAGGTCAGATTAATCCTGCCAATGCCGGTGATTTTTTTACCCGATGACTGGCTTATGATAGTGTTAGTAGAACTTCCACTACTATTATAAATATCGATATTCAGAATATTGCTATTGCTGCCATTCGCATTATTGCTCCCGGTCACAGTACCCAGGGTCAATTTACCACCTGCCCCTTTTGTAATCGTGCCACCACTGGAAGAGGAGGCCGTCATTATCGCCAGTTTCTTACCCGCAGCCAAGGTCACATTATCAACCGCCAGACTGTTGGTGGCTTCAGTGCCGCCAAAGCTATATAGGGTAATATTCCCCGTCACACCGGTGGCATTGGTCGGGCTATAGATATTGGCCCCACCTGAACCAGTCAGTTCAAGATCACCCGCCAGACTGAAGCTCCCCTCAATTTTATAGGTAAAGTCCGTCGTTGTATCCTGTCTGACGGCAATCGAGCCAACCGACAGGCTGTTGCCGCTGGCCAGGGTAAAGCCGCTGGCTGATCCCTGAATAACCAATTCAGTCCGAATGCGGCCTATCGGCTCCGTACCCGTACGATCCCAACTGTCGGTTGAAATATAATTCGACAATGCGGTATCAACGAAGCTTGTTTCATCACCAGTCGCTGTTTTTGTTATTGTCTTGATTTGACGACTCACACCGAAACTAAGTACACCCGAAACCGAATTGGTGCCGACAAAGGAGATGGCGGCCGAGGCACCAACCGCTGTGGAGGTTCTGTGTCCTACAACCAAATTACCAGTCACCGTGGTATGGTTTACCGAAATAGACCCGGCGGTTGTGCTGGTGTTTGCGCCACCCGCAGCCGGAATTGAGGTCGTAACCTTTGGCGCAAAAACATAGACATTCTGCGCGGTCAAGGTAACGGCACTTGAGCTGGTACCATTGAAAACAATATTGGGGGTTCCGCTGGCACCGCCCGCAGAGCTTGGTGCGGTTATGCCCTGAATATCGATTGTACCGGTTGCCCCCATATTGATGGCAACCCCTGCCGCCACCGTGATGGTATTATAGCCCTTGAGGATCAGGCTTGAACCCGCACTCCCCGAAATATTGGCATTGATGTCAATGGTTCCCAAAACACCACCACCTGAAACACTATTACTCGATTCCAGGGTAAGGCTCGTGACAGTGGTGTTGGCGGTTGTACCATCAACCAGTTTTGACCAATCAATCGCACTGGTCACCTTTATGTTACCGCCACCAGATTGACCCGCCCCCGAGCCATTCGATGCGGCATCGACCGTGACATTAGCAGTCCTCAAGAGCCCCACCAGAGTCGAGACATCTAAAATCGACCAACCCGCAGCACCCGCAGCATCATCAGCAGGAACAGGAGTGGCGGCTGTAAGGGTTGCACCCGTGGTTGTTACCCCAACGGTGGTACCACTATTATCTTTAATCTCGATATTCCGCGGATCAAGCAGCAGGGTGCCAGTCTTGCCATGGGCCGCTGAAGTATCGACTCGGCCGGTAAAGTCAAGCACCTCCTTGCCTGATGTTTCGACGAACCCGCCATTGCCGCTGTTCGCGCCGCCCTTGGCCGAGATATAACCCGCAAAGCGAGTCCGATCATCCGACCAGACCGCTACCGTGCCGCCATTGCCGTTAAGCAAGGCATCAGCATCGATCAAGGCCCCAGCCTTGACCGTCACAAACTGGGCATTGGGAGTCGCACCCGTGCCATGGACATCACCACCGATGGAAATATTACCACCGCCGTTACTGCCGCTCGCGCTGATGACCGCCGATTCCGACAGAGTCACCAGGCTGTTCGCCGTGACCTGAATCCGCCCGCCGACTCCGTTAGCATTGCCCGCATCCAGACTGCCGCCCACCGTCACTGCACCCGCATGGGCAGCAATGGAATTGGCCGTAATCGAACCATTGAGGGTGAGGGCATTGACTCCCACCGCGCCAAGATTAGCAATCCCCGGCAGCTGGGTTGAATTCATAAACCTCGCCACCGTCAGATCCGCAGTGGTGGCGACAAAACCATTGGCCGTGACCTGGCTGGAGGCATCAAAAATCAAACCATTGGGGTTGCTGAAATAGACAATCCCATTACTGTTGATCGAACCCTCAATCCGCGAGACTCCGCCGCCCGTTATGCGATTGAGGGTCGCGCTGGTGCGGGTCGGGACGGTAAAGCTTACCGTCTCGCTCAAACCGACATTAAAACTATCCCAGTTGAGCGCACCACGGTCGCTGGTCTGGACAATGGTCGTCAAATTACCCGTAGTGCTGATGGTGCTGAAGTCGCCGCTCGCCACCGTGCCGCCGACCGGTGCCGCCTGCGCCGAATGCTGCGCTACCACCGCCGCCAGAACCATCGCCGCCGAACTGACCAGCAGACCGCGCTTCAAACCCTTTAGGCTGGCTGGCCGGAGTTTAACGCCAGAAAAATTACCAACATTGTTTAAAAAAAGCCTAGACATGATATTCTCCAAATTCCAAAGGGTTAGTTCAGGTTGCTCAGGGTTTACGCAGGAAGCATCTCGTTCAGGTTTTACAGCATTCATCAAACAATCGGTTATCCAATCACAATTTTTTACAACCACCGCGGATCTCGAAACCATAAAATCACTCGTTATTAATATAATTCTCTAGACCTATGTCTTTTTTATCACCCGCGCCAAGGTCGCAGTTTCCCTTGAGTCTGCGACAGTTTTACAGATTTAGCGGGACAGTTTAGACACAATTTGCAACAATCTTACACCTGTTTATAAACTAGGTATAGATATACCGTCAAGAAGAGATTTATAGATGGTATGGAATTTTATTGTTGTTAAAACTATGATTTGGGGAAAGGATCATGGGTGTTATTGAAATTAGCTTGTTTTTTTTTAGCAATGTGATATTGTCTAACCGCTTTAGTGCAGTGTATCTCGACAGGTAAGAGTTTACTGTGCAGAAATGCAGGGTATGATGTTGGTTCGATTCCAACCCTGCACTAAAGATCTTTTATCAATAAACAGATTTTGCTGCCTTCCCTATATTAGGGAGGGTCTGAACAACACACTTTTCTAAAGACAGTCAGGCAACCCCCCTTAGTCTCACTCATCAGCAAGCTGATAAGTGAGACTTTCCCCCCTTCTAAAGAAGGGGGGATGATTAAAAGATTACCTCCCCTTCTTTAGAAGGGGAGGATAGAAACTCTTGGTGAGACGAAGTCGAACCTTAGAGTTTCTTGGAGGGGTTGAAGGATAAAATAGCAGCTGTTACATACTTTCCAAAAACCCCGTTAAATGAATTTTTAGATTCCTTCGGCATAGTGGAACCATCCTATCCAACGGAGGTATCCATGAAACCGCATATCCTTACCCCTGCCCTTGTTATCGCTTCTTCCCTGCTGCTGATCGGCTGTAGCCCGACCAAAATGACCGCCAGCCAAAACCCCGCCGCGACGGTGACCGAGGCGAGCAGTAACCCAGCCCCAGCATCCCCCACCGTGACCTCGGTTACAGCGGATTCACCCACCAGCGGCACTGGCCTGTCGCCGCGGCTGCTTACCCCCACTGCGCAAAAGATTCTCGAGCTGCAAAAAGACAGTCGCCGCCTCAAGGCTCAATTTGCCGCTCACGAGACCGAATATCGCCGCATCAAGTCGGTCATGATCGATTCGAGCCAAAGATATTTTAACGCCACCGGCGATATTCGCGCCCAGCTCGAGGTCGGCACTACCCCCGGCAATCCGATGCTGCAACAGCAGTGGGAGAAGGCGCGGCTGGAACTCGACCGAGTGGCCGCGGTCCTCACCGATTTGAACCAGCTGACGGCGAAGCTCGGCGATGATGGCGCCCTGGTGGCCTATCTGGTGGAAGCAATTCAGGCGACCTATCGCCTTGGTGGCGCGATGGATGCCGACCATGATGCCCTGCTCGCCCTCAATGACGATGTGAACCGCGAGGCCGTGTTGGTCGAGCGACTCGCCAGTCAGGTTGCCGCAGCCCTGGCGCGACAGACGGCGCACCTCAGCAACGAGCGCAACACCATCTCCACCCTGCAAAGCGCGGTCAAGATTGGCGAACTCTATACCGCGAGTTTGATGAGCAGCGGATTCTCGGCCGCCCCGATGAACGGCAGCCTGACCGCCTTTAACCCGAACAGCAATAATGCTGCAACTGCGACTCCGGCCGCGTCAGCCGTAGCCACAGTGACCAGCAGCAAGATCGATAATGGGGCGCAAAAATCCCCGCTCTATACGGTTGTCTTTAACCGCGCCAACCCCGAGTTCCAGCAACAGCTCTATACAGTCGTCAATGATGCGATCCAAAAGAATCCCGCCGCGCAATTCGATCTGGTCACCGTCGTTTCGGGAGCCAGCAACAATGCCAATCCCGCCAATCTCGCCAAGGCGCAACGCAACGGCCAGACGGTACTCCGCGCCCTGACCGACATGGGGATGCCACTCGAGCGGATCCGCAGCAACCAGATCACCGAAGCCACCGCCGAATTCAATCAGGTCAGGCTGTTTGTAAGGTAGTTTTGCTGAATGGGCGGGATGCGACTAATTATTCTGTTGCAGCAGCTCCCGCCCGCGTTCGGCGAAACTATCGGGCGATACCGTCAAGACCCAGTCGGCTCCGGTCTGCAAATAGGCATGGGAGAGACTGTTTTTTAACCAGGCCGGTTCAGAATTGGCCCCCAGCACCAGAATCATGCCAAGGTAGACAATCGACAGGATAATGGCTCCGCGAATCGCCCCCCAAATAAAGCCCAGACTATGGTCAAAGGGAATCGGTGCCCTGTCCTTGATCCGATAGGTCAGCCAAACCGCCACGACCAAAAAAACCACCAAGAGGCTGATAAAGGGGACAATCAGGCCAAGAATATTGGCCCCGACTCCCGGCCCTATCCAACCCTCGAACAATGGCTTGACCAGCGGATAGAGCCAGTTGGCCGCCAAAACCGCCAGCACCCAAGCGACAATCCGCAAGACCTCCTGCACAAAGCCGCGCAGCATCGCAAATATAGCCGAGGCCAGGATAAAGCCAATGATCAACAGATCTGCAACCGAGAATCCTACAGCCTCAAACATCTTTAGCCCCTTTATCTTGTGGATAGAATGGAATAGACCCCAATATAGAGCAGGTCTATTCCGATTGCAAGTAATCGACCAGCTCGGCCAGAAGATCGAGCGATTGGATGGTAATGGCCAGACTCTGGTCTGAACCACTGGTCTTTTTACTCGGCTTGCCCTTGCGGCTGGGGATCATGGCGCGGGTAAATCCGAGTCGCAAGGCCTCCTTAAGCCGCGCTTCGCTCTGGCCAACAGGCCTGACCTCACCCGCCAGGCCGATCTCGCCAAAGACCACGGTCTCGGCTGGCACGGCCACACCGCTTAAGGCCGAGACCAGGGCGGCTGCCACGGCCAAATCCGCCGCCGGTTCGTTGATCCTGAGTCCCCCCGCAACATTAAGGTAAATATCCTTACCCGCCAGCGACACCCCGCACCGTGCCTCCAAGACCGCAATCACCATGGCGAGTCTCTGACTGTCCCACCCAACCACGGCGCGGCGCGGCGAGCCTGGCACGCCCGGGGCGACCAGGGCCTGAATCTCGACCAACAGGGGGCGAGTCCCCTCCATCCCGGCAAAAACCGCCGAACCCGAAATATCGTTAATCCGTTCAGATAAAAACAGGGCCGAGGGGTTGGCCACCTCCTCCAGCCCACCCTCGGTCATGGCAAAAACACCGATCTCGTCCCCCGGGCCAAAGCGATTCTTGACCGAGCGCAGGATTCTAAACTGATGGCCGCGATCCCCTTCAAAATAGAGTACCGTATCGACCATATGTTCCAGCACCCGCGGGCCGGCAATCGCCCCCTCCTTGGTGACATGGCCGACCAGCACAAGAATAAATCCGCGTTTTTTGGCGAGACGAATCAGTTCCTGCGCACTCATCCGCACCTGGGCCACCGTACCCGGGGCCGATTCCAAACTATCGACAAACATGGTTTGAATCGAATCGATGACGACGATTCGCGGCACCTCCCCCGATTCAAGTGCGGGGAGAATCTCGGCAAGGGATGTCTCGGCCGCCAGGGCCACCGGCGATTCAGCATAGCCGAGACGCAGTGCCCTCATCCTGACCTGTTCGACCGATTCCTCGCCGGTAATATAGACGGTGCGGTGACCAGCCCGTGCCATGCTCCCCATGACCTGAAGCAGCAATGTCGATTTGCCAATCCCCGGGTCGCCGCCGATCAGAATCGCCGAACCCGGAACCAGACCGCCGCCACAGACTCGGTCAAATTCCGACAGGCCTGAACCATGCCGCGCCAAGGGCGGAGCCACCGCCGACAGGTCGGTAAATTCCAAACCGCTGCGGCGGCTGGCTCCGGTCTTGGCTCCGATGGTGCGGCCGCTGCCGGGCAGGGGGGTTGAGACCTCCTCGACCAGACTGTTCCACTCGCCACAGCCCTCGCAGCGACCAAGCCATTTGGGATGGATGGTTCCACAGCCTTGACAGACGAAACTGCGGATCGGTTTGGCCACCCGAGGACTCCCTGTGACAGATTAAAGCTTGACCATACAATGGCTGATCTTGTTACGATTTGAGATCAATTCATCAATCGAGGGCTCGTTCTTCATCGCCCTCTTGATCGCCAACTTGGTCGCTTCGTAATTGTTCTTGAACAGCTCCTTCTTGTCGAGCTTATCATGACCCGGCACCCGTGGGTCGAGCCAAATGGTGATGATCATGACCAGATCATTGGCAGCAGACTTGGGGATCGTCCCATCAATCACACAGTCGAGAATCGCATCAGCCGTCGCCGACTGCACAATCGAGCCAAAAATAGTGATATATTCGGCGGAATCAATCGTCACCTTACTGGTCATCATCGCGGCAGGCTTGACCATCTGATTACAGTCGCGGACGACAAAAAAGCGAGTATGGCCAGCTGACTGCCCCATCATGGTGGCAAAGGCAGTACCGACCGGGCCATTGGCCAGGCCAATCACCACTTCGGGCATGGCATCGGTATATTGACCCTCTGAGGCAAAAACCGTGGCCTCGCCGGTGCGGAAGACTAGATCATTCATTTTCTTTTCCTTAATTTTGTATAGTTGCATAGTTATAGAATTTACTTAAAGAAACCCTGAACGAGGTATTGATAGTGCGTCTGTCCCCGTTCGCCCTTTAGGGAGCGGGGGAAAGAGGTTCTTTGTTTTTAGCAAGCGCAGCGAAGCT
>JASGCE010000051.1 GCA_030054295.1 Minisyncoccota bacterium
AGTCTTTTTTTACGCCAATCGCCTTTTCGTAAATTTCGCCCAGGCGCAAGGCCGCCCCTTCGTGTCCCTGTTCAGCGGCAAGACGATACCAACGAACCGCCCGTGCATAGTCCCTAGGAACCCCGGTGCCATCGAAATAGGCGTCACCGAGATTAAACTGTGCCCCGGCATGTCCCTGGTCGGAGGCAAGACGATACCAATGAACCGCCTGGGCATAGTCCTTGGGAACACCGGTGCCATTGTAATAGGCCTTGCCGAGATTGATTTGTGCTTCGGCATTTCCCTGTTCGGCGGCAAGTCGACACCAATAGACCGCCTGGGCATAGTCCTGCTCTACCCCTTCGCCATGACGATAGGCAAAACCGAGATTGTTTTGTGCTTTGGCATGTCCCTGATCGGCGGCCAGACGATACCAATAGGCCGCTTGGGCATGGTTCTGCTCTACCCCTTCGCCCTGAACAAAGGCAATACCGAGATTATTTTGTGCTATGGCATGTCCCTGCTCGGCGGCAAGACGATACCAATCAACCGCTTGAAAACAATCCTTGGGAACACCGGTGCCATTGTAATAGGCATTGCCAAGATTGTTTTGTGCATCGGCATCTCCCTGGTCGGCGGCAAGTCGATACCAATAGACCGCCTGGGCATAGTCCTGCTCTACCCCTTCGCCCTGATCAAAGGCAACACCGAGATTATATTGTGCTAAGTCATAACCCTGATCTGCGGCAAGACGATACCAATAGGCCGCTTGAGCATGGTTCTGCTCTACCCCTTTGCCCTCATCAAAGGCAAAACCGAGATTGTTTTGTGCCTTGGCAAGTCCCTGGTCGGCGGCAAGACGAAACCAATGAACCGCCTGGAAATGGTTCTGCTCTACCCCTGCGCCCTGATCAAAGGCAGAGCCGAGATAAAACTGTGCCTCGGCATCGCCTGCCTCGGCACGGAGGGTAAGACTTGCCAGTTCCTCTTTATCCAATTGTCAGTCTCCCACTTACAATTAAAAACCAAGATTACACCGTCGATTGACAGGTCAGTTACAACAATTGCCCTATGATATTTCAATCCTAAATTGCTTCAAGCCTTGCTGAGAAATCTCAGCGAGCCTTTCAATTTCTTGGATATGATGACCAATGACTGATTTTTTGCACTTTTTTAACAGTTTGACTCGGTCTTGATTAAAAAAATGACCGGTAATGATGGGGTAGATTAAAAATTCATATATATTGCCTTTGTGTTCAAAATCGAAACTTGCATTGAAGTCTCGAAAAAACTTAATGGTTATAGATTTCTCACTCATTTTGAATGTGATTTTGGGATGATTTCTTGTGACAACATCATTATAGGTACAGTAAATTTCCTTTTCCATCGATTCAATGAGATCGGCATTTGTCATATATTGAAAACCATAGATTTCCTTATCGATGATCCTATGTACCGCGACAGTCGTAGTTTGATTCTCGATAAAGCCAAATGGCGGTTGATCAATGGGTCGCTCGATTTCGGTATAATAGTTTTTTAGACATTGGTTCCATATTAACTCTCGGTCTCCAATATTCAATAGTTGGTTATTTTGGATAGGTTTACAATTAAGCTTAATGACTATTTTCTCAATAATGAAATATCGATCCTGGTTAAATGGATCGTGACAGGCGTAACCAATCGCTTTACGGAAGCTTTTTATTTGGCTTACATTGCTAAATTCAAATGCCAGCATGAGGTTGCCCAAGGCAATTGCATGTCTCATCCTCAGGAACACATCATGGCTTGCGATGATGAAAATAAAAAAATTAAAACTCAGCTGCCATAGATTCTGATGTGCGACAAAAACATTGGCGATGCTGGCGATTGTAACCGATAAAAAAAAAGGCAAACTTTTCCGGTGGGGAATCTTTTCCCATATATTTTTCAAGGCGATGAAGATATTTGCGATAAGATTAAACATGGTCTGCTTCAATAATTAGGGAATATTAAAAATGGTAATTAAACTGTAAAAATTGTCAAGAAGAGAATTTGTTTTTGTCTGCACTTACAGTGCAAAAAACAAATCTGGAGCCCGCAGGCTCCAGATTCATTCTCAGGCAATAGCAACGGCAACAATAATGGATTAGAAATCCATATCGCCCATGCCGCCCATACCGCCCATGCCACCCATACCGCCGCCGGGCATACCGCCGCCGGCATCTTTCTTGGGTCGCTCGGCGATCATGGCCTCGGTAGTAATCAGCAGGGCCGCGATCGAAGCTGCATCCTGCAATGCTGTCCGCACGACCTTGACCGGATCGACAATACCGGCCTTAATCAGGTCAGTGAACTGGTTGGTCTGAGCATCATAGCCATAGCTGGTATCCTTGGACTCGAGCAGCTTACCCACCACGATAGAGCCATCAACGCCAGCATTCTCGGCGATTTGGCGCGCCGGAATGACCAGAGCCTTGCGGATAATATCAATACCCACGCGCTGATCGTCATTCTCGGGCTTCAAACCATCGAGGGCCTTGCGAGCATAGAGCAGAGCCACGCCGCCGCCGGCGACAATCCCCTCCTCTACCGCCGCGCGAGTCGCGTGCATGGCATCGTCAACGCGATCCTTGCGTTCCTTGACCTCGACCTCGGTAGCCCCGCCGACGCGGATCACCGCGACACCGCCAGCCAGTTTGGCCAACCGCTCTTGCAGTTTTTCACGGTCGTAGTCGCTGGTGGTCTCCTCGATCTGGGCGCGAATCTGCTTGACCCGCTCTTCGATGTCTTTCTTCTTGCCGGCGCCATCGACGATGGTGGTATCTTCCTTGGTGATGGTGATCTTCTTGGCCGTGCCGAGCATTTGCAGGGTCACATTCTCGAGCTTAATCCCGAGGTCTTCGGAGATCACGGTCGCACCGGTCAAGGTAGCAATATCCTCGAGCATCGCCTTGCGACGGTCGCCAAAGCCCGGGGCCTTGACGGCCGCGACCTTCAGGCCACCGCGCAGCTTGTTCACGACCAGAGTCGCCAGGGCCTCGCCCTCGACATCCTCGGCAATGATGAGCAGCGGGCGAGTGGACTGCACAACCGCTTCCAGCACCGGCAGAATCGGCTGAAGACCCGACAGTTTCTTGTCGAACAGCAGAATGAAGGGGTTCTCGAGATCGGCGATCATCTTCTCGGCATTGGTGACAAAATAGGGCGAGATGTAACCGCGGTCAAACTGCATCCCCTCAACCACATCCAGTTCGGTCTCGAGGCTCTTGGCCTCCTCGACGGTGATGACACCCTCGTTACCGACCCGCTCCATGGCCTTGGCGATCATTTGACCGATGGCGACTTCACCATTGGCCGAGATGGTCCCGACCTGAGCGATCTCGGCATTGGTCTTGATCTTTTTGGCGTGGCTTTGGACATCCTTAATCACCGCCTCCACCGCGCGATCAATACCGCGTTTGAGATCCATGGGATTGAGTCCCGCCGCAACCGACTTGACGCCTTCGCGGACAATCGCCTGAGCCAAAACGGTAGCCGTGGTGGTTCCGTCACCCGCCAGATCATTGGTCTTGGAGGCAACTTCGCGCACCATCTGGGCGCCCATATTCTCGAAGCGATCGGCCAGTTCAATCTCCTTGGCGACCGTGACACCGTCCTTGGTGATACGCGGTGCACCAAAGGATTTTTCGATCACAACATTGCGACCCTTGGGGCCGAGGGTGACCTTCACCGCATCGGCCAGAATATCGACTCCACGCAGCATCCGAGTGCGCGCATCTACGCCGAATTTAACATCTTTCGCAGCCATTTGATTCTCCTGTTTGGCAGTTTGGTAAATAGGTTAGTAAAGGCAAGACGAGATTAGGCAAGAACCCCAAGAATGTCGGATTCCTTCATAATGATCAGCTCCTTACCGTCGAGTTTGACCTCGGTGCCAGACCATTTGCCAAACAAAATCGTGTCGCCGGTCTTGACATCAAGCGGAACCAACTTGCCGGACTCATCGCGCGCCCCGGGGCCAGCAGCAATGACCTTGCCTTGCATGGGTTTTTCTTTGGCAGTGTCGGGGATGATGATCCCGCCGGCAGTCTTGCCTTCCTGTTCGATCCTTTCGACCAGAACTCGGTCGTGTAGCGGCCGGAATTTCATGACTCTCTCCTTTGATAATTGGTTAGGTTAGTTTTTCACCCTAAAAGCGCTGTTAGCACTCTCATCGGGTGAGTGCTAACTATATAGGGATATAATTGCCAAAGCGCAAGGTTGGTGAGGCAGAATTTTGTATTATTGATAAATAATTTGAATGATTGCAAATTGTCAAGATTGCAGCTATTATGTCAAAAATATGGTAGCTACGGGTTTTACACTGATTGTGTTTTTTTAGAGGCACTAGGATGGAACAGGCTATTACGGTCTCAACAGTATCGCAATCTAAGGTTAATCGGGTAAGGTTACACTCAGACCATGCCCGTGACTTGACGGATGTGACCTGTCCGCTTTGTCTTGAATATCGTTTTCTTAATGCCGAGACCATCGCCGCTTTAAATGAACCCATTGAAGGGCGGAAGGCTTATGATTCGCTAGATGATTTGTTTGCGGATTTAAATAGCGATGACGATTAAACGAATTTTTAAAACCTCACTCTTTAAATCCGAATATAAAAAGCTAAAAAATCGACCAGCCGATTTATAGACTGATTCTTTAAAAATCTAAAAACTCATTTTTTTAGTGGGGGGCGGATGCCCCCCGTCAAGCTACCCTTGACTCCCCCCTCTGGATCGCCTTCTGCTGCGCAGAACGCGATGAGGGGTTATGGGAGGTTTAAACTTTCCCAAAATCCTCATAGCGTCGTGCGTAAGCACGAGGCTATCCAGCGGGGGGAGTCGCACGAAGTGCGACGGGGGGCATCCGCCCCCCACAAATTTTAAACCAAACACACGCCTGAGTTTTTGAATTCTCCAATAAACAGAGTATATCATGATTACTGGGGGAGTGTCATTTAAGACCAGATATTCTTATGATTTGGCAAGAGAATGACGACTCTATTGATCTAAGCAGAATCGGCAGCCATTCAAAACTGTTTGATAAGGTTCGCAAAACATGACCACTGAAGCGGCTTAACAAGTAAGGTCAAATTGTGACCAGAATGCTTCCCGATAATTTCAATATACTCCGAGAAACTTTGGAATGCAATAGGAAGTTTTAAAAAAACTGCTAAAAAGTGTAAAAAAAGTTGTTGCGAAGTTATTCCGAATGTGTTCTTATGTATTCATAGCCTCTGATAATGTTATATTATCGTAGGCTATCAGGGGATTGGCTATGCAGCTATTATATAATCAGTTGGTCGCTATAGGTTTTACACTGTTTGGGTTTATATACAGGCACTAAAATGGAACAGACTATTACGGTCTCAACAGTATCGCAAGCCAAGGTTAAGCGGGTAAGGTTACATGCTGATCATGCCCGTGACTTGACGGATGTGACCTGTCCACTTTGTCTTGATTATCGTTTCCTCAATGCCGTTACCATCGCCGCTTTAAATGAACCAACCCAGGGCTTAAAGCGGTACCGTTCCGCTAAAGCTATGATTGAGGATATTCTGAGTGAAGATAACTAAGGAAGCAGTTCCTTTAAATAGCTTTAAGCGGGATTTAAAACTTGCCGATAAACGCGGATTTGATCTATCCGAAATCGATAGAATCATTGATCTCATTATAGATGGCGATGATCTCGAACCAAGGCATAAAAAACACAAACTCTATCATAATTACCGTGGTTGTTGGGAATGCCACATCAAGCCCGACTTACTTTTGATATGGTATGAAGATCAAGACACCATTTATCTACGAAGACTCGGTAGCCATTCAGAACTGTTTGATAAGGTTCGCAAAAGATGACTACTGAAGCGGCTTGACAAGTAAGGTCAATTGGTTCACTATGCAGCTATTATATAATCAGCAGTGAATTTACAATTTCGACTGACTGAATTAAGGCGCATGTGTCGTGATGAAAGATCTGAATATTAACCCAACAAATCCGCGGTCGAAGTTAAGTGCAGCAAAGGTCCATGCAGACCATGCCCGTGACTTGACGGATGTTACATGTCCGATTTGTCTTGAATATCGGTCTCTCAATGCCGAGACCATCAAGGCGATTGAGGATGCGCGAGCGGGTATTGGCGTGACCTCCTATTGATTTGGGAAGAGGATTCTGATTCAATTATGCTATTGCGAGTTGGCAACCATTCAAATCTATTCGACTGATCATCAAGATGACAAATATAGTTAAATCGAGTAAACGCCTTCTCCATCCTGCGAGTCTAGCCTTAGGTTTTTTTTTACTTCTCACTTCGGCACTACAATCTCAGACCCTGACTCCGGTTGATTATCAGCCGAATCTTGTGATTGACTATATTAATGATTATCGTTCCAAGGTGAATCTACCGCCCTTCGAGTGGGAGCCGCGGTTGGATAGTTCGTCGGAACTCCACAGTCAATATCTCTTTGTCGCCAATGGCGGTAAACTCAGCCACAATCAAGACAATCCCAGCAGCCCGCTGTTCCGTGGGCGCGACCCGCAGGCGCGGATTTTGCGGGTCTATCCGCAGGCCCGCGCAATGGGGGAGGTTGTAGGTTTAACCGGCAATGGCAAGTGGCAAAAGATTATCGACGATCTGTTTGATGCTCCGCTACATCGGATTGTCCTGTTTGAGCGATTCCAGCGCGCCGGGGCGGGGGTCAAGCGCGGCTATAGTGGCAAACAACTCAGTCTAATCGGCACGGTCAATTTTGCTGACTTTGATGATTCGGTGGGGGAAGACCATTCGGTGGCCTGGCCCTATGATGGACAGGAAGGGGTGGCGATTGACTGGTTTGCTAACGAGATGCCAAGCCCGATTCCGCTCCGATATTTGGGTCGCCGCACGGGCTATCCGATCAGTTTACAGTTTGGTAAATCGGTAAGGTTGAGCAACCTTCACATCAACCTGTCGGCGATCAACAGCAATAGAACCGATATTCATAGCGAACAGACGGGGTTTCTGAATTACAGCAGCGATCCTGACCATTATCGGCAGAATCAGAATTTTGTGGTTTTTGTGCCTAATCGCCCGCTTTTGGCAAACCAAACCTATCGGATGGTGGTGACGGGTGTGGCCAATGGTAAGGTGATGATCAAGAGTTGGGAGTTTAAGACTCTGGCGATTGAGCCTTTGCGGGTGATTGTCAGTCCTGACAAGTCAGAATATAGTCGCGGTGAGATCATTAATCTCAGGATCGCTGGTGGCACGGGAACCTATCATAACGAGAAGAACTCGACCTATCGGGTTAGTTATAGCTATGGGTCGGATCAGCGGGGTGTGCCGGTGGTGGTTAAGCCGGTGAGTGATTCAGAATATCAGTTGGTCAACCAATGTAGTTCGGTGCGGAATTGTAAGATTCAACTTGAGTTTTACGACTCGGCTTCGTCGGTCAAACAGGAGCTGAATTTTGTTTGGTATTAGGGTGGTGTAGTTTCATTTAATTTATAGTCTGATTCTTTAAAAATCCAAAAACTCTTTTTTTTAGTGGGGGGCGGATGCCCCCCGAGTTGCTACGCAACTCCCCCCCTCTGGATCGCCTTGCTTCGCAACGCGATGAGGGGTTGTGGGAGGTTTAAACCTCCCATCACCCCTCATAGCGTCGTGCGTAAGCACGAGGCTATCCAGAGGGGGGAGTCGCACGCAGTGCGACGGGGGGCATCCGCCCCCCACAAATTTTAATCAAATTACACGCCTGATTTTTTGAATTCTCAAGTGAACGGAGTATAGATTGGATATTTCAACCGATTTAAACAAACAGCGCGTTCTTATGAATTATTTAACCTTACTCGCGTTTTTGCTCACTGCGTTCGCAAGCTCGCAAGGATAAATAATTCATGGGAGTAATCGAACGCGCTACTTATCAAATCATAAATTCGGAGTTGCGCTGGGCGGGGAAGTACCTGCGGTGCTTCAAATGGTTAAACGGTCTGTGACACCCTCACATTCGCTTCGCTCATTGGCTGCCGCCAAACCGCTTTTCTTTTTTCTTTTTTCTTTTTGTAGATTTTGTTTGTTGTAACTTAAACAGTTCTTACTTTAACTGTCACATTGAATTGTCATTCCCCGCGCGAAGCGTCGGGGAATCCAGAGTTACTTAACAGAACTATGTTATTGAACCTCTGGATTCCCCGACTGCGGTTGCTCCACAACCTTGCGGGGAATGACAAATATTCTGTGTCAGCTGAAGTGGGAAATGCTCTAACTACTCCCAATAACAATTCCGACGACCAGCACGATAATCCCCCCAACCACAACCTGAAACATGGCCGACAAAAATGGCGTATCCATATAGCGTTTGCGCACCCAGGCAATAATCAACAATTCAACCAGAACAAAGGCAATCGCCACCCCAGTCGCAATCTTAAAATTCGGAATCAAATAGGGCAAGGTATGACCAAGACCACCGGCCGTCGTCATCAAGCCGCAAATAATCCCACGCAGCCACGGACTGCCACGACCCGTCAGCGAACCATCGTCCGAAGCCGCTTCGGTGATTCCCATGCTAATCCCAGCCCCCAATGAAGCCGCCAAACCGACCAGAAATGTATTCCAGGAATCATGGGTGCTGAAGGCCGCGGCAAAAATCGGCGCCAGAGTCGAGACCGATCCATCCATCAAACCCGCCAGACCCGGCTGAACAATTTGCAACAGGAACAGCTTCTTGGCCATCAGCTTTTCTTTATGAGCCACCGCCTCGGGAATATGATCACTCTCTAACCGATTGGCTGTCTTTTCGTGCAGCTCCTCCTCCGCCGCCAAATCCCCGAGCAACTTGCGAATCGAAACATCGGTGGTGGTCGCCGCCGCGGCGCGGTAAAATCTTTGAGTCTCGATCTCCATCATCGCTCCGCGCTCGCGGAACTTTTCGACATTCATGACCGGCATCATCCAGACCGATTCGCGCTCGACAAAACCCTTAACATCGCTGCGGCGGATATAGGGAATATGGTCGCCAAACTTGCTGCGATAGAGTTCCAACAGACGACGACGATGGTCATTTTCCTGCACCGCCATCTCGGCAAAAATCTTGGCCGAATCAGGGAAGTTTTGCTGCAAAACCTCGGCAAAGTCGCTGTAGGTGCGACTATCCTCCTCCTCCAAGGTGATGGCCAAAGCGAGGGTTTCTTGCTCGTTTAATTCCGAAAAGTCGCGTTTTTTCATGGGCTTACCCTAGTCCGATCAAATGGTGTTTTTGCCAGTTTTTAACTCTTATAAATTGATTAAAGAATAGAACAAATTTCCGTCCGTTTCCAGCCCTTTTAAACCGACAGCGCGACAGGGTTGCTTTGGCACGGGCTATGGCATAAAACTAATCGTTTGCCAATCAAGACTCAGGAATAGAACAGTGATCAATCTCATCGACCCGGCGATTCTATTTTTTATTCTCGGGATGGTGGCAGGGCTGTTAAAGTCAAACCTCGAGATTCCACCGCAGATCTCGCGCTTCTTGTCGCTCTATCTTCTGATGGCCCTGGGCCTCAAGGGCGGTTTTGCCCTGGCCCATTCGGGCATTACCATCGAGATCACGACCAGTCTAGGCATAGCCATTGTCATGTCAATTGTGGTTCCCTTTTTGGGCTATTTTTTCCTCAAGCGATTTGTCAGCGGCTATGATGCGGCGGGAATTGCCGCAACCTATGGCTCGGTCAGTGCCGTGACCTTTGTCACCACCGTGCAGTATCTGGAAGCGCGAGAGATTGTTTTTGGCGGCTATATGGCGGCGGCTATGGCCCTGATGGAATCGCCGGCGATCATTGTTGCCGTGGTGCTGGCCAATATAATCCGTCGCAGCGAGGCCAATCAATTGAAGATCATGTCCGGCAAGCCGCCTAAATCCATCTCTATGCTGAAGATTCTACACGAATCCTTTACCGATGGCGGACAGGTGCTGCTACTTGGTGCAATGGTGGTGGGGATTATCTCGGGCGCGGCGGGAGAGCACGCAATGCAGCCCTTCTCCGGCGACCTGTTCAAGGGAATGCTGGCCTTCTTTTTGCTCGATATGGGCCTGATGACTTCGCGCAACCTGCCCGAATTACGGAATCGCTCGCCCATTTTGTTGGGCTATGCGATTGTCGCACCGGTGCTACACGCTGCCATGGCCCTTGGTCTGGCCTGGGTCTTTGGCATAGCCAGCGGCGATGCGACTCTGTTGATGGTCTTGGCGGCCAGCGCATCCTATATTGCGGTGCCAGCGGTACTTCGCTTTGCGATTCCTGAAGCCAATTCATCGATCTATTTTGGCCTGTCGCTGGGGATTACCTTTCCGATCAATATCCTGTTTGGCATCCCGATTTACAGTGCCATTGCTAGCCATTTACTAAAGCCCTAAAGCATTATTAGGATTACAAAAATTATTTGCTATTAAAATAGGAATGATTAATGATGGAGTCACGGACAGTCTAGTCACTAGAACCGTCTATAACTCTATCAGAGAGGTTGCTATGTCTAAAAAAACCATCACCAAGTCACCGAAATTACTGGGGCGTCTCGCTGCTACAGCGGCAGTTGCAATTTTGGGTATGTCCCTTTTTGCTGCATCGTCGCAGGCCGCAGATACTCTGGGCGCGATCAAAAAGCGCGGTGCTTTAAACTGCGGAGTCAATGTCGGCCTGGCCGGATTCAGCATCCCCGATTCAGCCGGCAACTGGACCGGACTCGATGTTGATATTTGCCGTGGAATTGCCGCCGCCATTTTTGGCACCGGCGATAAGGTAAAGTTCTTCCCCTATAATGCCCAGCAGCGTTTTACGGCCTTGCAATCGGGTGAAGTCGATATTCTTTCGCGCAACACCACCATGACCCTGACTCGCGATTCCAAGAATGGTTTTGAATTCCTCCCCGTGGTCTATTACGATGGTGCCCAGTTCATGGTCAAGACCAACAGCAAGTTTAAATCGGCCAAGGAATTGGCCAACCAATCGATCTGCGTCCAGAGCGGAACCACAACCGAACTGGTCATGAATGAGTTTTTTAACTCCAACAAGATCAAGTTTAAACCGGTGGTCATGGCCGAACAGATCGATTCAGAGAATGCATTCTTCTCTGGCCGTTGTCAGGCACTGGTGACCGATGGTTCGGGTCTGGCTGCGGTTCGTGCTGGTCGCAACCTGACCGATAAGGACTATCGGATTCTGCCCGAGGTTATCTCCAAGGAGCCATTGGCTGCGGCCATTCGCAAGGATGATCCGAACTTCCGCACCGTTGCCTATTGGACCGTCAATGTTCTGATGGCCGCCGAGGAATTCGGCATCACCAAGGCGAATGTCGATCAAATGAAATCGAGCGACAATGTCGAGATCAAACGGATTCTCGGGGTTGAACCCGGCATTGGGGCATCCATGGGAATCGACGATAGCTGGGCCTATAATGCCATCAAGGCCGTCGGCAACTATGGCGAGATTTTTGAACGCAATGTCGGTCAAGGCTCTGCCCTCAAGCTGAAGCGCGGCCTCAATGCCCAGTGGAACAAGGGCGGTCTTGTCTATGCTCCGCCAATTCGCTAAGGCAAGTCGTGAGTTGAGGGAGTTGAAGGAGTTGAGTTAAGGTCAATGGCTCCGCGGGCAACCGCGGGGCCAGTGGCGTTGAATTTAACAGGAACATAAATGTCAGCCTCTGATTTTAATACCTCTAATTCAACCTATCGTCAGCTGATAGGGAATGGGATTATCTATACCGTTCCCCGCTATCAGCGCGACTATAGCTGGACTGAGGAAAATTGGGAAGAACTGTGGCAAGATATTAACGAAGGAATTGCCGAGAATAGGCATAGTTCCCATTATTTGGGCTATCTCGTGCTGCAATCCAACGATGACAAGAATTACAATATTATCGATGGACAACAGAGGTTGACCACCATCAGCCTGATCGTCATGGCCGGTATTCGGCTGCTCGACAAATGGCTGCGGGAGAAGAATTATGATGCCGAAAATACCAAAAATCGGATTGCTGGTCTTAAACAGTCCTATATTGGCTATTATGACCCTGTGCTCTTGACGACAAGACCAAAGTTAAACCTGAATAGAAATAATGATCATTATTATAAAACCAACATTGTGGGGCTTGTCGAGAAGCTACCAACACGCAATATTAACGAGGGTGAAAGAAATCTCCGCGAGGCAACAATTTATTTTCAAAACAAATTGGCAGAATTTGTTGCATCAAAGGAGGACAAGGGCAAAGACATTGCGCAGTTTATTGACAATATAAGCGATCAACTTTTCTTTACGGTGATCAAAATAAATGATGAGTTAAATGCCTATAAGGTTTTTGAAACCTTAAATGCGCGAGGGGTTCAGCTTTCAACGACTGACCTGTTAAAGAATAATCTGTTTATGATTTTGCATAATGCAAATCTACCCGAACAAGAATTTGACCTACTCGAAGATTCATGGTCGGCTATAACTAAAAGAATTGATGATAATGAACTTCCAGACCTTTTATCGGCCCATTGGAATAGTCGCCATAAATTTGTTCGCCGAAAGGAAATATTCAAAGCAATTAAACAGATCAACAAAACGCCAGCCGATGCCTTTAAGCTTTTAAAAGACATGCAGGCTGATATTGACTCATTTCTTGACCTGGAATCCCCCAAATTAGTTCGATTAGATAAGGCATCGAAATCAGATAAGACCCGATTTGAATTAAGTTCACTGCTTAAACTATTCAGGGTTAAGGTACCGATACCGATGCTTATGGCGGCACGGCGCAAACTTTCTGAAGCTGACTATATTATTCTGCTGCGTGCGGTCGTCGTGATTTCTTTTCGCTACAATGTTATTTGTCGGAAAGCCACAGGGGTTGCTGAAGCCGAATATATCGAAGTGACTTCTGGTATTAACAATGGAAGGCTGAATAGTGCTTTAGATATTATTCGGGCAATGAAAAGGCTCTACCCCGATCAAGTTATTTTTAAACAGGATTTTGAAGCGATTAAATTTAACATTTCGCAGAATAGAAAATTAATTCGCTATGTTTTATCCGCTATTGATTGTAAAAACATAATAAGCGAACTTGACTATGAACATGAAAATATAACCATCGAGCATATTTTGGACGAACGACCCCGTAAGCAGGACTGGTCGGCATTTAATGATTTAGAAATCCGAGAATTATCAAACCGACTGGGTAATTTAATCCTTTTAGAAAAACTCGCCAATAACGAGAAAAATCAAAAATCAGACTTTTCTGCCAAGAAAGAAAGCTATAGAAATTCCGGTTATCATATGACTCAAAACATAGCCACCCACTATTCAGACTGGACTCCTGATTTCATTGTTGCGAGACAAAAATCAATGGCGGAATTAGCCGAAAGAATTTGGAGTATTGAGGAATTAGGGTAATCTTTGTTCACTCGATAATTCTAAATTTTGTTTTGGTTTCAATAACTCTCCAGATTCGTCATTGCCGCCGCTCGTTTGAGCGGCTGGCAATCCAGCGGGGAGTTTGAGGGGCCAGACTGTCTCAAAATGAATTTCGTGGTTCTAATTCAACAAAAAACTTGT
>JASGCE010000251.1 GCA_030054295.1 Minisyncoccota bacterium
ATTCGCAAAGGCAAGCGCGACGACGCTCAGAGTGACAAAAAAGTGAGTTTTTCAGACTTTCCTAGAGGAAGGTCAGCAATAAATCTCGTTACGGTTTGGCTAAACCAAAGCCTCTCTACTCTAGTCACTCTCACCGCTAGTTTGAATTTCTTTTATTGTCATTCCCCGCAAGTTTGTCCCGTTAGGGACAACCGCAGACGGGGAATCTCGCTTCCTTTCTTGTAATCTATGAAAGCAAAGCGAGATTACCCGTCTCGATTGCTAAAGCAATCGGCGGGTAATGACAATGGGAGGGCATGGGTGACGACAAAATGGGACACAGATTATAACAAAAACGCACTATTTCCCTGTCTATAAAAATACGATTATGCCTAGTAGCTTGATGGTTGAGTCATTTGTTGTAAACTGCTACAAACCGCCCATGGATAACAAACAGGCAATTGCGGCATCGCTCGACTGGAGCCAGGCCCCAGCCCAGAGCCAAGATGGATTGGCAGCCGGGCTTAAGATCGATGAATATGAACGAATCGTCACAGCCCTGGGGCGCGTGCCGAATCAAACCGAACTTGGCATATTCTCGGTCATGTGGAGCGAACATTGTTCCTATAAATCATCGCGCAAACACCTGAGCAAACTCCCGACCACAGGCCCCAATGTCATTTGCGGCCCGGGCGAGAATGCCGGAGTCATAGACATAGGCGACGGCGATGCGGTGGTATTCAAGATCGAGAGCCACAATCACCCATCCTTCATCGAACCCTTCCAGGGCGCGGCCACGGGCGTGGGTGGAATCATGCGCGATGTCTTTACCATGGGGGCGCGGCCGGTGGCTAACCTCAATGCCCTGCGCTTTGGCGACCCCAGCCACCCCAAGACCAAACATCTGGTCGCCGGAGTCGTCGCGGGAATCGGCGGCTATGGCAACTGTATGGGAGTCCCCACGGTGGGTGGGGAGACCGAATTTGACCCCGCTTACAATGGCAATATTCTGGTCAATGCCATGACGGTTGGTCTCGCCCGCGCCGATCGAATCTTTTACTCGGCGGCGGGGGGAGTCGGCAACCAGGTCGTCTATGTCGGGGCAAAAACCGGCCGCGACGGAATCCATGGCGCGACCATGGCCTCGGCCGAATTTTCCGAAGATAGCGAGTCCAAAAGACCAACAGTTCAGGTGGGAGATCCCTTCAAGGAAAAACTGCTGCTCGAGGCCTGTCTCGAACTGATGGCCACCGATGCGATTGTCGCGATTCAGGATATGGGCGCGGCGGGCCTGACCTCATCCTCGGTCGAGATGGCCAGCAAGGGCGGCTGCGGCATTCGCCTGAACCTCGATCTGGTGCCGCTGCGCGAAGATGGCATGACCGCTTACGAAATCATGCTGTCAGAGAGTCAAGAACGGATGCTGATGATTCTTAAACCCGAATCCGAGGCCCTCGCCGCCGCCATCTTCGCCAAATGGGAACTGGATTTTGCCGTGATTGGCGAGATTACCGACAGCGGCAATCTGGAACTGATTCGCCATGGCACCCGAGTTTGCGCCCTGCCCCTCTCGCCGCTGGTCGATGCCGCGCCGCTCTATGATCGGCCCTTTGTGATTGCCGAACCTGCGGCAGAGTTCGACGATTCGACGATTGCACCGACCCATCCCGATTCCCTGCTGCGCGATTTAAAAACCCTGTTGGCGCGGCCCAATTTTGCCAGCCGCCGCTGGATTTGGCAGCAATATGACCATCTGGTCGGTGGGCAAACCGTGATCCCCCCCGGCGGCGATGCGGCTGTGATTCGCTTGACCCGCGACCATGTTGATATGAAGAAGGGTCTCGCCCTGTCGGTCGATTGCAACCCGCACTATTGCTTTAGCGAGCCGCGGCGCGGCGGGGCCTATGCGGTGCTGGAGGTCTGGCGCAATATCACCGCAGTGGGCGGCAGGTTACAGGCCCTGACCAATAACCTGAACTTTGGCAATCCGGAAAAACCCGAGATCATGGGGCAGCTGGTCGGCTGTCTCGAGGGCATGGCGGAGGCCTGCCGCGCCCTGTCGGTGCCGATTGTTTCGGGCAATGTCTCGCTCTATAATGAAACCAATGGCGAGGCGATTTTGCCGACTCCGGTGGTCGGGGGAGTCGGGCTGGTCGATGATGTCAGTAAGGCCGTGACCATTGGGTTTAAGTCGGCGGGCGATTTGATTCTGTTGCTGCCGGCGACTAGAACAGATTTATTTTTGAATCAAAAAACCAGCAGCCTCGGCACCTCGGCCTATCGGCGAGAGGTGATGGGATTAGCCAATCAGGGTCGCCCACCCGCGATTAACTATTCGCTTGAATTGGCGACAGCGGCATGGCTCGGTCAAATGATGAAGGAACAGAGAATCTCCGCCTGTCACGATGTTGGCAGTGGCGGCCTGCTGGTCGCCCTGGCCGAGATGGCGATGAAGGGGAATTTGGGGGCGGCGGTGACTCTTCCCGCAGCCATCGCGCCCTTGGTCGCGGGCTTTGGCGAGGGTCTGTGGAGTTATCTCCTCACCGCGAGTCCGACAGATGCCGAGGCGATTATGGCGGCGGCAAATACGCAGGGAATAACGATTTTTACACTCGGTAAAGTGACCGCTGCGGCGGAACTGAAGGTTGAGAATCATGGTACAATCAGCCTGTCCGAACTTCGCGCGGGCTATGATAGTTTCTTGCCTAATCTGATGCAGAATTAAGGAGTCACCATGGCCATCACCGCAATCGAAATCGAGAATTTAATCCGCACTGGCCTTCCCGATGCCGAGGTCATCATCACCGACCTGGCCGGCGATGGCGAGCATTACAAGGCTCAGGTCATATCGCCCAGCTTCGCCGGCCTGTCGCTGATCAAGCAGCACCAGCTGGTCTATAAGGCCCTCGGGCCAGTGATGGGGGGAGCCCTCCACGCCCTGATGCTGGAGACGGCAGCAACCAAATAATGTCACTTGCATTACAAGATTTTATTGGATTTAAATAGATATAGGTCAAGTCTATTGTCCCCGTTCGCTCTTTAGGAAGGTCTGAAAAACTCACTTTTTTGTCACTCTGAGCGTCGTCGCGCTTGACTTTGCGCCCGTCGGCGTATGCCGACATGCTTCAAGGCGCAAAGGCTTTAGCAAG
>JASGCE010000052.1 GCA_030054295.1 Minisyncoccota bacterium
ACCATCACCAGCGAATGCCGCTTGACCGGCAAGACCGGAGTCGAGATGGAGGCCTTGACCGCGGCCTCGGTCGCGGCCCTGACCCTCTATGACTGTTGCAAGGCGGTTGATCGCGGTATGGTGATCGAGGCCATATACCTCGCCCATAAATCGGGCGGCAAGTCAGGTGAATTCAACGCCACAGAACCGGAGTAGCCCATGATCCCCGTCGAGCTCGCTCGCCAAAAGATCCTAGACGCGATTGACCGCAGCCCGCCCCTGGCCAGCGAGACCATGCCCTTGGTAAAATCGGCGGGAAGGGTGCTGAGTGAATCGCTCGTCGCGCGGGTGACAAAGCCGCCGCTTGCGGTCTCGGCGATGGATGGCTGGGCGGTGCGGACTGAAGACTGCCAGACAATTCCCACTTACCTGCAATCGGTGGGAGAGGTGGCAGCTGGCCAGGTTCCAAAGCAAAAACTTAAAGCCAAACAAACCATGCGTATCTTTACCGGCGCGGCCATTCCGCAAGGTGCTGATGCGGTGGTCTTGCAGGAAAATGCCACGATCACCCCTGATGGTCAGGTCGAGATTCACAGCCCCGTGCAACCGGCCCAGCATATTCGTCAGGCCGGGATCGATTTTGCCCGCGGGGATCAAATCTTGACCACACCTCGGTTGCTGACCGCCCGTGACCTGTCGCTGGCGGCGGCGGCCAATTACCCCGATCTGCCGGTTTTTATGCGACCCAAGATCGGCATCCTCTCGACCGGTTCGGAACTGATTGCAGCCGGGCAAAAGCCGAAATCCAAGGCCCAGATTATCAATTCCAACAGCTATGGTTTGGCGGCGATAATTATCGCCAGCGGCGGGTCGGTCATCGACTTTGGGATCGTCGAGGATGATGCGGCTGTTCTTGAGGAAAAAATTGATCTTGCCAAACAGGTCAAGCTGCAAATGCTGGTGACCATTGGTGGGGCCTCGGTGGGGGACTATGATCTGGTGCAGTCGGTGATGGCCAGTCGCGGCATGGTTCTGGATTTTTGGAAAATCGCCATGAGGCCGGGCAAGCCCTTGATCTTTGGCCAGTTTGATGAGGGGCGACTCTTCTTGGGTCTGCCCGGCAATCCGGTATCCTGCTATATCTGCGCCTTGATATTTTTGCGGCCAGCGATCCAGAGGTTTTTGGGCATTGACCGACCCATGCAAAAAATTCGCGCCACCAGCACCATGCCGATCAAGGCCAATGACGAGCGACGCGAATTCCAGCGGGCGACTCTGGTGCAAAGCGATGATCAGGGCTGGCAGGTAACCCCGGCGCCGCGGAGCGACAGTTCGCTCCATTCGGTCTTGGCTGCCGCTGATGGCCTCATCGAAAGGGCCCCCTTTGCCGCAGCTGTTGTGGCGGGGGAGGAGATCGAGGTGCTGTTAATTCCACCCGGGTTTTAATGGTAAGGGCCGGTCAATTCTGGCGCTGGTGTAGGCTCGGCGGGGCTTGGCTGAGGGAAGAACTATCCTTCCACCGCGAGCGATTTGTATTGTTTCTGCCAGTCTTTTTTGGCCTCGGCATTATCCTCTATTTTAACCTGAAGTTCGAGCCGCCAGGGCTCATTGCGGTCATTACGACCCTGGGACTATGGCTGCTGGCCATTCTGTTTCGTCGTCACAGTCTGGTCATGCGAATTCTGGTGATTCTGGCCATGGCGGCCAGTGGTTTTGCCGTCAGCCAGTGGCGCACCCATGGTTTGCAGGCGGTTGTGGTGCAGCAGCCGCTCGGCCCCATTGGCCTCAGCGGTCGCATTGCAGCAATAGACCATCGCGCCCATGGCCAGAGATTTATCCTGACAAATGTTACTGCCATCGACGATTCCGCGGAGTCCCTGCCGCCAGTTTTGCGCATCACTACCCGCGGTGGGCTGGAACGCGATACGGGTGTGGGAGACTGGGTACAGTTTCGCGCGGTCTTGACTCCACTGCGCCCGCCCAGTGTGGTGGGGGGTTTTGACTATCAATTCTATGGTTATTTTTTTGGTTTAAACCATGGAATTGGCGGTGGTGGATTTATGGTTTCTGGGCTCCGATATATCGATCCACCAACCGATTATGATCCGGGTCTTTGGCAGAGTCTGTTTAACCTTATCGATGCCTATCGCTGGCGCATGTCCTATTGGTTGATCCAAGAGATTGAGGGCGATGCCGGAGCCATGGCTGCGGCCCTGGTCGGTGGCGATCAGGGTCAGATCGCGCCACCGATTCTGCAATCGATGCGCGATTCGGGCCTAGCACATATCCTGTCGATCAGCGGACTCCATATCAGTCTGGCGGCGATTATTGTCATTCTGGTGGTGCGGGGAGGGCTGGCCTTGATTCCTTACTGTGCCCTCTATTGGCCGCTCAAACAGATTGCTGGGGCGGCGGGTCTGGTGGCGGCGATTGGCTATGGCCTGCTGGCGGGGATCAATCAGGTGCCGGTCTTGCGATCCCTGGTGATGCTGGGGGTAATGTTGCTGGCGATGATCTTGGGTCGGCGCGCCCTGTCTTTGCTGACTCTGGCCTGGGCGGCGATGATCAGTTTGATTCTGACTCCCGAGCAGCTGCTTGGCCCGAGTTTTCAGCTCTCCTTTGCCGCGGTGCTAGTGCTGGTGACCCTCGCCGAGGTCTATCAGCTCAGTCTTGCCGATGGTTTTGATACGGGTTTGGTAAGGCGGTTGCGCCTGTGGTTGGTGTTTAGTTTGGTTTCTTCGGTGGCCGTGACGGTGGCGACGACTCCGACCTCGGCCTATATTTTCCACCGTACCGCCATCTATGGGGTTTTTGCCAATCTGCTGGCGGTGCCGCTGAGTGACTTTATCATCATGCCGCTGGTGGTGGGGGAGCTGCTGCTCTATCCCCTTGGCTGGGATGGCTGGCTGCACCGGCCCTTGGGTTGGTCGATTGATGGTTTGATTGCCCTGTCGCGGTTTTTTGCCGAATTGCCGCAGGCGGTGATCTATAGCCGCGCCTTTAGCGGCGGAGCCTTTGCCTTGATGATTGCGGGGGGACTGTGGCTCTGTCTGTGGCGCGGGAGCCTGCGCTGGCTGGGGATTGGGGTGGCGGCGGTTGGTCTGGGCATGGCGATTTGGACTCCACCACCGCGCTTGATCATTGGCGGCGATGGCAGGAATTTTGCCTATTTGCGGCCGGAGGGTCAGATGGTTTTGGCGCGGGGCGGATAACGCCCCTGACGGCGGAGAACTGGGCGGTGACACTCGGGGTTACTGGGGGCGTGCCTGTGGCGGGTAGTTCTGGTTTGCAGCGGGAATGGGATAGTTTGCCGGAGGTTGCTGCAAATAACATTGGCGGGCTGGTTGGCTGCGATCTCAGCCTGTGTCGCAGCGACGAACTGCCAAAACCGATTCTCTGGATCAGGCAGGAGGAGGCGATTGCCCCATCCTGTAAACTGCGCGGAGTCATAATCATTACCGCCTTGGCGATCAAGGGTGCCTGCGGCGAAGATAATCTGGTTTTCGACCGCGATCGATTAAAAAAGAGCGGGGCCGTCAGCCTGTGGTTTGACGCGGACGAGGCAAGCGGCATTAGAATCGAGACCGTCAACCAATGGCGCGGTCACCGACCCTGGATCATTCAGCCGACAAGACCCGAAGAATCAGGTCTGGAGGTCGAGAACAATGAGGAGTGAGTACCTCACCTCCCGACCAGAATCATCAGCCAATCCCAACCCCTCAAACGGGTTTTATGCGCCGTCAAACCATAGTCCCTTGCCCTTATTTGCCGCAAAACCCGCACCAGCAAACGCAAATAGATTCGCGCAAAAATCTCGATCTGCTGCCGCTCCACAGGCTTCAATTCCATAACCACCAGAGTCTGAGCCGCCCGCCTAAAATAGACCGAGGTTTCACTGGCCACCGACTCAATCGCAATCCGCGATTCAACGGCGGTCAAGATCGCACCCGCATCAAACCGCTGATTAAACTTCTCGGCAAAACCAATCGGAAAGGATTCAAGCGGCAGGGTGCATCTACCCCTTGCCGCATCCTCAGCCAAATCACGCAGAATATTGACCCGCTGGAGAGCCCGCCCGAGATTTTCGGCCAATTCTCCCGCCTTGGGATTCTTAATACCAATGATGGTCAAGAACAACCGCCCAACCGCCGAGGCCACCTGGTCGCAGTATAGATTGACCTCGGCCAGCGATAGGAGCCTTTGCTGGGGCGCAATGTCAAAAACCATACCGTCAAAAATCGCTTCTAAATCAGACTGTTGCAGACCAAACTCGGCAATCACCGCTCGTAAATCCAACAGCGGCCGCGGGCATTCTGACAAGGGCCCAATCGAACCCGAGGCGAAAAAAGACTCCATCACCAGCCGCCAATCTGCCAACCGCGCCGCCTTGACATCGGGCAAGGAATCACCATCAGCACAGTCATCGAGCAGGCGACAAAAACGATAGAGGGCTACCACCGCAAGCCTTTGTCTTCTTGGCAACTTGACCATCGGCAGGGCAAAGTTACTGCGCCAAAAACCCAGCCCGAGTCCCAATCGCAGCCGCGGCCGAACCAATGACCCAAGCCCAGAACCAACCGCCAGACACTTATCCCACTTCGACGGGGCAATTCGTCCCGCCAGCGGATCGCCCCTGGCCAGTGACAGGGCCAAATCAACCGCCAGGCGGAGGATCATCCTTGCCTCTGCCGCCAACCTCACCTCCCCCACATCACGCAAGAGTTTGGGGAGGGATTGGGCCGATAGAATCATCAGTTGGCAACGACCCAAGGCCATGACAACCAACCCCTGCCATTCGGGGGTTAGTTTTAAACCCGTTAAATCCTGCTGCCTCGCCCCCGACTCCGCCAGCCAATCCTGCGGGAGGTAGCATCGCTGCAGGTCGCGCCAATCCGCACCCAGGTCTTGCAGATGATTGAGGATCTGCAACAGACAACAGAGGGAATCGCTCGCCCGAATCACCGCCTCTGATTTAATCCCATGAAGCCCGAGCAGGAACCGTCCCACCGGCACCGCCGAGCGCCGGCAATAGGCCAGCAGATCCTCCCAAGCGCTAATCTTTACCAAGCCTAGATCAAGGTCAATGTCAAATTCAAAGGCCTCGATCAGCTGGTTAAAATGAACCGCTTCGGGATGGTTCGAGTCAATCTCGGCGGCGAGATTTTTTAATCCCAGCCGTTTTTGATCAGGGGTGAGATCGGGCGAATCGGCCAGATCATCACCGCGCCGAGCAAAACTATAGAGCCGCCAAAAATCATGACGAATGGAGCGCGGCAGCAGCAGCGATGCTACAGGCACATTCTCCGCCCTTCTTGTACGAAGCAGCTTTGCGGGGGGGTGAGACAGGTTCATTACCGCATCAAGTGCGACAGGGGCGGGATGTCGCGCTTGACCTGCGGGGCAGTGGCTGGCCGCCTGGTTCTAACCGACGGTTTGTTTTTGCCGCGATGTTCCCGAAGTTCGCTGGTGGCATAGTCAATCGGCCGCAGCAGACTCAAGACCAGCGATTCGGCTACCGCCCAAATATAGAGACAGGCCGAGAGGGGCATCATCAGCCCCCAAAAGGGCGAGAGGCGACAGTAAAAGATCGTCGGCATCAGCGACAGAGTCATCATCAGCCAGGTCGCATAGCCAAAAAACTGGGCAACGCCCGTGCTGAACAGGGCGAGCATCGGCGGGAGGATAAAACCAACCAGCAGGCCACTGATAAAGACGGTGTGGGTGAAGATTGAATTCTTCTGCTGGGCGGGCACGACCCGGGCCAGAAGTTTGCGAACCTCGTTGATCTCGAGGTATCGCCTCAGGCTGACCGCCTGGTCGCTATTCTCGATCTTGATCGTGCCAATGCCCTTGATGGCGGCGGCGAGGGAGGCATCCTCGTCAATTCCAACAATGGTGATGATGCCGCCGATTCGCTCCAAGGCCGCACGCCGCAGCAGGGTGGAACTGCCAGCCGCCGCCGCGCTGCTTAAGGGATCATTGACCCAGCTAAAGGGATTGAGCAGGCTGAAGAAATAATGATAGGCTGGCACCGCAATCCGCTCGATAAAACTACCCACCGGTAATTCGGGCATGATCGAGATCATGTCGCGCCCCTCGGATTCAAGGCTGGCGACGAGACTGGAGAGCATGGCCTCCCCCTGAATCGTCTCTGGGTCGGCAAACCAGACCAGCTCGGCGGTAGGCGACAGGGACTTGGCCAGCAACAGACCCTGCGACAGGGCCCAGGTGCGACTGCTCCATTCGGGCGGCAAGGGACTGTGCGGCAGCAGATGAAGGGTGCGACCAGCCATCGGCGGAACCGTTGCCGCAATATCGAGACTGCTGTCGGTCGACTGCTGATCAACCAGAATAATATGGGTCAGATTACTATAGTCTTGATGGAGAAGTGACAGCAGCACCCGCCTGATCGCCCGCGCCCGGTTCAAGATAGGAATGACGATAATCACCTCGGGTCGCGGTGGAATCACCGATGACGCCATGAGCGGTTCGGGCGACTTGACCCCGACGCGGTCGGGCTTTGGCCGCAGGGGATTGGGCTGGCGGTAAAACCTGAAAGCATCCTCCCAATAGCGACCACGGTACAGAAGCAGCACCAGCCACAGGGCAAAGCTCGACAGTCCAAGAATTGTGGCAAAGGTCATAGGATATTCCAAGCTGCCTGCTGCGGGAAAGGTGGGGAGAATTTGTCTATTTTACAGAAGGGAGAGTCACTGTGTCCAGTACAATTAAAGAGTGTCTTCGTCGAAGAGTTTCTGTGCGGGATTTATGCCGGGGCGGAAGGTTTTAGATGCAAATATTGACTACAGAGGGAGTGGAATTCTGGTAAGCGATTGTCCGGTTGAATTTCGGTGTAAATCACTTGTAATATATTCCGAATTTCGTCAGTCGGCTCGGGCCCAAGTGTAGTGATAATTTCCTTCGCCATCCGCTCGCGCCGAGAACGCAAGGAATCGTGATTCAAATTCAGCTTCTCGATCATTTTCTTGGCAATGAGTGGATTGTGTTCGGTTGGCTCAATCACACCATCTAGGCTAAAACAAAAAAGTTTGCCGATCTCCTCATCATGGGGAGATCGAAACTCATCATCCTGCCAGTCCCAATTGGCCTTTTTATGGCCACAACTATGGGGTTCTTGGCAACTACAGGCAAGGTTTGAATAGTCACAATGTAGTTCTTGGTTTTTTGATTTCGGTTTTAGATGTTCGACATGACAATCAAGTAAATCAATTTTTGATTCACAATAACAGCAAAGAAAAAACTGTTCCTCTAGCAAGGATTGCTTGATGGAACTGTAACAGTCTCTGTTTGATTGTTTGAATTGATCCCAGTCATGATTCGGCTTCACCTGATCTAGACATGCAGGAGGTTTTTTACGATCAATTTTTCGCATTTTTTAATCCCTTCAAGAAAGGAATTTGTTTAATCCGCATGTCCGCTGTGACGAAGAAAGGATCCTTTTTACCAAGCGATTTTTCTAATAGTTCTCTGAGAATTTTTGCTTCATCGCAATCATGTTTTTCATCTTCGATTAGGCGCAAATATCGACTAATGGTTTCATTGATTGGCACTTTCTTCTCACCAATTTTTAACTCAACTGCGGCGCGATTATCCACCCCAAAAACCTGTGCCAAAAGTTTAGAAGATTCCGCGCCATAGGAGCCAAAATCATCGGGCAGGGACTCGACCTGATGGTCTTCGGTCAGCAGGATGATATTGTCCCGATGCACAGTCGAAAGCACCGCCGCACTGTGAGTCGTGACAATGATCTGGGTATTGGGAAAAACCCTTTGCAGGTCAATCAGGACTCGCTGCTGCCATTTGGGATGGAGGTGCAGTTCGATCTCGTCGATGAGCAATATCCCCTCGGCATCGAGGGGGTTATCCATGGTCGGGTTGAACAGCGACAGACGCCGGGCATAGTCCATGATGATCGAGATAATGTTTAAATAGCCATCGCTTAACTGACTCAAGCGCATGGATTTTATAACACCATCATCATTTTCGAAATCGATATAAAACTCTGGTGCAGAGACATTTGAGACAACAAAGTAGATTCGCTTTACATATGGCAAGGTATCGCAAATTGCCTTTCGGACATTTTTGAGGACATTGTTTTGGTAATCTGGAATCGATTTGTTTTGATCCTTTTCTCTAAATTCAATACCTTCCTTGTTGTAAAACCAACGCAAACCTTCGTGGTAGGTTGCGTTACATCTAAACAAATTTTGAATTGCACTTGTTTTATATTCCACAGTATTCATTGGATCACCAAGATTAGCCTGGCTTGGAGCATATCTAAAGGCTCTATAATAAGAAAACAGAGGCAAAATTGTGGTTAGGCTAGTATCCGTCAAAAAATTACCCGCATAAAAATCAATTATAGAAAGATTTGAATTGTTTAATTCAGACACTACTTCAGTTGTAATTTCAGGTGAATGTTGAATTTTTAATTTAATGTTGATTTTTTTAATTATATTACCATTATAATAAATATAATAATCTTTAAGGCTTGGTATTTGTAATCCAACTGGAACAGATATCTCGTGGGTTTCAGGTACAGAGCTATTTTTGTGATCAATGAACTTCATTGAGTAATCGATCCCACTTAATTCACGATGCAAAGTAATCGCGATTGGGGCGAATGCATAACAAATCGCCTCCAGCAGCGACGACTTACCCGCGCCATTGGCCCCGACGATGACATTGAGTCTCGGGTGCAGTTTTACCGTCAGATTCTCAAAACAGCGGTAGTTTTCGATTTGGACTTCTTCAAGTTTCATGATGATTCCTCGTGGTAAAAAACCTGTCATTCTTCGCTAAGAAGGCTCGGCACTTTAGTGCCGCAAAGCCTTCTTAGCGAAGAATCCAGAGATGCTTAAAGACTTAAAAATTCAAACCGATCTGGATTCTTCGCTTGTTTCGCTAAAGGTTTTTGCTAAAGCAAAAACCAAGCTCTACGACGCTCAGAATGACAGTTAAACCAACCAACCCCAATCATAAATCATTTTGCATAAAACCGCAAATGGCTTGAACCCATCATTAAAACCCCCAAATCGGCATTGTCATTTTTAACGCAATGTTATAGTGTCGCATCGGAATTAATTGTCTGTTCGGAATCATGGCATCATGTTTAAGAATGAGTTTTTTAAAAAACTGTGGCAGCTTACCAAACCCTATTGGCGGTCATCGGATCGTGGCTGGGGCTATTTGCTGCTCAGTCTTACGATCATTTTGAATCTGGGGACGGTGGCCCTGTCGGTGCTGCTCAACCAATGGAGCGCGCGGTTTTTTAACGCCATTCAGGACTATAATAAGGAGGCTTTTGTTAAGGAGCTGTGGGTCTTTACTGGTCTAGCCTTTATCTTTGTCGCGGTGGCGATTTACAAGTTTGTGACCCAGAGTCAGTTGATCATTCGTTGGCGCAATTGGCTGACCGACCATTATCTTGATCGTTATCTGGCCAATCAGGGTTATTATCGGATGCAGCTCAGTCAATCGAACAATCCGTCGCTGGATAATCCGGATCAGCGAATTGCGACCGATGTTGGGGCCTTTGTCGCCCAGACTCTGTCTTTGGCGATGAATCTGCTCAATGCATTGGTGACCTTGGTTTCCTTTACGGTGATTCTGTGGGGTCTGAGTGGCGTTGTGCATCTGACTCTGCCGAGTTTTATGGGCGGAGCCGTCATTCCAATCTATGGTTATTTGCTGTGGATTGCGATTGTCTATGCTGGCTTTGGCACCTGGATTGTTTTTAAAATTGGCCGACCCTTGATTGCCTTGACCTATCGCAAGGAGGCGGTGGAGGCGGCCATGCGCTTCAGTCTTATTCGCCTGCGCGAACAGGGGGAGGGGGTTGCCATCTATCACGGCGAGCCAGCCGAATCGGTGACCCTTAAGGCGCGGTTGAGTGCGGTGATCGAGATTATGATCAAGGTGCTGCGGCAGACCAAGATCATCATTGCGGTCCGTTCGGTCTATGGTCAGTTGGCGAATATTTTTCCCTATATTGTGGTTGCGCCGCGCTACTTCGCCAAGGAGATTTCTTTTGGCACCATGACCCAGACGGCAGGAGCCTTCGGTCAGGTGCAGGATAGTCTGTCGATCCTGATCGATTCCTATACCTCGATTGCGGAGTGGCAGGCGGTCATCAACCGACTCCATGATTTTAACCATGGGGTCTTGACCATCGGTCTGACCATAGACCAGTACCACCAGCAGCAAAAACGCAGTCTGGCGGCTGATGGAGCAAAATTCGATCTCGATATTTCCGATTTGCAGGTTTTTCTGCCCGATGGTCGAATGGTTCATAGTCTTAAATCGCTTCAGGTCAAGTCTGGTGATTCGCTTTTGATTACGGGAACTTCGGGCAGTGGTAAGACGACTCTGCTGCGGGTTTTGGCCGGAGTCTGGCCCTATTGGCATGGTACCATCGTCATGGCTGGGGAGCCTTGGGAGCGGCTGTTCTTACCGCAGAGACCCTATCTGCCTGAAGGGAGTTTGGCCTCGGCCCTGGCCTATCCCCGCCCCATTCATCTGCTGACGGCGGAGGAGCGGGCCGAATTTTCTAAGGTTCTAGAGATTACCAATCTTGAATTCTTGACTTCGCGCCTCGATGAGATCGGGCAATGGAGCCAAAGCCTCTCGCCCGGCGAACAACAACGGCTGGCGATTGCCCGACTGTTGCTGTTAAAGCCTAAACTGGCCTTTTTGGACGAGGCAACCTCGGCCCTTGATGAGCAAACCGAGGCGAAGATCTACCAGGCAATTCGCCAGCATTTGCCCAAACTTACCCTGGTCTCGGTCGGCCATCGACAAACTCTAAGCCAGTTTCATAATCAAACCTTGCATATAGAACGGTCTTTAGATTAAACTGCAATCTTAATACAAGGAGGATATTAGCGTGCATTCAAGTAACGAAACCGTACAGTTTTTGTATGATTTGATAGCGAACTATGGCGAGTGGCTTGCCTATACGGCAGTTTTTATCTGGACTGCCCTCGAGGGCGAAACCGTCGTTATTGTCGGTGGCTATATTGCTAATCCCCAGATTGGGGTTCTTAATGTCTATTACTTGATTGCCGCGGCATGGCTTGGCAGTTTTTTGGGCGATCAGGTCTATTTTTATCTCGGTCGTCGTTATGGTACGCGGATGCTCAAGCGGTTTCCGAAGATGCAGGCGGGAGTCGATAAGGCGGTGGGCCTGCTCAACCGCTTTGATGTGCTCTTTATCTTGACCTTCCGCTTTTTTTATGGCGTTCGCAATGTCAGTTCCTTCGCCATGGGGATCAGCAAGATTGACTGGTCGCGTTTTGCGGTGCTGAATTTTATCGCTGCCGGAATTTGGGCCAGTTCCTTTGCCATGCTCGGCTATGGTTTCTATAGTTTGCTGCGGGGGATTCGCAAGTCGCTTGGCCCCAACATGGTGCATAATATCGAGATCTGGGTCGGTCTGTCTCTGCTGGTCATATTGGTGGGGTGGATGGTCTGGTTTGCGCGGAAACGCAACCATCTCCATACCGATGAGACCGTCAAGGCGGCCAAGCCACCAAAGACACCGCCACCGTCACCCGACAAGTCACTGCCACCGTCACCCGCCAAGTCGCTAAAGACCAGTCAAAAGTCACCGCCAAAACCTAAAAAATCGGCATAGTTTTACACCCTCAAGGAGGCAATCATGAGCAACCCCAATAACCAACATACCAAGACCCTATCGGATATCGAAATTGCCCAGGCAGCGACGATGAAACCGATCCTCGAGATTGCCCGTGACCGTTTGGGAATTGATGCCCAGCATCTGTCGCCCTATGGCCATACCAAGGCGAAACTATCGCTGGAATATATCAGCAGCCTCAAGGATCGTCCCGATGGCAAGCTCATTCTGGTCTCGGCCATTACCCCCACACCGGCGGGGGAGGGTAAGACCACCACGACGGTCGGCCTCGGCGATGCCCTCAACCATATTGGCAAGAAGGCGATGATCTGTCTGCGCGAACCCTCGCTCGGCCCCTGTTTTGGTGTCAAGGGCGGAGCGGCAGGGGGCGGCTATGCCCAGGTTGTGCCGATGGAGGATATCAACCTCCATTTTACCGGTGATTTTCATGCGATTGGCGCGGCCAATAACCTGCTCTCGGCCCTCATTGATAACCATATTTACTGGGGCAATGAACTGGGCCTCGATCCGCGGCGGATCAGCTGGCGGCGAGCGATTGATATGAATGATCGGTCGTTGCGTTCGATTGTCTCCTCGCTGGGGGGAGTTGCCAATGGCTATCCGCGCGAAGATGGTTTTGACATTACGGTGGCTTCCGAGATTATGGCCATCTTCTGTCTGGCCAGCGACCGCGCCGATCTGCAACGGCGACTGGGCTCTATCATTGTCGGCCAAACCCGCGACAAGAAACCGATTCGCGCCAGCCAGTTGATGGCGGCAGGGCCCTTGTCGGTTCTGCTCCGCGATGCTTTGGCCCCTAATCTCGTGCAGACTCTCGAGAATAATCCGGCGATCATTCACGGTGGCCCCTTCGCCAATATCGCCCATGGCTGTAATTCGCTGATTGCGACCAAGGCGGCGTTAAAACTGTCGGACTATGTGGTTACCGAAGCCGGATTTGGCGCCGATCTGGGGGCCGAGAAATTCATCGATATTAAATGCCGCAAGGCCGGATTGCGTCCCGACTGTGTGGTGATTGTGGCGACCATTCGCGCCCTGAAGATGCATGGTGGGGTGGCCAAGGATCAGCTGAAGCACGAGAATATCGATGCCCTGCGCAAGGGTTTTGCCAACCTTGAAAGGCATGTCGATAATATGCGGAGCTTTGGCCTGCCCGCGGTGGTCTCGATCAACCGATTTAGTGCCGATACCGAGGCCGAGATGAAGACTCTGCTGGAACTCTGCGCCAAGATCGGGGTCGATTGCGTCCTCGCCGACCATTGGGCGAGCGGCGGGGCAGGAGCGGCGGAGGTTGCCAAGACGGTGGTCAAGCTGACCGATTCGGGTCAAGCGGCCAAGAACTTTAAGCTCCTCTATCCCGACACTATGAAGCTGGAGGACAAGGTGCGGACCATCGCCACCAAACTCTATGGCGCGAGCGGCATTGCCATCGATGCCGATGCTCAGGCCCGGTTCAATGAACTCGAGGCTGGCGGCTTTGGCCATTTGCCGGTCTGTATCGCCAAGACTCAGTACAGCTTCTCCACCGATGCCAATGCCAAGGGCGCGCCCAGCGGCCATGTGATTCCGGTGCGCGATGTGCTGCTGCTCGCCGGTGCCGAGTTTGTCGTTGTGGTCTGCGGCGACATTATGCGGATGCCCGGCCTGCCCAAGGTACCCTCCGCCAACCACATGGAGGTCACAGCAGACGGAAGGATTACCGGGTTGTTTTAGGGGGGCGCAAAGCTAATGTCCCCGTTCGCTCATTTATGAAAGCGGGTGGCAGATTAATGACTGTCCCCCGCCCCCTAAAGGAAAGTCTGAAAAAGTCATTTTTTTGTCACTCTGAGCGTCGTCGCGCTTGACT
>JASGCE010000053.1 GCA_030054295.1 Minisyncoccota bacterium
AACCTTGGCTTTCGAGACTCGTCGAAGAAACTTCAATCCTATACGGCGGCAAAGAGAAGGCTATTGCCTGTCCTAATCCAATCAATCTTGCCTCAGCTGCCGTCACGGGCAAGGCCGGGATGTCGTCCAGCAATGTCAATAATGGCAGCACAGAGTTAATCGCACCGTTACTATGCCGTAGCTCGGCAAGTTTATCCAGTGAAATCGCTATTGAATCGGTAATCTTACCAACCCGACTGCGGTGCAGCTTGGCAACATAGGCAAAAGAGCCGAGTTTATCGCCCAAATCGCGGGCCAGGCTGCGGACAAAGGTGCCGGGGCCACAGTCCATCTCCAATATGGCAAATTCGCGGTTGGAATCGTCAAATTCGATAATCTCCAATCGATCTATCTGCACCTGCCGTGGCGGCAAATCAAGCGGCTTGCCTTGCCGTGCCGCATCATAGGCGCGAACCCCGCCCTGCTGAATCGCCGAGAAGATTGGCGGCCTTTGCAAAATCAATCCGCGAAACTGAGGGAGGAGTTGCAAAAGGTCAGCCCGGCTGGGGCGCAGCGGGCTGGAGGCAATAACCTCCCCCTCGGCATCGTCGGTACTCCGCGCCTCCCCAAACTTAACCGTAAAGCGATAGGTTTTTTGATCCGCAACCAGATAGGAGATGAGTTTTGTCGCCTCCCCCAAGGCAATCGGCAAAACCCCAGTCGCCATAGGATCAAGGGTTCCAGCATGACCAACCCGATTGGCATTGAGCAGCCGCCGCACCTGCATAATCGCCGCATTGGAACTGATCCCCAGCGGCTTGTCGAGAATCACCCAACCCGTAATCCTATCGCCGTTTTTTTGGCGGGACATTTTTGGAATTTTGGTCAGAGGCTCTGTTTAAATGGTTGCGGTCATAAAGGAAACTCCCAACAACAAAGGCCATGGTTGAACCAACCAAAATAGCCGCGATATTTGGGTAACCAGCAAAAAGAAACCAAATCCCCGAGAAGATAAAAATCAGGATACTTAAAAATGCGAAGTTTAGACTACGCATTTTTAGTTTGAAATCAGCCTTTAACTCAGCCATTTCAAACTCTCTTAAATGTTGGCTATTGGCTTCAAAATCCCTGAAAAGTCGCTCAACCGCATCCGGACTTAACTTTTTATAATGAGCAAGGTCTTCGGGCGAAGGCAAGGGCCCATGCCACATAGAAACTTCGTGAATTTCAGTATCGTGATTTTTGTCAGGAGGAATAATTTGACCCACGATTCCAGTGTCTGAAATGACTTTACTCTGCTGCGATTTTGTTTTTGCGCTTTTTGATCTTACTGCTGTGACCATAGCTCTTCCTACCCAAAGTAGAATTGGTTTCAGGGGATTCCTTACCCAGAGTTCTGTACATTGAATCGCCGGTCATTTTCCAAGCTGCCGCCCATCTCTCCTCGACGGTTTTGTAACGAGGTTCTGGAAGGTCAAGTTTTGGCGACAGGGACAAGAGATTCCCATAGGAACTTGCCAGATCGCGAAAGGACAATCTACGAGATGTTGTGGATGACATTCTATAACTCACCAGCTCTATGTTAAAATACGATATTCCCCAAAAATATACCAGAATCGCAACAAATCGGCAATAATTTTTGCCTTAAATCCATTTGATGATTTTTGGCTGATAAGACAGTATAGTATCTGCAGAAGACAGTTTAAGTTACCACAGTATTATAATCAACGGAGTAAGATAATGGTGAAGTTAAAAAACAGATTAAAATTCCCTCTCGCATTTTACAGTCTGACTGCGCTGGTTGGATTGACAAGCTTGATTCCGACTCCGCTGCTGGCCGCTGAATCGCCACCGGTGATTAGTTTTGATGGTGCTACGGGCCAGGGATCAAGCACAAGCCGCAACTCTTCCGCTTCTGATTCGGGGGCGCGGAAGGTTCAACTTCATCTCGACGGCGGTATCGCCGAAACTGCCGAGGAGCGAGTCTCGCCCTTGATTGGCATGGCCTTTGGCGTGACGCTGAATGATTATTTGGCGATTGATTTTGACATTCGTTATCGCACTCATTTTGGCGAATCGTCGCAGAATAATAGTTTTAACTATGTCAGCCTGTCGCCGATCTTGCGGTCAAATTACGAACTGTGGGATGGATTTAGTCTCCATAATGTTTTTGGCATTGGTGTCGGTATTACCACCATGAAGCTTGATCGCCCGAATACGCAAACCGCGGTCAGCGGTTCCGATAGCGAGACCAAGGTTAAGGCAGTCTGGACATTGGGGGTTGGGGTCGAGCAGGCTGTGTCGGAAAATATGGGGATTGCTTTTGACCTTCGTTTTAACCACCTCGATTATCGTAAGGGCTATCTTTATATTTTGCCCGATAGTGTTGATGTTACGGTCGGAGCCAGCTTTAACTTCTAGTCTATTGCGCGGTCTGTAGCTAAATCTGATATAGTCGGGTTCCGATCCACAAAAACCAAGACAGGTAAAAATGTTTATTCAGACCGAGGTAACCCCCAATCCCGCTTCGTTAAAATTCCTCCCCGGGCGGCTGGTTATGACCAACGGAACCGCCCATTTTGTCACGGCTGCGGAGGCGAGGGTCTCACCGCTCGCCCGCGCCATTTTTGCTCTGGATGGGGTTGATGGGGTTTTTTTGGGATCGGACTTTATTACCGTCACCAAAAAAGAAGCCGAGGAATGGACAAGATTGAGCCCCTTTGTTTTGGGGACAATCATGGATCACTTTATGAAGGGTTTCCCCGTTATCGACGAGATTGGCGCGGGTTCGCCGAACGAACCATCAACCATGGCCGAGAATTACGATCCGGCAGACGAAAGAATTGTCGTCCAGATCAAGGAATTGATCGAGACCAGAGTCAGGCCAGCGGTAGCCCAGGACGGGGGGGATATTGTTTTCCATGGATTCCAAAAGGGAGTGGTAACTCTCCATATGCAGGGTTCCTGCGCGGGCTGCCCAAGCTCCACCGCGACCTTGAAAATGGGGATAGAGAATATGCTCAAACACTATGTTCCCGAAGTGACTTCGGTGGTCTCGCTCTGATAGTTATGGGTGTTAAAATGGTGTCCCTGACAGGATTCGAACCTGTGGCCCCAGGTTTAGGAAACCTGTGCTCTATCCGACTGAGCTACAGAGACACTGGGCTATTCTTAGCATAGATTCTCGTCTTTGGTCACCCACTTGTTGCAACTATGGGGGGAATGAAGGTTTGGGCAAGGGGGACAGGGCTTAATAACAATAGACTAAAACCGAAAAATCAAACCAACCTTCCCGCATGAATCCACCAATCTGGTTGGTGGCGCGATAGAATCTTGGCGGCACTATCGCAGGCCGAGGCACTGTTAAACAGAGCAAAACAGCTCGCGCCACTGCCCGACATGGCGACAAATTCAGCCCCGGCTAAACTCTGCAAGGCGGACAAAACCTCGCCAACGGTCGGAACAATTACTATCGCGGCGGCGGTCAGATCATTCCCCAGTTGGCGAAGATAATCGTAAAGATCGAAGCGATTCCAATCGGCTTTTGGCGGAGTAACTTGGCTTGGCAAATAACCAGCCTTGAAGCCAGCAAAGACCGCAGCCGTGGGTAAAGCAATCCGCGGATTGACGAGCAGAATATGGATTTGGGGAGGCAGGGTAATGGGTTGAATCTGATCACCAATTCCCGACATGATCAGACTCTGTGACCAGATACAGGCTGGGACATCCGCCCCCAAGGGAAGCGATAATTCAGCCAGTTCTTGGCTGGAATAACCGAATCCATAATGGCGATTGAGCAGCCGCAGAGTCGCCGCAGCATCGGCTGAACCGCCGCCAATCCCCGAAGCGATGGGCAGGTTTTTTTCCAATTTTAATCCAAAGGGCCAAGAGACTATAATCTGATGGTTTAACCGATATTGGAACAGGGCCTCAGCTGCCCTTATGCACAGATTGTCGGCAGATGGAAAAGCTTGAAGGTTCTCGGCCTCGGCACCGCATATCTCAAGGGGGATTCGGTTGGATTGAACTGAATTAACAATCGAAACCCTATCGCCAAAATCGGTAAAGGCCACCAGTGAATTGAGCAGATGATAGCCATCGGCACGGCGGCCGGTAATTTTAAGCGAGAGGTTTATTTTTGCCGGTGCCGTTTCCCATGCGAATGAATTGGGCTTCATTGGTGCAGACTCACAGGGCTTGACCGTTACGGGGCAGGAGTGGAATGCCATTTTGTAACTTAACCTTGACCCGCTCTAGCAGTTCCTTGGGGGGCGAGAGGCTAAGTACCAGTTTCCATTTTACCCGTGCCTCCTGTTCACGACCCACCTGCCAATAGGCATCGCCGAGGTGGTCGGCGATTTCGGGTTCATAGGCCGAGAGCTCCACCGCCTGTTCTAAAAACTCGATGGCCTTGTCATAGTATTTTAATTTGTAAAATGCCCATCCGACCGAATCGGTAATGGCACTATCGTTTGGCTTTATTTGCCAGGCCCTGACCAACATCTTTAAGGCCTCGTTGAGATTCTGGTTATTCTCCACCCAGGTAAAGCCGAGGTAGTTCAGCAGATCGGGTTGGTTGGGCGACAGGCTGATGGCCTGTTTAAGGGTATCGATGGCCTCCTCCGTCCTTCCCAGTCGTTCCAGGCTGATGCCCTTGCCAAAGATCAGGCTCCAATGGTCGGGGCCGATGGTTGGCACTCGGGCGATGGCGTCGCTATAGGCCTTTAAGGCGGCGGAGTAGTTTTCGCTACGGTTGAGGGTTCGCCCGAGTTCGGACAGGGCGAGAGTATCGGTTCTATCCTCCTCACTCATTTTGCGCAGTTCAACCTCGGCCTCGGCATTGCGCTTAAGGTCAACCAGAGTCTGGCAATAGCGAATCCGTGCCTGCCAACGCCATTGTGGATTGGCGGTTTTGGTCATGGACTGATAAATGGGCAGGGCCTGCTCGTAAAGTTCCCAGCTGTTTAAAAGATCCCCAATGCTCAGGACAATGTCGGGGTTTTTGGGCTCGAGCCACTCGGCCATCCGAAGCAGGCTGAGGGCGACACGATCCTCCTTACGGCCATTATTAATCAGCAGCCCTGATTCCAAAAGCACGGCGGCAATGCCGCTCTCTGGGGTTAGGGCGGGTGGTGGCGGCCCATTGGCCATCAGCCTTTGACGGTCTTCTGCCAAAAGGTCATAGAGATTATTTTTTTTACCGCTAACCTGGTAAAGTTTTCTCGCCTGTCCAATATTGCCAGCCCTTTCATAATAGCCGCCGACGATTCTGATCATGGCGAGGGAGAGCTTATCAAAATCGGCATCGTTTTTGGGCAGGAGGTGCTTTAAGGCCTCCTCTTGGCGAATCCTGTCTTTTGTGAATTCGGCTATGGCCAATTGATGCTGGGCGATAAAGGGTGTCAGCTGGGGATTGGCGGTCAGGCTTAGGTCGGCAAGGGCTGAATTCTGCCCCTTGGCCGCCTTGACCCAGGCCAGGATGAGTGGCGAGAGATAGGCACCAATGTCATTGCGCGGCAGAGATTGGGCATAGGATAGATTATTGCTTGGTTCCTTTTGTTTTATTCCATAGATAATCTCGGTCAGGAGCGGCAGAATTTCATTATTGGGGGCTTGCAGCGCGAGGAGGGCCATTTGGTGCGCGGTTTCTAAATCGCCATTATTGATCGCGGCAAAATTAGCAAGTTGGGCGAGATCACTATAGTCGGGTTGCCGAATGGCGGCTTCTGATAAAGAATTCTGCGCCTTGGCATAGTCATCATGTTCAAGGGCAATACGGCCGATCAAAAGACCCTTAGCGACCGTGACATCCAGTTTGGACTCTTGGCTCTCCAGTTCAACTGGGGCGGCGGTGATGGCGGTTGGAATCGACTTGGCAAGGGCCCTGTGGGGAAGGGGGCTTAAGACCAAAAAGGTTGGTAATAAAAGGAGGAATATGAATTTTGGTACTCTGGGCCATTCGATTTTGATCACAATTCTGTCCTTATAAAATGATGGAGTCGAACCAATTTGGCTATAAATATATAGTCAAATGGCTTAAAATGCTTATAAAATCTGTTTAGGCGGACTGTCCGATAATTTGCTTCAAAAAAGAATAGCATGAATAGTTTATATGCCATCGAGATTAAGGGTTTGGAACTTCTGGCCTCGATTGGCATATTGCCGATTGAGAGGGCGGAGCGGCAGAGAATCATTATTTCGGTTAGGATCGAATCGCCGGTCGAGATTGCTATGGCGGCAATTGGGATTGAGGGTCTGACAAACTATGCTGAGGTTGTTGGCAGGATTGAGGCTCGGGTGGCTAGTCGGCATTTTGATCTGGTCGAAGAGTTGGCGCGGGAGATTATGGCTATTGGTTTTGAGAATCCGTCGGTAACCCTGGTCGAGGTGGCGGTTGAAAAGCCGGATATTATTGCTGCGGTTCGGTCGGTTGGCTGCCGACTCAGGCTTGATCGGGATCAATGGGATTTGGTTGGATAGCAGTCACCTTATTTCTTCTCCGCCGCTTGCGTTAGCCCCCACCAATTGTCATTCCCCGCAAGGCTGCCCCGTCTACGGGGCAACCGCAGACGGGGAATCTCGCTTTCTTTTTTAATCACTTATACTCCGTTCACTTGACAATTCAAAACTCAAAGGAGTCATTATACTTATAGTTTGTGGGGGGCGGATGCCCCCCGTCTCACTTCGTTCGACTCCCCCCGCTGGATAGCCTCGTGCTTACGCACGACGCTATGAGGAGTGATGGAATGTTAAAACTTCCCACAACCCCTCATCGCGTTGCGATAGCAAGGCGATCCAGAGGGGGGGCATCGAGCGAAGCTCGATGGGGGGGCATCCGCCCCCCCCCTAGAGCATTTTTATGAATAACGGGATCATTATACCTCCCCTTCTAAAGAAGGGGAGGTGAAGTGCATTCTCGGACCTTGTCATCAGTATGAAGGCTCTGGCTTGCAGCCAAACCGCTTTTCTTTTTTTATTTTATAAAATCATCCTCTTGCCCATCGTCCCGCCTAAAAAGAATCGTCGCATCGCCATAGGAATAGAATCTATAACCAAGCCCTACCGCCAATTGATAGGCCGCCAATATTCGTTTAAGACCAACAAAACTAGCCACCAAAATCAATAATGTCGATCGCGGCACATGAAAATTCGTAATCAATATATCAACAATCTTAAACCGATAACCCGGCTGAATAAAAAGCCTAGTCTCCCCCCTAAACTCACCAAGCCGACCCAAATCATCACTCGCCGATTCCAAAACCCGCAAAACCGTCGTTCCAACCGCAACCACCCGCCCACCAGCAGCCCGAGCGCGATTAATCTCCTCAGCCGCCTCAACCGAAAGCTCCGCCCATTCACTATGCATCCGATGGTCAGCCGTATCAGCAACCGTAACCGGCAAAAATGTTCCCGCCCCGACATGCAAAGTAAGGTAAATAATCCTTACCCCCATAGCCTCCAACCGCAAAAGCAACTCAGGCGTAAAGTGCAAACCAGCCGTGGGTGCTGCCACCGCCCCATCCCTCGCGGCAAAAACCGTCTGATAGTTCTGATGGTCTTCACTCCCTGCCGCCCGTTTTAAATAGGGAGGCAAAGGAACCTTGCCCAATTGGCTGAGGCCAGCCCAAAAATCCTTCTCGGGATAGTTAAATTCTAACCTGATCTCGCCCTCATGGTTTTTGCCTATGACCCGCGCGATAAAATCATCAGCAAAGTGAATAAGATCCCCCACAACCAGTCTTTTGGTTGGTTTGGCCAAAGCCGCCCAAATCACCGAATTGTCGCTGTGCGGTTCAGCCAATTGCCTTTGATGGAGGGTAACCTCGATTTTGATGGGCGGATTCCCCGCCTGCCTGGCGGCCCGCCAACCGAACAAACGGGCGGGAATGACCCGCGTATTGTTAAGAACAAGAATGTCTCCAGGTCGCAAAATCTCAGGCAATTGCCTAAAAACAAGATGATCAATCTCTCCCTTCGCGCCAATCTGCAAAAGGCGAGCCTTGTCCCTCGGCTCGGTCGGACTGCGGGCTATTGCCGCATCTGGCAATTGATAGTCGAAAAATTCAATGCGCATATGTTAAGATGACTTATTCAAAAATGAATGACTTGATATTCCCGAGAATAACTTTTCTAAACTAACCTGATTTCTTGCTAAAACTCCACTAATTTTCAATTCTACCAAAATTGACGAGTCATTACCTTATCGACCAAGCCCTAGACTAGAATTTTATCAAAGGGAGAAAAAGACAAATTGAGCCAAGCTCGTTACAAAGATAGCGCGAAAAAATTCTCATGGTTGCAATATCCATGACTGTTAAAACTTTGCAATAGAGATTAACTACAATTTATGGCTCTGGAATCAAAAGATTTTTGGGCGATAGATCAGCTGAATAAACCATTTGACCCCTAACTTTTTCGGAGCTTTAATATGAATATTTTCAACTTAAATGACCTATATAGGTTGGTTATAATAATGCAAAGTTCAAATTATTAAACAGCCTATAAAGATTGTCAGAGAGCTAGCTTCGGCTGAAACCTTGATTTAAGGGTGATTGTTTCGGGTTTTAATTCCTAAATAGAGATTGGTGTTAAAACTTACTTGGAATCGGTCATTATCTTACCTATATATACAACTAAGGTTCAGCTTAAAGATAATGCGATTTGCGATGAAGGTTCATGCAATCTTAATCGTAGATAAGAAGCCAGCCGCTACTGCCAATTGCTTTTAGATACTCATACAACCAGTAACAAAGGATATCGAAATGAAAAAGACTCAGTCGCTCGAAGAACCCAGAATTAATGTTTTCGACAGCCAGCTGTTGTTTCTTTTGATGCGGGCCAATTTAACGGTAACCAACGCCTTTGCCGCAAAGTTGAACCATAGTGGTTTGACCGATTCTTCGTGGCGTGTGTTGGCGACTCTGAGTGAAATCGATGGCATCATTGTGACCCACCTTGCCGAGGTCACCATGCTGAAGCAGCCAACCTTAACCAAACTTCTTGATCGGATGGTCAAGCTGGGTTATGTGGTTCGCAAGGGCAATGACAAGGACCGTCGCAAGATCGAGATTCATTTGACAGCCAAGGGTCGGGCGATTTCGACCGAACTTCTGAAACTGTCACAGAGTTTCGAGCAGGAGATGATGGCGAAGGAAGAGGTCTCTGCCCTGAAGGAACAGTTACAGAATGTCATTGATCTCCGTTGGAGCAGTCGGGATATGTTGTCGCGCCGTTTGAAGTAGGGTCAACCTCGATGAACCAACAATAGATAAAATTTGGTACACTTAACAGGAAACATCAAAATGTCTCAGAAATTTGACATGACCAGATACAAGAACGACTACGATAGCTTCGTCAAGGCCGTGTCGGTAACGATTATTACTGTCACCATTCTGTTGGCAGGATTCGCGCTTTTCTTGCTCTAACCAGAGCCAATATTGTCCGTTGCCGTTTTTATCCCCCGGCGGTTCTCAGCCGCGGGGATGAGAACGGCGATGGGCATCCTTAAGTTTTGCCGTATCAATTTGCGTATAGACCTGAGTCGAATGAAGCGAACTATGTCCCAGCAATTCTTGGATACTGCGCAGGTCGCCGCCATTGGCCAGCAGGTGACTGGCAAAACTATGCCGCAGGGCATGGGGGGTTACTGTGTCGGCTAAACCCAGCCTATATCTCAGCAACCTCATCTGTCTTTGCACCACTCCCGGATTGAGTTCATCGCCGCGCGCCCCAACAAACAGGGCCTGATCGGGCAGCAGCCGATAGGGGCAGGATTTAACATAGTCGGCGACAGCAGATTGAATGATGGGCAGAATCGGCACCAGCCTGACCTTGCCGCCCTTGCCCTCGATGCGCAGAATCTCGGGCAGGGGATGGTTTGCCGCCCTGATCGCCAAGGCCTCGGCGATTCGTAACCCAGCCCCATAGAGCAGAATAAACAGGGCCAGATCGCGCTTGCCGAGCCAGTCCTGATGCGCCAGGGATTGAATCTCAGGCAGGCTTGCATTTATCTCGCTTGGGCTCAGGGGGCGCGGCAGGGATATGGGAACCGCGGGCAGTCGCAAACTGCCAATCTGATCATTGCGACCAAGCCCCTGCTGTTCCAAAAACCGCAAAAAGCCGCGCAGGGCCGTGATCGCCCGTAAGACCGAGCGGCGATGGTGATCCTGTGCCGAACGGAAACTGATATAGGCCCTAAAATCCATCAGTTTAAGGTCACTCAGAAGCTGTAAACTGACGGGTTCCTGTCGATAGTCGGTGATAAATTTAAAAAATCCATTAAGGTCACGACCATAGGCATCGATGGTATGGGGCGAACTGTCGCGTAGCCTTAACTGCCCCAGATAGTGGTTCAGGGCCGTAACGGTTTCGCAAGGAATGATCTGGTCTTGATTAAGGGTGGGATCCATTATTCTCTCCCGCGCGATTAATCGTTAAGGGCGGATAATCGATGGCGCAGAGACCTGACCAGGACTTCACTAAAAAACTCGAGCAGTTCGGTATTTTGCCCGGGATAGAATATGCCGGGGCGGCGCGCTCCAAGGGCCAACATTCCGACCGGTGCCGCTGCACCAAAATCCAGCTGCAACAGGGCATCAGACCGCACCCTTTCGGCATTGGCTCCATAGATGAGACTATCGCCAAAAACCTCGGCGCGGAGCAGGATGGGATTGCCTTCCAAAAGCTCTGGGATGGTACCAGTCTCGACTAACCTTACCTGAGAGAAGGGCGACAGGGGAATTGAACTAAGCCCCTTTGCTCCGGCCTCGACGCACAGGCTCAGGGCCTCCAGCCCCAAGATTCCAGACAATTCCATCGTAATCAGGGCGATCAGTCGCTCGAAGGAACTGGCCTTGACCAGGGCCAGAACCGCCTGATGAACCCGATTTTGAATCTGATAGTTTTGCCGAACCGTGGCGATGATTTTGCGATTCTGTTGTTGCAGATCAAGAATGGTTTCTTGAAGCTTCTCGAGTCTTCTGTGCTGAAAATCAACCACCCCATCGCCGAGATCGCGCTCGGCCAAGGCCAGCAAAGAAGCAAATTTTGGCTCATTGGCGATTAACTCGGGATTATTCTCTAACCAGCCTAGCACCATTGCCGCTGACAGGCCGGGGGGCGAGTCTGGCGATACCGACGGATTTAACTCGGTAAGGTGGGTGGGTTTTTTATCCATGTCTTCTGTTGGGTAACCCTATGCTTTGGTATCGACCTTTTTGATCTCGCCCTTGGCCACGGCGACTCCGGCAGCCCGTAACAGCTGGTCGTTGATTTTATAGCCGGGGATCAAGACCTGAACGACGGTTAAGGGTTTTTGTCCCGTATCATTGAGTTCCAACATGGCGTGATGGAGATGGGGGTCAAGGGTTTCGCCCAAGGGACTGAATTGTTTGATATTCCAGCGGTCAAAAATGGCCATCAGGTCCTTTTCGGTGGCGGCGACTCCCTCCAGCAGGTTTTTTAACTGCCCGTCTGAGACCTTTTCGGGCGGAACGGATTCAAGGGCGCGGCGGAGATTATCGGCAACCGTAATCACATCCTCGGCAAATTTTTTGATATTCTTTTTTTTCTCATCCTCTCGGTCACGATGGGAAAGACGGAGCGAATTTTGTAACTCGGCGATCTGTCGTATCAATTGATCCTTCTCGAGGGCGGCCTCAGCCTCGAGTTCGGCAATTCGCTGTTCGGCGGCAGCAAGGGCCTCGTCGGCTGCGCCATGGTCAGGGGAGGGGGTGCTGTTTGAGTCATTAACTGGGTTATGTCGTTGGCTTTGGTCTGAAGCTTCGGTACTCATGAATGGTTCCCATTATAAATTGGCGAGTGATTTCAGGATAAAATATAGGATGCTCTGACTCGAATAACAATCTGAATTTTTGTCACGATTCACGATTAAAGGGCGAGCGCAACAGAAGTTTGCCAATGACCTTGGCGGTGTAATCGACCATCGGCACAATCCGCGCATAGTTCATGCGAGTGGGGCCGATCACGCCGATTGCCCCGATGATCTGTCCGCGGGCATCGGCATAGGGGGCGAGAATGGCCGAACAGCCGGTCAGGCGGAAAAGTTCGTTCTCGGCACCGATAAAGATCTGCACCCCGTCGGCGGTGATGGTCTGTTCAATCAGCTTGATCATATCGCCCTTGGCCTCGAGCAGTTGGAAGAGGTTGCGCACCCGCTCGAGTTCCTCGAGGGCGGTAACCGATTCCAGCAGGTGAGACTGTCCGCGCAGCAGCAGAATTCCGTCGCGCGAACCGGCGTCGGAATTGACCCAAACCGCGATACCGGCCTCGATCAAACCGGCGGTCAATTCATCCAGTTCGTTCTGCTGATCCTGTCTTTCGGTCTCGATCAGCTGCCTGGCCTCGGCGAGGGTCTTGCCGACCAGCCGTGAGTTGAGATAGTTGGCGGCCTTTTGCAAACTCGAGGGCAGGGTGCCGTGGGGCAGTTCGATCAGGCGATTCTCGACCACACCGGATTGGTTAACCGTGACCACTAGGGCCCGTCCCTGACTGAGTGGGACAAATTCAATGTGTTTAAGGCTGGAATCGGCCTTGGGTTCAATTACTAGGCTGGCGCAGCTCGAAAGCCCGGCGAGAATCTCGGTCGCTTCGTTCAAGACCTGGGGAAAGGATAGGCCGAGGCCGGTACATTGGTGATCGATCTGGGCCTGTTCGACGGCATTGAGGGGGGCAGTTTCCAGCAGTCCATCGACGAAGATTCTAAATCCCGCGCCGGTTGGCACTCGGCCGGCCGAGGTTCGGGGGGCGTATAATAAACCCGCCTCCTCGAGATCTGCCATGACATTGCGGATGGTTGCGGGGGATAGTCCGCCGCCGGCCTGTCGTGATCCGGCCTGTTTGGTATTGGCTGGCCGTGCTTCCCATAGTTTGGACAGGGTTCGGCTGCCGACGGGGTCGCCGGTCTCGACATAGTTCTCGACGATCATGCGGAAAATCTCTCGCGCTCGCTCCCCGAGTACTGATGCGTCGCTGGTGCGGTTCAAGGGGGTTGTTGCAATTATTTCGCTGAGGGTGCGATTCTCGCCGAACATTCTGTACTCGCTTTTGTATGGGAGGGATGAATGGTTGGGGTGATTATAGACAGGAACCAGAGATTTTACAAAAGCCCTGGCCTGGCCAGTTCGCACGAGGGTGGTGATCGATAACTTGTAAAATTTTTTAGCCTAAAAAAACTTATCTAAAGTTTACAAAAGTCTGATTCCTTGAAAATCCTCATTGCGTCGTGCGTAGCACGAGGCTATCCAGCGGGGGGAATCGAACGAAGTGAGATGGGGGGGGGCCAGACTGTCTCAAAATGAATTTCGTGGTTCTAATTCAACAAAAAACTT
>JASGCE010000252.1 GCA_030054295.1 Minisyncoccota bacterium
GTGACCGTCACCGCCCACATGTGGCTGAGGAAGGCATCGAGGGCGTCAAACCCCTCGGCCAGCTGGCCCTCGACATGATCGACCGTATGGATCAAATGGCTGTAGAGCTCGAGTTGCCGCCGTCCAATCACCTTGACCGAGCCCGGCAGGCAAACCCGCGCCTTGTCATTGCGATCAACATCGGTGCACATGGTCAGTTCGGTCTCGTCCTTGGTCGAGTTGAGCAGGCTGCGGATCTGTTCCGCATCCTCCAGGGCATTGGCCCCGCGCTTGATGGTGCCGCTGATCGGGCAGGTCTCGACCCGCTTTCCCGCCACCCGCACGAACATTTCGGGCGAGGCCCCGATCAGATATTCCCCAAGCCCAAGGTTGAACAGAAAGCCATAGGGGCTGGGGTTCAGCTCGGTCAAATGCTGATAGAGGGAAGCAGGGCTGGCCGTAGTGCGCTCGACAAATCTATGGCTCGGTACCACTTCAAACAGATCGCCAGCGCGGAACCTGGCAAAGGCATCGCGGACAATCGCGGCATAGCCGCCCGCCGGCAGGTCATCGGCGGTCATAACCCCATCGGGATTGGGCGGGGACTGGGCGGCAAAGGGCTCGGCAGCCAGGCCCTGGGTGGTATAGTTCTTGCCATTCAGTGCGTAGCTGAATTCATAACTCAGTCTTGCCGCTGTTTCCTTGCGGTTATCGATCAGGGTCAGTTCATCGGGGAGGTAAAGCACCAGATCGCGTTGGTCGGCGGCGCGAGGCTTGACCAATGTCATGGGGTCAAATTGAAAAACCAGATCATAGCCAAAGGCTCCATAGAGGCCAAGATTACTGTCCTGATCGCTGGCAAAAATCCCCTGAATCGCCCTGAGCAGGCTGAAGACCGAAGGCCGCTTGCCCCTTTGCGATTCGTCGGCAATGTCGGTCGCCGCCGGAATCTCGCCGCAGATGTGCCGCGGAAGGGTTTTAAATTCGCGCAGGTTGGTCAGGGGGGCAATCGCCGCCGCCAACAGGGGGAGCAAAACCTCGCCGCGCGGGTTGAGGGCATCGATAGTGAACCGCGCCCCCGACAGGGTCAGGGCCAAGGGCGGATTGACCGCCGCGACGCTCCATCTTTTATAACGACCGGCGACCTCGTAACTCGATGACAGTAACAGACCGCGCTGGTGGTTCAGGGATTCGGCAATCTGCGATAGGTCAACCGGAAATGCCAGATCATGACAGTGCCTGGTGACTGTGACTCCCGCCGCGGTCTGATAGTCTGTGGAACTGAGCATCTTATTTATAACTGCCCTGTGGGAGACTAATTTCTACAATCCCCCATAAAGAATGGTGCGCATTTTTGAAAAGCGGCACCATAAAAAATGGTGCCCAGGAGAAGACTCGAACTTCCACGAGCTTTCGCCCGCTAGCACCTGAAGCTAGTGCGTCTACCAATTTCGCCACCTGGGCATGACCATCTTCGTAACCGCAATTAAGCCAATTGCAAAGCGATTGTCAATTGCTTTGTCGCGGTTCTTGGCATAATTTACCAAAATTGCGACAAAATGGTATTTTAGCACAGGGGAGGTCAAGACTATGGGGGTTTTAAACCGAGTCACTATTTTTGGCGGCAGCGGATTTGTCGGCAGGCAAACGGTGCAGAAACTGGCCAAGAGCGGCGCGGTCATCACAGTGGTGACTCGATCCGCTGAACGGGTCAAGTCGCTGCGGCCACTGGGGGAGGTCGGGCAGATTGTGCCAATGGTCGTGCCATTGGATGATCGCGGCCTCAGCGAAGCCATTGCCGGGGCCGATGCGGTCATCAACCTGCTGGGAACCGTCACCGCGCGGGCGCGGGCGATGGAGGCTCTGCATTTTCATACGGCGCAGAAAATTGCCGAGATCGCGGCGGCGGAATCGGTGAAACGATTGGTTCATGTTTCGGCATTGGGGGCGAGCGATCGGTCTCACTCTGTCTATTCGCGCAGTAAATTCGCCGGGGCGGCGGCGGGGCGGCAGGCCTTTACGCGGGCGACGATATTGTCCCCTAGTTTGATTATCGGGGCCGATGCCGCTTTGGTAAAACAGATTCTGCTGATGGCGCGCTGGCTGCCGATGGTGCCGATGATCGCCGCTGAGACTCGCTTTCAACCGGTGCAGGTGAATGATGTCGCGGAGGCAATTCGTGTCGCCGCAACCGAAGATTTTGCCGCGGGTAAGGACTATGACATCGGCGGGCCAGAGGTCTTGACCATGCGCCAGATCTATGGACGAATTATGGATGGAGTTGCACCATCGGCCCGCACCATCGCCCTGCCAACCGGGCTGGCCTTGGCCATGGCGAGGGTTCTGCAAAACCTCCCCGGCCGAGCCATGACGGTAGACCAGATCCGCATGACCGAAGATGCCACAGTCGTCGGTAGCAAGGCGCTAAAACTTGCCGACCTGGGAATTACCGCCGAGGGGGTGTAGGGGATTTTTCGGTTTGACTTACATACTCCGTACACTAAAATTCAAAACTTTGTTTTGATTTCAATAACTCTCCATATTCGTCATTGCGAGGGAGAGAAGCGACCGTGGCAATCCATTTTTCCATCTGAAAGCAATTACTTAGCGGAAAAATGGATTGCCTCGTTTCGTCTCACAGCAAGCTGTGAGTCTCGCTCGCAATGACAAAATTTTTATAGAATTCCAAGAATTTTTACGGTAACAGAGTACACTTATCTATTCAACCCTAGTAAAAGTTTCAGCATTCTTTCGATCATGAACATCGAATCGGAATCCAGACTACCGATCCTCTGACCGAAATTCTGGAGTTTTACAGATTTCAGCCTGTCAACCATGACCAGGCTTTGAGTTTGTAAACCGTTCTGCTCGGTCGGATGTAGCAAAAATCTGTTGGGTGAAGGGGCGGTTATCTTGCTTGTTAAAACCGCAACAATAACAAAATCTTCAATTGTCAAATCGCCATTTTGCACTATCAAACAGGGTCTTGGTTTGTTGGTATATTCTCCGCCGCCAGACACAGTCCAGATTTCGCCGCGATTCATTCGTCATCGGTTCCGTCATCGAGGGAATCGAGAAAATTCATCACCTCAATCTCGTGCG
>JASGCE010000253.1 GCA_030054295.1 Minisyncoccota bacterium
GCTAAAGACTTTGCATTCGCAAAGTCAAGCGCGACGACGCTCAGAGTGACAAAAAGTGAGTTTTTCAGGGTTTCCAAAAGCAACGCGATAAGGGGTATTGGGAAGTTTGAACCCCCTCGTAACCTTCTGGTGAGACTTCCAAAAGCAACACGATGAGGGGTAGTGGGAGGTTTAAACATTCCCAAATTCCTCATAGCGTCGTGCGTAAGCACGAGGCTATCCAGCGGGGGGAGTCGAGCATAGCTCGACGGGGGGCATCCGCCCCCCCAACAAATTCTATTTTAAATTACAGGGCTGAGTTTTTGGATTTTCAAATGAACAGTGTATAAAAGAATCCACACCAATAAACCTCCCCCTCCTTAATCTGGAAGGGGAGGCAATAAAATACAGAACAGACCGACCCCCTAGCTGCGGCTGGCGGTACGGCGCGGCTTTTCCTGCTTAGAGAACTTGCCGAGGCCAATCTGCTTGGCAAAGGCCGAGCGTTGGTCGGCATAGTTCTGTGCCACCATCGGATAGTCGGGCGGCAGGCCCCACTTGGCACGGTATTCGTCAGGAGTCATATTATACATGGTGCGCAGGTGCCGCTTGAGCATCTTCAGCTTCTTGCCGTCTTCCAGGCAGATGAGATAGTCGGGCTGAATCGATTTCTTGACCGATACGGCGGGCTTTAGAGGCTCTGACTTCAGGTCATACTGGGGATGGTCAATATTGCGCAGCGAAGCATAGACCGTATTGATCACATCCTGAATATGGTTGGCAGCAATGTCGTTCCGCGCGACATAGGCGGCTACAACATCGGTGGTCATGCGCAACATCTCGGAATGAGAAATTTTCTTCTCGGTAAAGTCATCCATAGTTTCGTCCCCTACAAGGGTTAAATAATCAGCCATTAACGCGAGGGTCGAATGGCAGCAGAGCATAGGATAGACAAACCCATTCAGCCATCTATCCTGAATTCCTTCCTTGGTACTCCCCAAAAAACCTAAATATATTTAGGAGTTAGAGTCTATACCTTAGATGTTACATAAACTATAGCGATAGAATTCTGCAATTTCAAATAAAAAATTCAAGATTCTTAAATTTTTTGTTTAATAACCGATTCTAACTAGTTATGATTAAAAGAAACTCATTGGCAATGGTCTCGGCTACAGTCGTGAATTCTATCGGTTTGGCTCAGCCAAAATAATTCGCAGGCTTCATCATGGATTGGGCGGTAAAAATTAAATCAGATTTGTAAAAATTCGGTTAGAATAGTATAGGATTGCTGGGGAGTGATAAATAAGCCGAGTCGTCATCGCCTGTAATGGAATTGATTATAGCCGATTTTCCTTCAACAAGCCACCGAACTGTCCCCTGGGCAAGTCTAGGAGTTTTGAATGCGTTGCCCCTTCTGTAATAGTCAAGATACCAATGTTAAGGATTCTCGCCCTACCGATGATAATTCAGCCATTCGTCGCCGTCGTTATTGTGACAATTGTGGGGCTCGATTTACGACCTTTGAACGAGTCCAGATTCGCGACCTGATGGTGGTTAAAAAGACTGGTAAAAAGGTCGCTTTTGACCGCGATAAACTGGTGCGCTCGATTCAAATTGCCACCCGCAAAAGATCGATCGATCCCGAGAAGATCGAGACGGTGGTCAGCTCCATCGTGCGGCGACTCGAGAGCAGCGGCGAGAGCGAGATTCCATCAGAAGTCATCGGTGCCCAGGTCATGGATGCCCTGTCGCAGATTGATGCGGTGGCCTTTGTCCGCTATGCCTCGGTCTATAAAAACTTCAGCGAGGTCAAGGACTTCAGCAGCTTTATCCGCGATCTTAAATCCAAAGAAGATTAGGCCATAATGACCAGGACCAGGCCAGGGGATCGGCATTTTTTACAGTTGGCGATTGACCTCGGGGCGCGGCAGCTGGGTCGAACCTGGCCCAATCCGGCGGTTGGTTGTGTTATTGTCCAGCCCTTGATGGGGGGGCAGTCGCACGATGATCCGCGGGGCCTGCCTAAGCCGATTGCCTTTGGCGCGACTGGGGGTGGTGGAAGGCCCCATGCCGAGACTCTGGCCTTGGCTCAGGCGGCGGCGGCCGGATATGATCTGCACGGGGCGACTGTGTTCGTTTCGCTGGAACCCTGCTGTCACCAGGGCAAGACTCCGCCCTGTACCGATGCCCTGATCAAGGCCGGGGTGGGGCGGGTGGTGATTGCGACCCTCGACCCCGATCCGCGGGTCAGTGGCGGCGGGGTGGCTGCCCTGCAACAGGCTGGAGTCGAGGTCGAGGTCAGTTCTGATCCCGAAGTCCAGGCGGCTGCGGGCGAAGTTCTGGCGGGCTATATGATGCGCCAGACCCAGGGTCGGCCCTTGGTTACGGTAAAGCTGGCGGTCAGTCTCGACAGTCGAATTGCCACGGCAGATAGCCAATCAAAATGGATTACCGGCCCTGAATCGCGCGCCGAGACCCATCGTCTTCGCGCCTGTCACGATGCGATTATGGTTGGCACGGCGACGGTCTTGGCCGATTCGCCTCGGCTGGATTGTCGCCTGCCGGGGATGGCGGGTGAGTCGCCGATCAAGGTGATTTTGGATCGGCGGCGGGTGATGAGTTTTCATGATCCGATCTTTACCGCTGGCTCATTGCTCTATACGGATGGGTTTATTCGCCAAGATGCTGATGAGTTTAGTTCTTTGGGGGTTGATTATATTGCCATGCCGCAATCATCGACTCACCACGATTTGGATTTGGATTTGGATTTTATCCTGCAAGACCTTGGGCAAAGGGGCTTTACTTCGCTGCTGGTGGAGGGCGGGGCAAGGCTTGCGACTTCGCTCTTGAAGAAGGGGTTGATTGATCGGCTGGTTTTTTTTCGCGCACCGATGATTATTGGGGCTATGGGCAAGACAGGGTTTGATGGTTTGGAAAATCTGCCCCTGGCGGACATTGCCCGTTGGCAATTGGTCGAGCATAAAAGACTGGGGGATGATGTGATGGAGGTTTATAAAAACTCTAGAGCATTTTTACAAGCAATAGGCTCAAATCATGAACTTTAAAGTTTTGCTTG
>JASGCE010000254.1 GCA_030054295.1 Minisyncoccota bacterium
GGCCAAATCGCTAATGCGCGTTGCACGCGCGGCGATTTGCCTCGCAATGACGAATATGGGTAGTTAATGAAACCTAAACAAAATTTGGAATTATCAAGTGATCGAAGGATACATCTGGCGCGTTCTTATGAATTATCATCCTTACTCGCTTTTTTGCTCACTTTGTTCGCAAGCTCGCAAGGATGATAATTCATTGGGAGTAATCGAACGCGCTGATAAGTATCCTATAAATTTTTTGATCGTGTCGGGCGGGGAAGTGTCTGCGACGCTTCAATTTGTAGCAATGATCTGTGACTCACTCGTTGCGCTTCGCGCTTGGCTTGCAGCCAAACCGCTTTTCTTTTTTCTCTTTATTCTTTACCTCTCCAACAGTTCCGCGACCCTATCGCCAAGGCCGATTTGGCGGTTGCGGCGCAGCCTTTCGGCGACCAATATCGATTGAATCTGAGCCAAACAGACCTCGATATCCTGATTAACTAAAACGAAATCATATTTATGCCAATGGGCAATTTCCGACCGAGCCGCAGCCAATCGCGCCTGAATCACCGCTTCCGAATCCTGCGCCCGTGAACGAAGCCGCCGCGCCAGTTCATCCAAACTCGGCGGCAGGATAAAGATCGAAACCACCTCGTTCGGCATGGCTTCCCGCAGTTGATCCGCCCCCTGCCAGTCGATGTCAAACAACATATCAACCCCGCGGTCGATGGCCGCCAGCACCGGCTCGCGCGGCGTGCCATAGCAATTGCCATGAACCGTCGCATGTTCCAAAAATTGATTCTCGGCGAGGTGTTTTTGAAACAGCTCCTCAGTCACAAATTGATAGTCGCGGCCGCTGATCTCCGACGGGCGGCGCGGGCGAGTCGTCATCGAAACCGAGACCAAAAGATCCCGATTAAACTCGAGCAGCCGCCGCGACAGAGTCGTCTTGCCCGCACCAGAAGGAGAGGAGAGAATCAGCAACAGACCCTGCCGCCGAGTGGTCATAGTTCGGTCTGCCATCTTCGGTTCCGTACCCAATTCAAATCAAATTCAACTGTGCCAATTGGCTTGCGCCATAGTTTATAGTAGGATAAACCCAATCTGCCAAGTTTTGTTTTTATTTGCAAAGAATCGCCTTCCGTCATGCCCAGCCCCGCCAACCACCAGACTCGAATTACCCTGTTTGACACGACTCTGCGCGATGGTGCGCAAACCCGTGGGGTTGACTTTACGGTTGCCGATAAACAGGCGATTGCCCTGATGCTCGACGAGCTGGGAATTGACTATATCGAGGGCGGCTGGCCCGGAGCCAACCCCACCGACGATGCGTTTTTTGCCGCCCCCACCGCATCGGGTCAAGGGTTCAAAAAAGCGAAGTTCACGGCATTTGGCATGACTCGCCGTTCGGGTCGCAGTGCCTCGAACGACCCCGGTCTAGCGGCCCTGATGAACAGCGGCGCAAACAGTTTATGCATCGTCGGCAAGGCGTGGGATCACCAGATCAAACTGGCCTTGGGGATTGATCTTGCCGAGAATCTGGCCATGATCGGCGAGTCCATCGACTATATTGCCAAGTCGGGCCGTGAAGCCCTGTTCGACTGTGAACATTTTTTCGACGGCTATAAATCCAACCCGGCCTTTGCCCTCGACTGCGCTAAGACGGCGTTAAAAAATGGCGCAAGGTGGGTGGTGCTGTGCGACACCAACGGTGGGACATTGCCGCACGAGGTGGCATCGATTGTCGCCGCCGTAGCGCGGGAGATTCCGGGCGAGAACCTCGGCATCCATGCCCATAATGATACGGAGAATGCGGTGGCCAATTCACTCGCCGCGGTGCAGGCCGGGGCGCGGCAGATTCAGGGCACGCTCAACGGATTGGGCGAGCGCTGCGGCAATGCCAATCTGGTTTCGTTGCTGCCGAGTCTGATGCTCAAGATGGGATACGAGACCGGCGTTAACCGCGATCATCTGACGGGTTTGACGCGCATTTCGCGGGCCTTGGACGAGCGGCTCAATCGTGCGCCCAATCGCCATGCGGCCTATGTTGGCGAATCGGCCTTTGCCCATAAGGGGGGGTTGCACGCTTCGGCGGTGGAGAAGGATGCGACGACATATGAACATGTTGCGCCGGAGTTGGTGGGGAATCAGCGGCTGGTGCTGGTGTCGGATCAGGCGGGGCGCGCGAATATTCTGCGGCGGTGCCGCGAGATTGGGATTGATTTGAACAATGACTCGCCGCTGTTGCCGGCTCTGGTTGATCTGGTCAAGAATCGCGAGTTTTACGGCTATGCTTACGATGGGGCCGATGCAAGTTTTGAACTGTTGGCGCGGCGGTTGTTGGGGCTGGTCAAGGAGCCGTTTTTGGTCAAGAAGTTTCGGGTTTTGATTGAACGGCAACCGATTCACTCGGCCCTGCTCGACCACCATCAGGACATGGAGGCGACGGTGGAGGCCATATCCGAAGCCACGGTGCAGATCACGGTTGATGGCGAATCGCGGCTGGAGGTGGCGGAGGGCAATGGCCCGGTCAATGCCCTCGATCAGGCGATGCGCAAGGCTCTGATTGCGCGGTTTCCGGTGCTGGCGGATTTGCAGTTGGTCGATTACAAGGTGCGGATATTGAATTCGGGCGATGGTACTATGGCGGTGACTCGGGTCATGATCGATTCGAGCACTGCGAACGGCCACCGCTGGAGCACGGTGGGGGTATCGGCCAATGTGATCGATGCGTCATTTTTGGCCCTGAACGACGCGCTGTGTTATCGGTTGCTGATGGGGTAGTTGAATTGATTCCTATCGCTTGCTTTTTTGTTGTTACCCGCCGCCGCCCGCAGCCTTACCCATTGTCATTACCCGCCGCTACGAAGTAGCGAGACGGGTAATCTCGCTTTTTAAGACTCTAATGGATGCAAGGCAGCGCCTTGCTGGATTTTTAAGGCGAAGCCTTAAATGGGTCTGGGCGAAGCCCAGCGCGAAGCGAAACCCGCCAAGAGGTGAGCGGTCGTTCTGTCGAGCATTCCATGAGCGCGGTGGTTGCGCCATGGGCGAGACAGAACGAGCCCGAA
>JASGCE010000255.1 GCA_030054295.1 Minisyncoccota bacterium
CCCATTTAAGGCTTCGCCTTAAAAATCCAGCAAGGCTCCGCCTTGCATCCGATTAGAGCTATTTTGGAATAGACTTCAAATTAAGCGAGATAAAATGAGTAATTTTTACGGACGCTTAAATAATCTTGTATCGACATTAATCATCAAAATCCCCTAGATCCTCGAACCTTCCAACAGATAATCCAGTATCAGATTAAGCCGCAAACGACCACTCAGGGTCAGGGCAAATTGCTCGGGAGTAACCAGCAGGTAGTTTTCCTCGACCAGATTATTCAACCGATCGGTAGGGATGATCTGGTCAATATCCATCCCCATATCGCGGGTAAATCGGGCGCGGTCGATGCCCTTAACCAGTCGCAGCCCCATCATCAGAGTCTCGGCAAACTGGTCGCTGCGGCTGATGGCTGTCACTTCGCAATTGCCGCCATTTAAGGCAAGATTCGATTTCAGCCAGGTCTCGGGGAGCTTCTCCTGCCTTGTCGCGTGTTTTTGCGGCAAGCTCACTCGACCATGCGCCCCGGGGCCAATGCCAAGATAGTCATCGTAATTCCAATAGGCGAGATTATGCCGCGATTCCTGCCCGACCCGCGCATAGTTGGAAACCTCGTAAGCCTTAATCCCAGCCGCCGCAGTCGCCGCTTCGGTGGCCTCATACAGATCAGCCGCCAGTTCGGGGCTCGGCATGACAAAATCACCTCGACCATAGGCCGAGGCAAAGGCCGTGCCCTGTTCAATCGTCAATTGATAGAGCGACAGATGATCGGTTCCCATCTGTAACGCCCGTGCCATCTGCGCCTGCCAATCAGCCACCGACTGGTCGGGCAGTCCGTAAATCAGGTCAAAGGAGACCCGCGGAAAAATCGCCTGAGCCAGTTCAATCGCCTTCATGGCCTCACCCTGACTATGGGCGCGACCGAGGAATTTTAAACCATCGGCTTCAAAGGACTGAACGCCAATCGAGACGCGATTGACCCCGGCGGCGGCAAAGGCCTTGAATTTTTCTGCCTCGACCGAATTGGGATTGGCCTCGAGGGTGATCTCGGCATCGCTGGCCAATGTGAATTCGCGGGCAACCCGATCAATCAGAGTCTCGACCAGTTTGGACGGCATCAATGACGGGGTTCCGCCGCCAAAAAATATCGAGGTCACCGGTTTAAATTCATAGCCGCGCGACTCGAGCCACTGCCGCTGGGCGGTGATGGCCGCGGGCAGGGATTCATGCCAGGGTTCGAGCTTAACCCCTTCCCTAACATGGGAATTAAAATCGCAATAGGGGCATTTGGATACGCAATAGGGCCAGTGGAGATAGACCGCGAGACTCATCCCCTTTTACCCAGCACCGCCAAGGCCTGAGCCAAATCGCGTTGCAGATCGACCGCCGATTCTAAACCAACCGACAGACGAATCATGCCCTGGGTGATTCCCATCTTGGCGCGGTCCTCCTCGGCAATCGCGCGGTGGGTCGTGGTCATGGGGTGGGTGATCATCGATTTGCTGTCGCCGAGGTTATTGGCAATGTCGATGAGCTCCAAAGCATTCTCAAATATAAAGGCAGCTTCCTTGCCGCCCGCCAGTTCAAAACAGACCATGGTGCCGCCGCCACTCATTTGCGCCTTGGCGAGGTTGTGCTGGGGGAAGCTGGGCAGAGTCGGATAGCGGACGCGGCTGACCAATGGCTGTTGTTTTTCGAGAAACTCGGCGATGGCGGTGGCGGATGATTGCGCCCGCTCGACCCGCAGCGATAATGTTTCCAACCCCTTCAGCAATAGCCAGGCATTAAAGGGGCTGAGGGCTGGGCCAGTGTGGCGGAGGAAGGGTTGGAGTTTCTCGGTGCAGAATTTCTCGTCGGCCAGCACCACGCCGCCTAAGCAGCGACCCTGACCATCGATATGTTTGGTCGCCGAATAGACGACGATGTCGGCACCCATGGCGATAGGTTTTTGCAAGATGGGGGAGGCGAAAACATTGTCCACAATCACCTTGGCTCCGACCTCCTTGCCGAGGGCTATGACGGCCTTGAGGTCAACCAGTTCAAGCGTCGGGTTGGCCGGGGTCTCGAGAAAAAAGGCCTTGGTTTTAGGCGTGACCGCCCGGCGCCATTCATTCATATCGGTGCCATCGACAAAGGTCGCAGTGATGCCCCAGCGCGGAAAGAGCGTATTCAGGACATAAAAACACGATCCAAAAAGCGCACGGGGCGCGACCACATGATCGCCGGAATCTAAAAAACAGGCCATGGAGGCAAAGACCGCGGCCATGCCAGTGCCGGTGCTAAAGCAGGCCTCGGCCCCTTCCAGCACCGCCATGCGCCGTTCAAAAATCTCGACGGTTGGGTTGCCATATCGTGAATAGGTAAAGCCGGGCATGGTTCCCCCAAGGCGGCCGTCGGCCATCTCGGCATTGTCATAGGCATAGGCCTGAGTCATGTAGAGGGCTTCGGTCATCTCGCCGTGATGGCTGCGGGCATGGCCGCCGCGCACCAGTTTAGTCTCGAGTTGGAACTGATCGGGATCACTGGTGACCTTGAGGGCGGTCGCTCGATCAGCAGCATCGGGAAGACGAAGAGTCATGATTTCACCTGTTGACAAAATTTTTTGAACCATAGCAAATTTGCTGAATGGGTGGGGAGAAAAGTAATAGAAATTTCCACTTGCCTATAGTCTGATTCTTTAAATATCCAAAAACTCATTTTTTAGCGGGGGGCGGATGCCCCCCGTCAAGCTTCGCTTGACTCCCCCCGCTGGATCGCCTTGCCCTTAACAGGGCAACGCGATGAGGGGTATCGAAAGGTTGAAATCTCCCCTAACCCCTCATAGCGTCGTGCGTAAGCACGAGGCTATCCAGCGGGGAGGAATCGAACGAAGTGAGATGGGGGGGCATCCGCCCCCCCACAAATTTAGGCTCTTCCAAAATCGTCATTGCCCTCAAGCTGCGATAGCAGCGCAGAGTGGCAATCCAGAGCGGGCGTAAGCCCAAGCACAATAATTCCTTATAATTGAGGGGCTTATGCCCCTCAAACTCCCCGCTGGATTGCCAGC
>JASGCE010000054.1 GCA_030054295.1 Minisyncoccota bacterium
GCGGGGGGGAATCGAACGAAGTGAGATGGGGGGGCATCCGCCCCCCCAACAAATTATTGTTTAAATTACGAATCTGAGTTTTGGACTTTTCTTGTGAAAGGAGTATAGTTAGCTAAACTAAACCCTAGAAGGAAAAGCCTACATGACTCTGTTTAAAATTCTACCCAATCGAATGATGGTTATAAAACTATACACTATTGCTGGCCTGTTCTTTATTCTATTGCTCATGGCGGTCACGCCCCTTATGGCCTCGCCCCTGATCGAGGCCCTGGCCAAGGGTGACAATGCCGAGGTTACAAGGCTCATCGCGAGTGGAGCCAATCTCACCGAGATTGACGAGAGGGGTCGCAGTGCCCTGCATTCGGCGGTGGGCTATGATCGTCTCGATAGTCTGAATCAGTTAATCAAGACGAAGATTGATATTGATACGCCCGACGGACTTGGCAATTCTGCTCTCTTGTTTGCTTCGATAAACAATAAGCTGGAGGCGGCTACAATTCTTATAAAGGCCGGGGCTAATGTCAATTTCAAGAAACAGAATTCGTATGTAACCCCACTTCTTGTGGCCATTTATAGAAAATATCCGACATTTCTCAAGCTCTTGCTCGACAATAATGCCATTGTTACTGAAACGGATTCCTTGGGCAAAACCGTTTTGATGTTTGCCGCCGAGGTCGATTCTGTGGAGTCTGTGCCACTGCTGCTTGCCGCCAAGGTTGCGGTCAATGCCAAGACCAAGGATGGTCGCACGGCACTGTTCTTTGCCGCGGAGCAGGGCAATGACGAGATTGTAAAGATGTTGCTGAAGGCCGGGATCGATGCTTCGGTCAAGGGAACCGATGGTGAAGTCAAAGGCATTACCGCAGCCGAACTGGCTCGAGCCAAAAACCATGCCGAAACCGCAAAACTGATCGAAACGACTAAACCGTAACAAAGGGGGATGGGGGCAAGGGGCTAGCCTAATTCCCTCTTGCCCTTCGGTTAAAAACTGGTTAGCTTGCGCCATTGATTATTTTACTCACCATGATTACGAGGTTATCGATGGGCAAAAATCTCCCAACCCCCCAAGTTTTAAAAGGCGACACAGGATGGGATGCCGAGACCGCAGCCCCGATCATCGCCGAGTTTGCCGCGATCAAGGGAGGCCTCATTCCCGCCCTTCATGCCCTGCAGAATCGGCTGGGTTATATCGACGATGCGGCGGTGCCAGACCTGGCCAAGGCCTTTACCCTATCGCGGGCGGAGGTTCACGGGGTCATCAGCTTCTACCACGATTTTAGACGCGAACCACCGCCCAAACATAGTGTAAAACTCTGCCGTGCCGAGGCCTGCCAATCGATGGGCAGCGAAGCCATGGCTGCTGACCTTATTCAACGAGCCGAGGGGCAGCATGAATGTGAAGTCTCGGCCATCTATTGCCTTGGTCTCTGCGCCATGGCCCCTTCGGCGATGATCGATGGCAAGCTGGTGGCACGGTTGACTCCAGCCAAACTGGATGCCCACCTTGCAGCAGCGGGGATTGGTTTTAAAGCGAGGACAGTATGAGCCTGAGACTCTATATCCCCAAGGATGCCGCCGCCCGTGCGGTCGGGGCCGACGAACTGGCAGCCGCCCTGCAAATGGCGAGTGAGGACTGCGGGTCCGAATGCCAGATCATTCGCACCGGCTCGCGCGGACTCCTGTGGCTGGAGACCCTGCTGGAGGTTGAGACCATAAAGGGTCGGTTTGGCTATGGCCCGGTCACGACCGAAGATATTCCGTCGCTGATTGCCGCGGGCTTGTTTAATGGCGCCAAACATCCGCTCGACCATCGGACAGCGGTGGGGCTGGTAGCCGAGCATCCGCTGTTCAAGGCCCAGACGCGCCAGAGTTTTGCCCGCTGTGGCCTCATCGATCCGCTGGATGGGGACGGCTTTGTCGCCCAGGGCGGATTGCGCGGTATCAAGGCCGCGGTCAAGATGGATGGAGAGCAGATCGTCAAGCAGGTCACCGATTCTGGCCTGCGCGGGCGCGGCGGGGCGGGCTTCCCGACCGGGATTAAATGGCAAACGGTTCGTAATGCCGAGTCCAGCCAAAAATACATTGTCTGTAACGCCGACGAGGGCGACAGCGGCACCTTCGCCGACCGAATCCTGATCGAGGGTGACCCCTTGACCCTGATCGAGGGGATGGTGATTGCTGGCCTCGCGGTGGGGGCGAGCAAGGGCTATATCTATATCCGTAGTGAATATCCCGATGGCTATGCGACGCTTCTGTCTGCGGTGCTGGTGGCCCATCGCTTGAAGCTGCTGGGGGCCAATGTCATGGGCAGCGGTAAGGGGTTTGAGCTCGAGATTCGGCTGGGCGCCGGGGCCTATATCTGTGGGGAGGAGACATCGCTGCTCGAGAGTCTCGAGGGGCGGCGCGGTATCATTCGCTACAAGCCGCCCTTGCCAGCCATCAAGGGGCTCTTTGGCCAGCCGACCGTGATCAATAATGTCCTGAGTTTTGCCGCCGTGCCGGGAATCCTGGCTGATGGAGCCGAATCCTATTCCCGTCTTGGGGTGGGGCGGTCGAAGGGGACTTTGGCGGTTCAACTCGGCGGCAATATCAAACGCGGCGGGCTGTTTGAACTGCCCTTTGGCGTGACATTGCGGACGATATTGAATGATTTTGGCGGCGGCTCGGCATCGGGTAGGCCAATTCGCGCGGTGCAGGTGGGGGGGCCACTCGGGGCCTATTTCCCCGAGTCGCTTTTTGACCTGCCGCTCGATTACGAGGAGTTTGCCAAGCATCAGGGCATGGTCGGCCATGGCGGTATCGTGGTCTTTGACGATTCGGTCGATCTGGCGCGGCAGGCGCGGTTTGCGATGGAGTTCTGCGCGATTGAATCCTGCGGCAAATGCACCCCCTGTCGGATCGGCTCGACGCGGGGAGTCGAGGTGCTGGATCGCATCATCGCGGGTACGGATCGGGATAAGAACTTGGTTCTGCTGAATGATCTCTGTACCACAATGCAGGATGGTTCGCTCTGCGCCCTCGGCGGCTTGACGCCCTTGCCGGTGCGAAGTGCCTTAAAACATTTCGCCGAGGATTTTGCGTAGGGGGTGAAGGTCTGAAAACTCGAAATTAATAGTGCAACCCCTCCAAGCAAACCTAAAGCTCGACTTCGTCATCGCTAAGGTTTGCTATCCTCCCCTTCTAAAGAAGGGGAGGTAAACTGAAAAACATCCCCCCTTCTTTAGAAGGGGGGAATAGTCGAACTTAGAAGTTTACTTCTTAGTGAGACTAAGGGGGGTTGCCTGATTGTTTTAAAAAATGACTTTTTCAGACCTTCCCAAAGGGAAGGGGGGGCAATTAAAATGATTTTCCCCATAGACTATTCCCCTACCCAAAAACCTGATCCCAGACCTGTTTCACGGCGAGACAATGAGCGGTCAGAGTCTTGTTCAATGCGGCAAAAACCGCTGCGGTTTCGCAGGCCTGTCCGCCCTGTAACTCCACCAGCCCCATATCGACAAAAACCTTGGCCAGCGACAGGGTCGGGGTCACCGCGCTCTGGTCGCCACCGACCGTCAAGCGCAACAGCAGTTGCAGGGATTGATAGAATTCGCTGGCCTGTCGTAAAATCTCCCCCTGTGCCTCTGACAAACAGCCAACCAAAACCAATGATGCGATCAATTCAGCCGAAGATTCGGCTGGCCGCGCCAAACCAGGGTGAGTCTCGGCAACCATCAGCACCAAATACTGGCAGATAAAATCGAGGTCGAAGGCCCCACCAGCCAGGTATTTAGCATCCAGATCGTGGCGCGGCGGGTGCGATTGATGGACCATCGCCGCCATCTCGATCACGGCCCTTTTGAGCTCGGCCCCATCGCGCGGCGCGGTGATCAAGCCAGCAACGGCGGCTTGACTGCGATGGGCAAACTCCCCTCCATTACTGCCGATGCTTGCCACCACCCTTGCGCGGGTCAGGGCGAGGGTTTCCCAGAACCAGGCCTCGTCGCGGTGATAGGCGACAAAACCATCGAGGGTCGAGACAATCGGCCCCTTGGTTCCCATTGGCCTCAGCCTCATATCGACTTGATAGAGGTCGCCGCTAGCGGTCTGGCTGGTCAGGGCTGATATTAATCTCTGCCCCAGCCGCGCCAGCCACAGGGGTGGCGGCAGGGGCTTTGCCCCGTCGGACTGCTCGGCCGAACCCTGTTCAGCGATAAAGACCAGATCGAGGTCAGAGGCTGGAGTCAAACAGCGACTGCCCAGCTTGCCATAGCCCAGCACGGCAAAACTCGCCCCCGCCAAATGGCCATGAAGGCGGGTAAATTCGGCGGTCACGGTATCGAGCAGCACGGCAATAATCACCTCGGCGATCTGGCTATATTCTCGCACCGCGGCGGCCGGGCCGAGATGCCGCTGGAGCAGGGCTATGCCAATGTGGAATCGCTGTTCGGCCGCCCATCGCCGTACCTGATCGAGGATTGCCTCCAGCCCGTCCGAATCGACCAGGCTCGCCTCGAGCTTGGCGCGGTGGTCGTTGCCGGTGATTTTTTTAGCGGTGACCAGGCCGCTGCTGAGAACCAGCGAATCGAGCAGATGGGGGTGGTTGCTGAGAATATCAGCCAGTTCGGGGGCGGTTCCCATAATCTCGGCCAGCCTTTGCAGCAGGGTCTGGTTGGCCTTTAACAGGGTCAGAATCTCGATACCGGCGGGCAGGTGGCTGAGGAAGCGATCAAAGCGGGTCAAGGCGGCCTGCGGTTCCAGACTGGTGGCAAAGGCCGCCAGTAACTGGGGGATCAGCTCGGTCAGCAGTTCGCGCGAACGGGCCGAACGGGTCGCGCGGTAGCGGCCAAAGTGCCAGCCGCGAATCATCTCCGCCACCTGTTCGGGCTGGCTATAGCCGAGGGAGGAAAGATTTTTTAGGGTATCGGGATCATCTTCATTGCCGGTAAAGACCAGATTGGCGGTGGCTGACTGGCTCGGGTCATGGGTCTGGTCATTGCCAGAAAGGCCGAGGCTCGGCTGATCGGCAAATAGATTACTATAGTGGGTGGCGACCCGCGACAGAATATGGTCGAGCGTCGTTTCAAATCCTGCCAAACTCTCATAGCCCATAAACAGGGCAAACCGTTCCAGTTCGGATGGATCGAGCGGCAGACTATGGGTCTGTTGATCCTCCACCATCTGCAAGCGATGTTCAACCCGGCGGAGATAGTGATAGGCGGCGATCATCTCCCCCGCAACCTCCGGCTTGATGAGGCCCAATTCGGCGAGTTTGGTCAGGGTCTGGCAGGTCTCGCTGCTGCGCAGTTCGGGCAGGCGACCGCCCCAGATCAGCTGCTGAGTCTGGGCAAAGAATTCAATCTCGCGGATTCCGCCATTGCCAAGCTTGACATTATGGCCACTGGTCAGACAGAGCCAGCGCGGTACGGCAGTTCCAGGCTCGGTGCGCATCCGCGTCGCCGCCGCGGTCGAGATTTTGGAACTGATCTGCCGCTTGATCGAATGAATGTCGCTAATGGCGGCAAAATCGAGGTGCCGTCGCCAAATAAAGGGCCGCAGTTTTTTTAAAAAGGCCAGGCCAGCGGCATAGTCGCCCCCCACCGGCCGTGCCTTGATCATCGCCGCCCGCTCCCAGTTTTGCCCCACCGATTCATAATAGTTCTCGGCGGCGGTGGTGCTGATGGCGCGGGGGGTGGAGGCCGGGTCGGGGCGCAGCCGCAGATCGGTGCGATAGACAAATCCATCCTCGGTCACGGTGGCCAGAATATCAACCAGATCGCGGGCGAGCCTTTGATAGACCTCGCCCAGCCCCAGTTTTTGTCCATCGGTGACAAGAATTGGGGGAGTAAGGCCAGGGTCAAACAGGATGATTAAATCAATGTCGCTGGAATAGTTGAGTTCCCGCGCCCCCAGCTTACCCATCCCGAGAATGATTAATCCGCTGCTGGCGGTCGCGGTTCTGAATTCTTCGGGCAGCTGTTCGGTCTGCTGGTGTTTAAGATAGAGCCGCTCGGCAGCAGCGACATAATGGAGCGACAGATGCTGCGCGGCACAGTCAATCGCCCTCTCGGCAAAGACCGAGAGGGCCCTCGTGACCTGTTCAAGAGTCAAGAGCGATAGAATATCCCCCACCGCCACCGTCAGGGCCAGGCGATTCTTGAGTTGCCGCAGCCCCCGCATCAGTTGCGGCCGGTCGCGCTCCTCTGTCAGTTCGCCAAGGCTGGACATGATACGATCGATGGTCGCCGTGACTCCGTGACCCAGCAGACCCGCGACCAGTTCCGCATCATTTTGCCACAGGCTGCTGAGATAGGGGCTGAAACGAGCCAGGGCCTGTTCCAAACCATGACGATCTTGGGGATTTTGGTTTAGGGCAATTGTGTTATAATTGCCCCCTTGATATAAAAGCCTGTTAGTTTGAATGGGGTAGGAGGCAAGGGCTTCAGCCGTCGCGAAGCCGGTCGAAGTTGGCGGTTGCAAACGCCAGTCAGTAAAATCAGGGTGTAAATTCATTGCGTAAGCTTTTGACTAGATTGCGGAAAAGGCAAGGCCCTCGGTCACCATCGCTCCATTCCAAGAAGAATGGCGAGGTTCCCGCCGCGCGTCAAATGATTTTGTCTCGTCTGAACCGTAAAGCCACCAGGGCGAGCCGCCGCAACCATCCCAGTCAAGCAAAAGGCCACCGCCTTCACCACCTGATTAAGAATCGGATCTTCCGTCGTTTGATCCATCTGGCCGAGTTCGCAATCGCCATCTGTCTCGTGCTGGCGATATTGGTCGGAGCCTTGATCTTCAAACTGTCGCGCGAACCCCTGTCCCTGCCTTTTGTCAGTCAGGTGGTTGGCAACCTTATCAATAATCCCACCACCGGTAGCGCCATCAATATTGGCCAATCCAACCTGACCTGGGATCGCGAATCGCAGAATTTTATCATCGAACTGCTTCAGGTCAAACTTGAAGACCCCTCGGTCAAGACGGCGGTCTTTGTCCCGCGCTTGAGAATAAGGTTTAACTTTATCGCCATGTTTGTCGGTCGGTTTTACCCCGAACAGATTACCGCCGATGGCCCGGTCATCACGGTCGAAGACCCCAAACTACTGCTCGCCAGGTTTCAACAGGCACCAGCCAGCGACAAATCCAGCGAAGAACCCAGTGACAAAGCCAGTGACAAACCCAGTGACAAACATAGTCTCCCCACCTATCTCAACTGGATTCAAGAGCTGAATATCAATGATTTTAAGCTGTTGGTGGGCAGCGGTCGGTCGGCTCAGGTGATTAGTTTTCCAACCCTCAACTTTGCCTTTAAACCGGCGGTTCTAGCCCACGGCAAGGGGCGAGACCAGGCGGCTTCGGCGCGGGGCAGTGTCACGGTCAAGAATCTCCATCCGATTGTTCTGGCGAAATTCGTCCCTGAATTGGGTTTTTTGAAGCTCTTTGATCTGCCCTTGCAACTTGAACTTGGCTATGGGATCAATGATCAAGGGCAACTCGAACGATTCTCCTTCTTCTTGAACGGCGGCAGCGGTCGGCTGGTCGGGAATAGTTTTAAGATGGGGCAATTACCGATCACCAGTTTTAAGGCCAAGGCCTTTTACAGTAATTTTTCGACCATTGCCCCGACTGCCTCCATAGCCAGCACCGATTCCCGCAAGGGCATAAACCTTAAGACCAGGCAAGAAAATAGCGTCTCTGCCGATAATTACGAGCCCTCGCCGACCATGGCCTTGAGCGATGTCGAGCTGGTCATTACCGACGGGCCAGTGATTTCCGGTACAGCCTTGGTTTCGGTACCGGCCGATAAAAAATCCAATATGGTCATTCTGGCCTCGCTCGGGATTGATCGGGTTGATCTTGACCTGCTTCAGAACTATTGGCCGCTGGATTTGGCGCGGGATACAAGACAGTGGTTTGTCGATAATTTCCATCGCGGAGAACTGACCGATGTTGGTTTGAACCTTCATCTAGAACAGACTCCGACGGTGCAGCGGGAGGTCAGTCCGCTGGCTCCGCCCGGCACAAAACCGCCGCCCCCGACCGGGGGAGAATGGATCTCGGTCAAGACCGACGGCAGTCTGGGCTTTAAGGATGCTCTTGTGATTATGACCCCCAATATGCCGCCCGCGACCAATGCCTCGGGGGCGATTCGCTTTGACGATAATTTGGCGACGGTCAGTATCCACCATGCCGAGATCGATGGGCTCGATATTTTGCCCTCGGTCGTGACCTTGAGCGACCTTATCAGCAACAATCCAAGATTAAAGGTCAATGCGGCAGCGCGGGGGAGTCTGAGTAATGCCTTGCAACTTCTGTCGGCCCCGGCCCTGAACATTACCCAGACTCTGGGGGTGACCCCGGATCAGGCCGACAGTGGCGAGGTCAAGGCCAATCTTGAACTGGAACTGCCCCTCTCGCCCATGGCTCCCGACTATCATCTACCGCCGCGGTACCATGTGATTGCCAGTATCAGCGGCATGAAGTTCGACCGTCTGATCGGGGCCTGGGGGGTTAATGATAGTGAACTGAACCTTGATGTCGATAATGATAGGGTGCAGATGGACGGTTTGCTGCGGGTCGAGGGGATCGAGATTCACCCCTCGATGCGTTTAAAGCTCGACCCCAGGATCGATGATTTTTTACACCTGACCGTCAGTCTGGTATTGGATGCCGAAGGGGTCAAGCGGCTGGGTCTCGATTCCAGCATCTGGGTCAATGGCGAGATTCCGATCGAGGCGACCTATGATCTCGAACGCAATGGCCGCGCCGACTTAAGGATGGGGGTTAATCTCATCAATGCTGATTTTAGGGCCTTTATCTTGCCTGGGCTGCTGCTGCCGCGCTCGGCGGGCCTGGCTGGGCGAGTTAATCTTGTCCTGCGCGACAATCAGGTCACGGCCCTGAGTTCACTCAATCTGCGCGGCGTCAATAGCAATGCCGTGATCGATATCAGCGGGGAGATGGATAGGCTCGGGCGGCAAACCATGCTCCATATCAACCGAATGGAGGCGGGGGAAAATCGACTTTACGGCAATATAGGCTTCAAACCCAATGGCGGGCTGTCGGTATTTTTGCGCGGGGATTCGCTCAATGTCAGTATCCTGAGCGAACCGGAAGAACAGGGCGATTCCAACCCTATGCCAAGGCCCCTTCTCAAGCCCAAGGATAACCAACCGGTCAGGCCAGAGGAGGCCGAGGATAGCCAGGATCGCCTGTTCCGTCCCAGCCGCACGATTAGGCCCGAGATGGTCGTGGTCAATGAACCCTTTGAGCCAAACTTCCCCTTGTTGATTGATATTAAGATCAATCAGCTGATTCTCGGTAAGGATCGCGCCATAACCGATACGGTCATAACCGGTTTTTATGACGGGCTGCGCTGGCAGACGGCATCGATCGATGCCATGCTGAACAGTACCTATCCGGTCAGTCTGCGCCTCTCGGCCAACGAAGATTTCCGCACCCTGAAGATCAAGGCCGCCAATAGCGGCGAATTTATCCGCGTCGTGACCGGCAAAAAAGTCATGAATGGCGGAGTCCTGACCATCACTGGGCGAATCGAGCTGATACCGCGGGGACTGACCGCCAATGTCTTGATCGAGAAATTCCGCATGACCAATATGCCCGTACTCAGCAAGGTCATTGGGCTTCTGACGATTACCGGGATTGCCGATGCCCTGACCGGGGAGGGGCTGGCCTTTGACGAGCTGTCAGCGCAGGTGCAACGAAGTGGCCTAGTGACGGTGGTGGAGAATGCCCATGTTACAGGTTCAGCGGTCGGCCTGACCATCGGCGGCAAGATGCTGGCCGCCAATCCGCGCGGGGCGGAGGCGGGTACCTCGCCCAGGTTGGATTTTAGCGGTACGATCGTGCCAGCCTATGGCATCAGCAGCACGATCAAGACCATTCCCCTGCTCGGCTGGCTGCTGACCGGCAATAAGGGGGAGGGGCTGCTGGCCTTTAGCTATAGGGTCAGGGGTAGCCTCGAGGATCCCAAGATTGCAATCAACCCCCTGTCGGTGCTGGCCCCCGGCTTTATTCAGAACTGGATCAATTCCATCGGCAAGGCCAATGACAAGAAGAACAAAAATAACCAACCGCCCGAGGCCACAGAGAATTCACCCCCCTCCAAAATCGGTTCGCCAAAATGACCAGTAACCCCCCACTAAGAAGGATGAAAGCCATTGGCCTCATGAGCGGAACCTCGCTCGATGGGATCGATGCCGCGGTGATCGAATCCGACGGCGAGCGAATCTTCAGGCGCGAAGGCGGCCTCCATCTGGCTTACAGTCCTGATTTTCAAGAAAGGCTGCGTCAGGTCATCGCCCTCCACGCCGCACCAGACTGGCAGAGCGCGGTAAAGCAGCAGTCCGACTGGCTGGCGGAGATTGAACAGGAGATTGCCGATATTCATGCCGAGTTGGTGATGCGCCTATGCCAGCAGCAGGGCCATGGCCGAGTCGAGGTGGTGGGGTTCCACGGCCAAACCGTCCTCCACCGCCCATTGCGCGGAACCAGCAACGGAGTCACCCGCCAGATCGGCAATGCCGAAAGATTAGCCCGACTCATTGGCATTCCGGTGGTGCATGATTTCCGCAGCCATGATGTCAGCTGCGGCGGGGAGGGGGCTCCGCTGGTGCCAGTCTATCACCAGGCCCTGGCGCGGGCAGCCGAACTGCCGCAACCACTGGTGATTTTAAACATTGGCGGAGTCGCCAATATCACTGCGATCAGCCAAGGCGAGCTGATTGCCTTTGACACCGGCCCAGGGGTGGCCCTGATCGACGAATGGGTGCTGCGCCATACCGGTCAGGGCTTTGATACCGACGGGCGATTGGCGGCCCAGGGTCAGGTCGATTGGGCCGCGGTGGCGCGGTTCGGCGATCATGTTTATTTTGCAAAACCCTATCCTAAGTCCTTGGATCGCAATGATTTTGGTCAGTGGGTGACCGAGATTATGGGCGGCGAGTCTCACCCCGCCAACGGGGCGGCAACTCTGGTCGCCATGACCGCTGCGGCAGTCGCACGGAGTCTGGCCCTGCTGCCGCAAAAACCCCAGTGCCTGTGGGTGGCGGGTGGTGGGCGCCATAACCTCGCCCTGCTGGCCGAACTGGGGCGGGCGACTGGGCTTGTCGTGCGGCTGGTCGATGACCTTGGCTGGGACGGCGACCTCTTGGAGGCCGAGGCCTTTGGATTCTTGGCCATCCGTCACTGCCAAGGCCTGCCGCTGAGTTTCCCCAATACCACTGGCGTGGTTGAACCCTGTCTCGGTGGGCGGATGGTCATGGCCTAGCTACGGGTCATGATTGTGCCAATGGGTTTATTTGGCCAGAGGGCAAATTTTTACTTGGAAAATGGTAAAAACTCTGTCATTAGAAGGGTGTTTTTATCACTCTTTTGTCGTCTAGATCGTGAAGGATGGCAGTAAGCCGTGATCTGTTTCACCCTGTCCCCGTCAGCCTCACCCAAGTCAAGGATGCAACCATGTCAGATACCAAGAAAGTACTTGAATTAATTAAGGAAAACGATGTTAAATATGTCGATTTCCGCTTCACCGATCCGCGCGGCAAGTGGCACCATACGGCGCAGCATGTCAGCACCATTGACGAGGATATGCTGAACGAGGGGATTATGTTTGACGGCTCTTCCATCGCGGGTTGGAAGGCGATTAATGAATCCGACATGACCTTGAAGCCCGATCTGTCAACCGCGGTCATGGACCCATTCACCGCGCAGCCGCAACTGATTTTGATCAGCGATGTGCTTGACCCCTCGACTGGTCAGCCCTATAGCCGCGATCCGCGCTCCATTGCCAAACGCGCCGAGACCTATCTCAAACAGAGCAAGATCGGCGATACGGCCTTTTTTGGCCCTGAGGCCGAGTTCTTTGTCTTCGACGATGTAAGGTTTAAAACCGACATGCACGAGGGCTATTACCACCTCGATTCCGAAGATTCCCCGCACAATAGTGGCAAGGTCTATCCCGAGGGCAATAGCGGCCACCGCGCCCCGGTCAAGGGCGGTTACTTTCCGGTCAACCCCATCGACACCGGGGTAGATTACCGCGCCGAGATGGTCACCATCATGGCCGAGATGGGAGTCGAGGTCGAAAAGCACCACCACGAGGTAGCAGCGGCGCAGCACGAACTGGGGATCAAGTTTGCCACCCTGCTCAAGACGGCCGACAATATGCAGATCTACAAATATGTCGTCCATAATGTCGCCCACCAATATGGCAAGAGCGCGACCTTTATGCCCAAGCCGATTTACAAGGACAATGGTTCGGGGATGCATGTCCACCAGTCGATTTGGAAGGACAAGAAGCCGCTCTTCGCGGGCAATCTCTATGCCGATCTGTCGGAGGCTGCGCTCTTTTATATCGGCGGAATCATTAAACATGCCAAGGCCTTGAATGCCTATACCAACCCCTTGACCAACAGCTACAAGCGGTTGGTGCCGGGCTACGAGGCGCCAGTTTTGCTGGCCTATTCGTCGCGCAACCGCTCGGCATCCTGCCGCATTCCCTTCGCCCAGAGCCCCAATGCCAAGCGGGTCGAGGTTCGTTTCCCCGACCCCGGAGCGAACCCATACCTCGCCTGTTCAGCCATGTTGATGGCCGGGATCGACGGTATCCTGAACAAGATTCACCCCGGCGATGCCATGGACAAGAATCTCTATGACCTGCCACCGGCCGAGCTTAAGGAGATTCCCACCGTCTGCGGTTCCCTGCGCGAAGCCCTGGGGGCCCTCGATGCCGACCGGGCATTTTTGAAACGCGGCGATGTCTTCAGCGACGATCAGATCGATTCCTATATCGAACTGAAGATGGAGGATGTCATGCGGTTCGAAACCACGCCGCACCCGGTCGAGTTCGAAATGTACTACAGCGTCTAAGGGCGCGGATTTTTACTTTGTTCACTATAAAACCCCGTGATGGCTTGATCATCACGGGGTTTTATTTTGCCGAAATATAGTCTTATACTTTGAAAATCCAAAACTTTTCAATTTTAGCGGGGGGCGGATGCCCCAGACTGTCTCAAAATGCTTGTAAGGGGTCAAC
>JASGCE010000055.1 GCA_030054295.1 Minisyncoccota bacterium
GAAGCTTTTGGTGATTATCACCAGTCTATTGTGCAAGTGCAAGAAAATTTAATTGGCTCGCTTGTCACCCCGTCGCAGCTTGCCCAATAAACCGTTGCAGTTGATTTATGCGGGTAATTACGATAACACAGGGCAGAAGCAGAATTTAGGCACTAGGCCCTTTAACCCATTATGCGATTTACCAACTAAGCATGGGCAATCATGAAACAGGTCTTGATCAAAGCCGGCGCCGTTCAAGTTACAGAAGTCCCGCCCCCCGCCCTCGCTGCCAAAGAAATATTGGTGCGTGTCGAGCGCAGCTGCATCAGTTCCGGCACCGAACTGGCAGGGATGCGCATGTCGGGAATGCCCCTCTATCGCCGCGCCTTGAAGCAGCCCGAGAATGTCGCCAAGGTCATGATGATGGTCAAGGAACAGGGACTCAAACGCACCCTCGACCGGGTTCAGGGCAAACTCGCGGCAGGCAGTCCGACCGGCTATTCCGCCGCCGGAATCGTGGTTGCGGTCGGCGATCAGGTCACCGGCTTTGCGGTGGGGGAAAGGGTCGCCTGCGCCGGGGCGGGCATTGCTAACCATGCCGAATATATTGCCGTGCCGGTCAACCTCGCCGTTGCCATTCCGCCCGAAGTCGATATGTCGGATGCCGCGACCGTGACTCTCGGGGCCATTGCCCTGCAAGGGGTTCGCCGCGCCAATCCGACCCTTGGCGAGACATTTCTGGTGATTGGCCTCGGGATTCTCGGCCAGCTTACGGTGCAGTTTCTGGCAGCCCAGGGGTGTCGGGTGATTGGTGTCGATCTCGACCGCGAAAGACTGGCGACGGCCAAGGCCAATGGTCTCGATTTTGCGATTGACCCCAACACCGAAGATACGGTCGAGCGAGTCCATAAACTGACCGATGGTTTCGGCGCCGATGGCACCATCATCACCGCCGCCAGTGCCAGCCATTCCATCATCCGCGAGGCCATGAATAGTTGCCGCCGCAAGGGGCGGGTGGTGTTGGTCGGCGATGTTGGCCTCGATCTCAAACGCGAGGATTTTTACAAAAAAGAACTCGATTTTTTAATCTCCAGTTCCTATGGCCCCGGCCGTTATGATCCAGTCTATGAGGAGGGCGGGCAGGACTATCCACTCCCCTTCGTCCGCTGGACCGAGAATCGCAACATGGCCGCCTATCTGGCATTATTGGCTCAGGGGCGGGTCAAACTCTCGCCCTTGCAAGGCAAACACTATCCGATTGATGCCGCCAATCAGGCCTATGCCGACTTGAATTCTGGCGATGGCGAGGCGGGGCAGAAACCCCTCTATGCCCTGCTCGACTATCCCGAGCGGAAGGGGGATCGCACGACCCGAGTCGCCATGCGCTCGGGCTTCGCCACCACCCATTCCACCAGCGGTAAGATTCGCGTCGCCCTGGTCGGGGCCTCGAGTTTTGCTCAGGCCGTCCATCTGCCCAATCTCGCCAAACTCAAGGATCGGTTTGTCCTGCGGACGGTCATGAGTCGCACCGGCAGCAATGCCCGCGCCGTCGCCCAGCAACATGGCGCCGAATATTGCACCAGCGACCTGGCCGAGGTTTTAGCCGATGATCAGATCGATCTGGTGCTGATTGCCAATCGCCATAACCTCCACGGCGACATGACTCTGGCCGCCCTGCGCGCCGGCAAACATGTTTTTGTCGAGAAACCCCTCGCCTTGACCGAGGCTGAGGTCGCAGCGATTGAAGACTTCTATCGCGCCAAAAAACCCGCAGCCAAACCCTATCTCATGGTTGGCTATAACCGTCGCTTCAGTCCGGCGATGGCTGAGGTCAAGGCCCATCTGCAAGGTCGAACCACACCCATGATGATCAGCTACCGCATGAATGTTGGTTTTATCCCCAGCGACAGTTGGATTCATGGCGCCGAGGGCGGCGGTCGCAATCTCGGTGAAGCCTGTCACATCTATGATCTTTTTTGCCATCTGGTCGAGGGTGCAACCCCCATCAAGATCACCGCGACCAGTGTGACTCCCAGCGGCAGTCAGTGGCAAAAAAACGATAATTTTATCGCCACCATTGCTTACAGTGATGGTTCGGTTGCCAGCTTGACATACTGCGCCATGGGCCATGGTTCCTGCCCCAAGGAATATCTCGAGATCATCTGCGACGGCAAAAACATCATCATGGATGATTTTCGCAGCGTCACCCTTTTTGTCCCCAGGCCGCGGAAATGGAAGAGCCAAACCACCAATAAGGGCCAGTTCGATGAGCTCAAGGCCCTCGGCGATTTTTTGGCTGGCGGTGACGACAAGGGGGCGGCTCCTATCGAACTGGAATCCCTGCTTGCCACCAGCCGAATCGCCCTCGAGGTTGAACGGCAAATCATGACCGAGGGCGGCGCATCCGCCCCCTTTGCTACAGCCCACGGAGTCCAATAGAATGTGCGGCATAAGCGGAATTATCAGTTTAAATCCCCAGGCCCTGGTGCAAAATAACACCATCATCGCCATGCGCGACGCCATGATCCACCGCGGCCCCGACGGCGGCGGCCTGTGGCTGAGTGACGACCGCCGGGTTGGATTCGGTCACCGCCGCCTCTCGATCATCGACCTCGACGACCGCGCCAACCAACCCATGGCCAACGAAGACGGTCAGGTCATGATCACATTCAACGGCGAAATCTATAACCACCGATCCTTACGGCAAATTCTGGTCAAGGCTGGCCATGATTTTAAAACCGACCATTCCGATACCGAGGTCTTGGTTCATGGCTATGAAGAATGGGGCATCGAAGGATTGCTGGAGCGACTGTCCGGTGACTTTGCCTTCGCCATCTGGGACAACCATGCCAAAAAACTGGTGCTGGCGCGGGACAGAATCGGCGTGAAACCCCTGGCCTTCGCCTGGTTCGATGATCGGTTTTTATTTGCATCAGAGATCAAGGCCATTGTCAAATATCCCAATTTTAAACGCGCCATCTGCCCCCATGCGGCCTATCACTATTTGTCGTTTATGACCACCCCGGCACCCATGACCATGTTTGAAGGGGTCTATAAACTGCCCGCCGGAACCTATGCCGAGATCGATCTGGGCGGGAATTTCACGGCAAAAAGATACTGGGATGCCGTGCCCGGCCAGGGCATAGACCCCAGCGAAACCAAGGGCTTGAGCGCAGAGGCGCGAGAGGAGTTCTATATCAACGGAATCCGCAGCCGTTTGGAATCAGCAGTCGAGAAACGCATGATGTCAGATGTGCCCTTCGGGGTGTTTTTATCCGGCGGAGTCGATTCCTCGACCAATGTCGCCCTGATGTCGCGGCTGATGGATCGGCCGGTCGATAGTTTTACGGTGGGATTCAAAGACTACAAGCATTTGAACGAGTTAGACTATGCCCAGTCAATCGCAACAAAATTCAAGACTAATCACCACGAAATCTTGATCGACGAAGCAGATATGAAGGGATATTTGCAGAATTTAATACACAGTCAAGACGAACCCATTGCCGATTGGGTCTGTATACCTTTGTATTTTGTTTCTAAACTGGCTCACGATTCTGGCGTTACTGTCATTCAAGTCGGTGAAGGGTCAGATGAACAGTTTAGCGGCTATGGCAGCTATATGAAGTATTTGGAACTGTACCATAAATATTGGCAACCCTATCGTAAATACATGCCGCAGTTTGGCAAGGAAGTGGTTAGTTATTTGGCTCAAGTGGCTGCTAAAGTAAAGCCACAGCATAGTATCTATGCCGATATTATCGAGCGAGCGAGTCATGACCGGGATCTATTTTGGAGTGGAGCCACTGTATTTTGGGATTCAATGAAAAATCAGGTTTTGAATCAGAGTAAATCTTATAGGTCTAATATTCGACCCGAGATAATTGACTCTGGTTTGATGCCGGTAAGTTACCTTCAAACCAATTCCCACAATATTATTGCCGGATTAAAGTCAGATTTTAAATCAGCAGCCGGTGATACTGACTTTTTAACCCAGATGATCTATAACGAGTTTAAACTTAGACTGCCCGAACTGTTGTTAATGCGGGTGGATAAGATTAGCATGTCGGAATCACTTGAGGCGCGGGTGCCATTTCTTGACCATGATCTGGTTCAATTTACTATGGACATTCCCGAACAGTATAAGATCAAAAATAATGTCCCTAAATATTTGCTTAAAAAAGCCGTCGAAGGAATTATTCCCGACGATATTATCTATCGCAAGAAGATGGGATTTGGCGCCCCAATGGGGGATTGGCTTAAAACCGATTTTGGTCATTGGATGCAGGATTCAGTTCTTAACAGTAAGCTGATGAAGCAGGATTTCTTTAATAAAAATCTTGTCGAATATTTGTTCGAAACCCACCGAAGCGGTAAATATGATACCAGCGTCTATTGCTGGACTCTGTTTAACTTGACTTCGTGGTATGATTACTGGATTGAATCCTAATGCGCGACATAATTGGCAAATTGAAACGCGGAATTCGCAAACCACCAAAGATCATTCTGGATCGACTGGCGGGAGAATTGCGGGCCGAATCTGAACGATTCGTCGCGCCGTTAAAAAGAAGATTTTCAATCAGCAAGTTGTTACGAGTAACCGCCTGCAATAATGTCAATGAACTTTGGAATAAATTAAGCGACAGACCCTATTTTGCCAATTGTCGACCTGTAGATGCCGTTGATTACGAGAGGAAATTTCCCGTAGATCTTCAGCGAATTCTTAAGGCTGCTGATCGTGCCTTTAATCATCAAGTCAATCTTTTAGGAACCGGCGATATTCACTTAGGCAATCCGATCAAATGGAATGTCGATTTCAAGGTGAACAAATGCTGGAAAAATCAGTTTTACCGATCGATCGACTATCTCAATGTCGGTGAACCAAGTGATGTCAAGATTCCGTGGGAGGTTTCAAGACTTCAGTGGGCAATTCCACTGGGCCAAGCCTATCTTTTAACCGGTGACGAGAAATATGCGTCAAAGACTCGCGAGATTATTACTTCATGGATTGAGAGTAATCCCTATGCTGGTTCGGTAAACTGGACCTGCACAATGGAAGTGGCGTTACGAATATTTGTCTTAACTTGGTTTTTTTATGTATTTAAGTCTAGCAATGCTTGGAATGATAGTAAATTCAGGTCTGGTTTTTTAACTAACCTCAATCTACATTGTCATTTTACAGAATTACATATCGAACGCAATGATATTAACGGCAATCACTTTACGGCCGATGCGGCGGGAATGGTTTTTGCGGGTTTGTTTTGGTCTGTCAATCCGAATGATCGTGTAAGTAAAAGATGGCTCAATAATGGTTGGAAGGATTTACTTGCTGAGATCGAGATTCAAGTATCTGAAGATGGCTGTGACTACGAGGCTTCGATTGCTTACCATAGACTAGTGACAGAATTATTTTTACTCCCTGCGGCTTATAAAATAGCCAATGGAGATAGTATTGATGATCTTTATAAGCAGCGCCTTCTAGCAATGTCTGATTTTACTGAATACTATATGCCCACTGGTGGTCTAGCCCCCTTGATTGGAGATGCTGATGATGCCCGTGTCGTTCCATTTGGGGGGCAGGCGATTGGTGATCACCATTACTTACCAGAATTGGTTCGAACCTGTTTAAATTTGCAAACTGCAAGTAAAAACTCGGTTGAAGCATTTTGGACAAACAGAAGCTTTACGGATTTAAAGATAAGTTCCCGCGCACTCGAGTCTAAAGCCTTTGATAAGGGCGGCTATTTTGTTCTACGAAATAAAAACAACCATGTTTTTATTGACTGTGCGCCAATTGGACTTGCCAATACCGGTGGTCACGGTCACAATGACGCATTGTCATTTGAAGCTGTATTGAATGGTCATAAAATTATTTCCGATTCTGGTGCCTTTGTTTATACTTCATCCTATGAGGAGCGGAATCTATTTCGTTCAACTGCTTACCATAATATTCCTAGACTTGATTCATTGGAAATCAATCGCTTTGTGCGAGATGATTACCTGTGGAATTTACATAATGATACAAAGGCAAAGCTTATTCATTGGGATGCTCAAGAAGATCGAACAGTATTTATTGGAAAACATCACGGTTACAAGGATAGACTATCGTATGATTACTATAGATGGTTTTCTTTGGATCATGGTTTATCTAGGCTTGTCATTGCAGATTGGTTCAATTATTTGAATCCCATAGATAAAGATGCGTCAAAACCAGTAACAGTTGATTATCAGCTAATATTGGCACCGGAGGTTATTGTTGAAGGGTACGACTCCAACACATGTCGACTGAGAATTAATGATACAGTCTATACTACTTTTTGGTCGAATTTGCATGATTTAGAGTTTAATATTGTGCAGGCAAGAGTCTCGCCATCCTATGGCTTGCTGGAATTTTCACAGAAACTTGTTTGGAGTTTAAAAACTACAGCAGCCTACCTTGATAAGAATTGTTTTGCAGTCTTGATTCAACCCGGCTATTGTGCATATTCTGAATTTGATGAATTTCAGCAAAAAATAGTTAATCAATTTAAAAACTATGTTAGAAGGACTTAATAGATTAAAGTTTTGTTTGGATGAAAGATGAAAAAACCTATTTCTGAATCAGTAGCATTATCCCTATACCCATTAACCGACTCGCAGGCCGCGAAGTTTCGTTCGGTGATTGCTTCAGTCCCTGAATTTATCAATATTTCTTCAATGCCTAAAGCGAATATTTTGAAGTTTTTTATGAATTTCACTCGAATCAGGGCGAAAAGCTTTTACATACTATTTGACTCGGAAGAGTCAAAAGTTCTTTTGCCAATATTACGCATTTTGGCATTATTATCAAGATCGAAAAGATTCTATATTATTACTGCTAATGAAGCTCCCGTTGCAACCAATCGCTTCGCATTATTTGCTGATTTGGGCTTGATAGCTTTTGCCTATATTTCAGGATTTTATTTTACTCTTAGGTTTTGGTTTAGTTTAAAGTTCTTTCCTTCACTATCATTGCGAATTCACAATGGTTCGAATTCTAGGATATTGTACTTGAAGACTAATTTCTGGTTTGGTGTTAAATCAGGAGGTTCTATTGGGCATGTTGCGGGAGTTGTTAATGGTTTTATTAAGAAAGGTTGGGATTTAACCTATGTGAGTATTGATCCGCCAGTTATGGTAAGTAAAAAGGCTCAATTCTTGCCTGTTGTTCCAAAACAATTCCTTGTTTTGCCTTTTGAATTTAATAATTATAAGTTAAATTTTGAATTTTATTGTCATTTGCTAAATAATAACTATAATTTAAACTATAAATTTATTTACCAAAGATTATCATTGTGCAACTATTCTGGACTTTTGCTTGCACAGAAATTCCAAATACCTTTGGTTGTAGAGTATAATGGTTCAGAAGCCTGGGCGTCAATCAATTGGGGTAATAGTCTTGTCTTGCCGAAATTGGCCATTCAAGCAGAGGAGCGGATGTTAAAAGAAGCTGATCTGCTGGTGACAGTTTCTGATGTCTTACGCGACGAACTTATAAATAAGGGTGTTGCCCCTGAGAGAATAATTTCCTTTCCAAACTCTATTGATCCAAAAATCTTTAATCCGAATCGATTTTCAACGAGACAGATTGAAGATTTGCGCGGTAACTTCAATATTCCGAGCGATGCTATAGTTATTACCTTTGTCGGAACATTTGGTTTGTGGCATGGTGCTGAGGTTTTGGCTAGGGCTATATTTAACATTTGCACGCAAGACTTGAGTTTTGTTATTGCGAATAGAATTTACTTTATGATGGTTGGTAATGGTTCAAGACTCGAGTCTGTTAAATCAATTATTGGTCAGAATGATCGCGTTATCTATACTGGTTTAATAGCACAGGAACTAGCTCCCTTATACTTGGCTGCATCGGATATATTGTTATCGCCCCATGTGCCAAATAGTGATGGCAGTCGTTTTTTTGGTTCACCAACTAAGTTATTTGAGTATATGGCCATGGGAAAGCCGATTATTGCATCAAGACTTGAACAGATTGAGGATATATTAACTCCATCACAGTCCATTACTTCAATTTTAGGCAATAAGTCAGTTTCACCCACCAATGAACTAGCCATTTTATGCGAACCCAATCAAGCGGATCAGCTTGAATTGGCGATTAAATTTTTGGTGACTCATCCTGAATGGCGCGATAGACTTGGTGAAAATGCACGCAATCATGTCCTGTCTCATTACACCTGGGATCATCATGTTGAAGCCATTGAAGCAGGTTTAAGAACGATAAACATCACTCGCTCTAATATTCAAAAGCAGTCCCACAAATGAAACAAATCGTTCAAAATATTGGTAATGGAAACACCGATTTGATTACTGTACCTGCACCAATCTGTGGTGATTATGAAGTCTTGATCAAGGTTGCATCAAGTTTAATCTCTGCCGGTACAGAGAAAATGTTAATCGAGTTTGGAAAATCATTTTTGATTTCAAAGGCTCGTTCCCAGCCCGAAAGGGTAGCCCAGGTTCTCAGCAAGATTAAAACCGATGGTCTTGTTGCAACTTACGAGTCGGTTACTGCTAAACTTAATCAGCCACTGGCATTGGGTTACAGTAATGCCGGAACGGTTATTCAGGTTGGTCGTGAGGTAAGAAATTTTAAGGTCGGCGATCGCGTGGCCTCCAATGGCAAACATGCTGAATTTGTCGCTGTGCCAGAGAATCTCTGCGCTAAAATCCCCGATTCTGTTTCCTTTGAGGAGGCCAGTTTTACTTCAGTTGCCGCAATTGCTCTTCAATCCATTCGTTTGGCCAAGGTGAATATTGGTGAATCGGTCGCGGTTATTGGTCTTGGACTTATTGGTTTGATAGTCGTACAGATTTTGCGGGCTAATGGCTGTAAAGTTGTTGGTATTGACTTGGATGAGGCAAAACTAGACTATGGTTTAAACTATGGTGCAGTTGTTTTTAAAGCCAATCAAGATGGTTTAATTGATAATTGCTTGAATTTAACTAATGGGCAAGGTTTTGATTCTGTCATTATTGCCGCCTCCACTTCAAGCAATGATCCCATTACTTTAGCGGCACAGATTAGCAAACAGCGCGGTAAGGTAATTTTAGTTGGCGTTGTTGGTCTTGAACTGAATCGCGCAGACTATTACAAGAAAGAGCTGAGTTTTCAGGTTTCCTGTTCCTATGGCCCGGGTAGATATGACGGTAATTACGAGGATCGATCACAGGACTATCCCTTTGGTTTTGTCCGTTGGACTGCGCAACGGAATTTTTCGGCTGTATTAAGCTTGATTGAAGACCATAGGATTGATGTGAAGTCTTTAATTACCCACAGGTTCGACTTGAACCAATTTGATTTGGCTTACAAGGCAATTGTCGATGATGAATTTAATCTTGCAGTAATTTTAAACTATAGTAATCAATCTAGTCATGAACAAAGAATTTTAAATCAATCCTTTAATCCGACAACCAATAATACTGTCACAAATCCTGTCATTGCCATTGTTGGGGCGGGAAATTACAGTAGTCGGATATTATCAAGGGCTTTTGTTAAGACTAATGTTAAGATTAAGTATGTTTCGTCTGCCTCTGGTTTGAGCGGTTCTATTTTAGGGAGGAGAATCAATTCTGAATATTTGACAAGCGGTCTGGATAGTCTTCTTAATGACGATGAAGTTAATTGCCTGGTCATTGCGACAAGACATAATGAACATTGCAGCAATATTCTGGCGGGATTGCAGAGTAATAAACATGTTTTTGTTGAGAAGCCTCTCTGTTTAACTATTGAACAACTTGAACAGATCATTGCTGCCAAGTCAAAAGCGCCAAATCTATCATTGATGATTGGATTTAACCGTCGTTTCTCTGTTTTTTCACAGAGGTTAAAGTCGATTCTATCGAAGATAACCGCACCAAAATCGATTGTTATCACGGTAAATGCCGGTTCCATTCCGGCAGACCATTGGACTCAGGATGTCGCGGTTGGTGGCGGCAGGATTATCGGAGAGGCCTGCCACTTCATTGATTTAATGCGGTTTTTTGTTGGTTGCGAGATCACTGAGGTTAAGTCATTGGCCAGTCTGTCCCCTGAGTCTCGGGGAAATAGTTATGATACGGTCTCGATCAGTCTTGGATTTCGCGATGGTTCGCACGGTGTGATCCATTACTTTGCCAATGGCCATCGTTCCTATCCCAAGGAGCGAATTGAAGTCTTTACTTCGGGAAAGATATTTATTATTGATAATTTTCGCAAATTGTCTGCCTTTGGTCAAAAGGGATTCAAGAAAATGTCACGATTTAAGCAAGACAAGGGGCAGGATCTATGTGTCGCCAGCTTTATGGAGTCTGTAATAAAAGGTACCCCTTCGCCAATTCCATTTGACGAGATCTGTGAAGTTACTCGGGTTTCAATTGAAATTGATCACTCTTTGCGGAATGGTTAATACCTGTGTTTAAAATGATCGCAATTTCTCTTTCGAATCTTTTTTTTACTTTAATAAATTTAAAGTTGATTCAGGTCTATCATCAAATTCATTATCGTTTAAAGAAGAAATTTTTTCGTCGTCGCGGATATTATTTATCTATCCCTAATCTTGACTTTACGAAAGTTGCGCAGTTTCAATTTCCAATTTTCTATACTAACAATATTGATGATAATCTTGTCTTAACTCAGCATTCGATTCGGATCGATTTAAAAAATCCAAATAAATGGAATGGTTATTCTTATCCATTACTCGAACTCTATCATTTGCATTATTTTGACTTTCTGCATGATCATTCTATATTACAGAATCCTGATTTTGGTTATGAATTGATTTTTGAATGGATTGATAATAATCAATCCATGGATTCGATTGCTTGGGATTCCTATCCCACTTCTTTGCGTATTGTAAACTGGATTAAATTCATTAATACAGGCCATCAGCAGCCACTTCAAACTATAGATAAAATACTAGAATCCTTAGTTAATCAGACGATTCATTTGTCAAAAAACCTTGAATATAACATTCTTGGCAATCATTTACTGGCGAATTTAAAGGCTTTATTTATATCGGCGCATTTTTTTAGACAGTATCCAAATTTTGGATTTGACAAGATTGTATTCAAAGCAACAAAACTGCTCATCGAGCAGTTTGACGAACAGATTTTAAAGGATGGGGCTCATTTTGAACGCAGTTTTATGTATCAATCGATAGTTTTACTTGATCTCTTTGATATTTATACTGTAGTCATATCTTTATCGAATGATCAAAAATTTATTTCCTTTCTTAATACCAAAATTGAACTATCGTTAGACTATTATTTACACTTTCTTCATCCCGATGGTCGGATTGGTTTTTTTAACGATGCAAACCATAGTAACTCAGTTTCAACGGAAGTCATCACTCAATATTCACGATTACATCTCTTTGATATTCCAACAATAAAAACTCAGTCTTTTTTATCTCAGGCATCTGGATTTGCAATTTTGCAGAATAGATCGGCAAAATTAATTGCGGATATAGGCTCTATTGCTCCTGATTACTTGCCGGCCCATGCTCATGCAGAAACCTTGTCTTTCGAGTTATCGCTGTACCAGCACCGTTTGATTGTTAATAGTGGTGTTGGTGAATATGGGCAGTCGGCCGAACGCATCAGCCAGCGCGGCACGGCGGCTCATAGCACGCTTCGCTTGAACGGAAAAAACTCCTCGGCGGTATGGGGAGGTTTTAGGATGGGCAGGCGGGCGCGGGCGACGGCGCGGCTTGATGCGGCACTCAATCAACTTACGGCCAGTCACGATGGCTGGCGTCGGCGCAGATTGCTGGTTTTTAGGGGCGGTTGGCGGCACCAAAGGCGGTGGCAATTAACCGAGTCGCGGCTGGTGGTGAGCGATTGCCTCCTTCGAATCGGGCAGGAAAGCAGCCACCCGCAGCGGGTCGAAATCTTCTATCACCTTCATCCCGACTGGCAGGTGGTTCAAACCGCTGTCAATGAATTTACAATTACTCGTGATGGATTAATCGTAAAATTCAGCGGCAGTTTGTCGCTTGATTGGCGGGCTGAACCCTCAAGCTATCACCCGCAATTTGGGTTATCGATTGCCAATCTCTGTTTGGTGGGGGAGGGGTTGCTATCCCTAAACCAAGAGATCTCCGTCGAACTCCACTGGACTTAACCCATCCACCCCTCCACCCATCAACCAAACCGCAGCACCTGGCCGTGGCGGCGGCAGTCACCAGACAATAGGTCGAGGAACAGCGGCACCACCTGTGCTGGTTTGGGCAATTGGCTGCGGTCTTCGCCAGGAAAGGCGAGGGCGCGGAGTTCGGTGGCGACAGGCCCGGGATCGACCATATTGACCCGCAGGCTGGTCTTTTCGACCTCGCCGGCCCAGGCGCGGACGAGGGCCTCGAGGCCGGCCTTGCTGGCGGCATAGGCACCATAGAATGGGCGAACTCCGCCCGCCTCGACGCAGGTGGTAAAGACGGCGCGACCGGCAGGGGCCGCCCGTAACAGGGGTTCGCAGGCGCGGATCAATCGCCAGTTGGCGGCGAGATTCACCGCGACGATTTCGGCCAGCCTGTCGTATGGAATATGGCCGACCGGATAGAGACCTCCGCCCAGGCTCGCGGCATTGCCAACCAGCCCATCGAGCCTTCCGAAGCGGTTAAATATCCCCTCGACCATGCGGTCAATATCATCGCCGTGTTTGAGATCGAGTGGTACCAGAGTCGCCTTGCTCCCAGCGGCGGCGATGCGATCATCGACTGCCTCTAACCCCCCCTTGTCGCGGGCGACCAATACCAGCTGGTGGCCGAGACTGGCCAGGGCAACCGCGACCTCAGCCCCAATGCCACGGGAGGCCCCGGTGATCAAAATGACGGGTGCATTATCCAGATTCATTTGGGTCAATTTCTATTTGCCTAGGCCGAGATTGCTTTTTTAACGCGATTATCGGGGAATTTCCGAATATCGGCCTTGGCGGGAATCTCGATGGGATAGC
>JASGCE010000056.1 GCA_030054295.1 Minisyncoccota bacterium
GATGAATATTACGCCCTTAAAAACCAATGCGACGAGATCATCACCCTGCCCTCTGCCACCGCCGCCGAACTGGCCAGCGACCAAGAAAAACGCAATGATGGGTATGAGGCCCTCGGCACTTACCTAAACCAAAACTGCCAGATTCTGATGGCCCTGTGGGACGGAGTTCCCATCACCGCCCGCGGCGGCTCGGCCACGGTGGTGGCGGCGAAACTCGCCACCGGTCGCGGCGCGGTTTACCACATCTTCACCCAGCGACAAAAATCATCCGACCCTGACCAGGACCGCCCGCCGCAATGGCTCTATCCCAAAGACGAGCAAAGATTCTATGCCGAAATAAACCAACTCTAACCTGCCGCAAAGGAACCATACCATGACGACAAGTACCCAAGTCCCCAAACTATCGCCAACCTTCGCCGTCTTTGTCGCCGGTCACCGCAGCCGCGACCTGCCGCGCGACAAGGATTCTCTGGATCGTATCGAACAGGCACTCAACGAGTGTTTAAAAAAAATCAACAACAGTTTTGTTAATACGGTGGAAAAATCTGCCATAATCTATGGCGAAGATAGCCAAAAACATACCTCGCTTCAAATCCTTACTCGCGGCTGGGAAGGAAGCGACAGAATTGCAATGAAAGTAGCAAAGACACTCGGACTGCCGCTACAATTGATTACTACCGAGCCAAACTATAATTTTGTAGCAAATAAAACTAGATCAAAGAAGGCAGCCCCCAAGATTTGGGATAGCAAAGTCGATCGGTCAATTGTGTTTGAGACAGTACATATGGAATTCAGCCATTACTTCACTGAAGACCTCTGCAATGATGCGCATCTCGCTATCGCCGATATAATGGTCTTGATTTGGAATGGCGAAGTACCAAAGCGCAGATTCAGCGCAACGACAAAACTTCTGCGAGAAGCAATTAAACTTGGTCGCTCGGTAATCTGGATTGATTTTGAAGGCAATTGCCGAATAATTAATAGCCAGATACTACCCGATGTATTACTAAGATCTATTAAAAACGGATCGCTAGATACAAATGCACTCAAAGAATACTTCAAACCAATGGATGACTATTTACTTGATAATGTTGAAATGATCGTCAATCCACTGTTAGTAGCAAAAAAACATAATGACAATTCTAACGGACAGGATTCATTAAATCAATATTTTAATGCTCAGCGAAAACACCACTGGTTAGTTAAAATACCTGGGCGATTAGACGCCTTTGTTGAAGCCCTATTTTCCATTAAGTTCAAGCCGTCTTTGCTATCCAAAGATATGTCAGTGCCCTATTATGAAGTCGATGAAAAAGAAGATGCTGAACAACGCTCGATTGAGAAAGAGCCAGAAGGATTGAAGGCTCGATTCAACTGGTCAGACAGTCGCGCAAATAACTCTGCTGGAATTATGCGCGACTCAATATTTTTGACCTACTTGGCCTTTTCTGGGTTAATTCTGCTCTATTCATATATTGAAAGTCGCCTACTCGCAATGAGTCCAATTGGACAGCTTTTTTCACTTTCAATTGTGATTTTGTTTTTATCTGCCATCATCGCAGTAATCATAATCGAGCGGAAACAAAAGATCCATCAAAACTGGATGTCACATCGTTTTATCGCCGAGCAATTGCGTTACCTTAGAGCAGGATTACCTTTTTTATCTTTTCAGGAACCATTGAAACTTGGTTCTTATACTCTCGGGCTTGATCATAGTGGTAAGGGAATTCCTAAACTTCTGAGTTTTGAACAATGGATTCTCAAACGGAGTTTGACCGAGAGTTTCTTCTCGATTAATGGGTCAGAAGTAGTAGAGCCTATGAAAAAAACCAAAGCCTCCCTCGAATATATTAGCAATGTAATTACAGCCCAACATCAGTATCATATCAACAAAGTGACTAAGCAACTCGCAGTGCTGAAAATAACTGAATACTGCGTTCCAATATTTACATTAGCCAGTGCAGTTTTGGCGATTGCTGCATATCTTTTTGAACTTAACTGGATGTTTACGATCACTGCGTTTTTGCCTGCATTTGCAGCAATCATGAAGGGAGTTGTAAAACAAAAAGAAATCAAAAGAATGGTATTGCTTTCAGAGGAATCTGAGCATAAATTATCATCGATAAATCAAGCTATTTCAAAGCTGAATGTTGAGGATATTTCACAACCTAGCGACTGGCTGAAACTCCGCGGGCTGGCTAACGAGGCCATTGTGACCATGTCCGATGTCAACGACCAGTGGCAACAGGTCATCAGAATCAAGGACGCAAAATTCCCAGATTAAGAGTTAAAAAATGACAGAAAATGATATTGAAAATCGGTCGGTACGGGTATTTTTATCCTCGACATTTAGGGATTTTGACGAGGAGCGAAAGCTTCTGGTCAATGAGGTCTTCCCAAGCCTGCGGCAAAAACTCAAGCACCGCTTTGTCGAGCTGGTCGAGGTTGACCTGCGCTGGGGTATTACCGAGGAGCAGGCCATCAATGGCGAAGTCCTCGACATCTGTTTGAAGGAAATCAACAATTCCCGTCCATACTTCGTCGGTATGGTCGGCGAACGATACGGTTGGATTCCGGGCGAAAAGGATTTCAAAACCAAGTTGCTGCAAGATCATGACTGGATTGCCAAGCAGGGACTTAAAGGCACCAGATCGGTTACCGAACTCGAGATGATCTATGGCGTGATTGGCAACCCAGAGTCCGTCAAAAACGGAATGTTTTATCTGCGCGACCCAGCCTATGCCCAGCAGAAGGCCGCGCAAGAGCCAATCAGGAGCGATGACTTTATCTCGCGTGATCCTTCGGATATCGAGAAACTCATTGCCCTTAAGTCAGAGATTCGCAAACACAAAAAGGAACTTCTGCTGGTTGATGGTTATTCATCACCAGAAGAATTTGCCAGCAGATTTGAATCAGATCTATGGAAAAAACTTGATAAACGCTTCCCCGAAGACAAGGTGCCGGATGATTTCACCCGCGAGAGTCGATTCCATCAGGCCTATGCCCACCCGCGGCGCAAAACCTATATTGGTGGCGAAAGTTATGAAGAGGCCTTAACCAAGGCAATCGAAGGGGGGACACAGCGCATCCTGATCGAAGGGGCTTCGGGTGGCGGCAAGTCAGCCCTGATTGCCAATTGGGTTAAAAACTATCGCGAAGGCCACGAGGAAGATATTGTCTTCGAGCATTATCTTGCCTCCTCGGCCAAAGCCACAGATAGCTATCAAATTATCCAACGCATTGCCCACCACATCAAAACCGAAACCAACAGCAGCCATGAAATCGACACCGACCCCAAGAAGCTGCTTAATTCATTGCCGAAATGGTTAAGTATTGCCGGGGACTATTGTAAAAACAACAATCGCCAGTGGATCATTATTCTGGATGCCTTGAATAATCTGAGCAACCAGACGAGTCTGGACTGGCTGCCGGATGGTGAATTGCCGGATGGAGTCCATCTCATCATTTCTTGCCTGTCAGAATTTGACAAGAAGAAAAATGCAATCTATCCCAATCTCAAAACCCGTGGAGAATGGCATTCCATCGCTGTCGAACCCTTAGACCGTGACTCTGCGCATAAGATTATCTTGAGCTATTTGGGAAACTATTTTAAGAAACTCGAACAGGTCTATTTGGACGAGATTCTTCAACATTCGCTTTCGACCAATCCGTTATTTTTAAAAATTCTGTGTGAGGAGCTTCGCCTCTATTCCACCTATGATGAATTGGGTCGGCAACTTACGCGCTATCTCAATTCGAATGAGGTTCCCGAACTTTTTGTCGAAGTATTGCTGCGAATTGAAGGACTTAAATTTTGTAAATCTCCGCAATTCAAGTCGGCCATGACCGCCATCTGGGCAAGCCCAAAGGGACTGAGTGAAGCAGAAATTCTGGGCTTCACTAACATGATCAATTTGGAATGGGCGCGGATTCGCAATTCGCTTGACGAATCGCTGATTGACAGTGGTGGTAAGCTCAACTTTGCCCATGACTATTTGAAGTCTGGAGTCCAGCACACCTATCTGCGCTTTAGTGCAAATCAGAGCGTGGATAGGTCTATTCTCGCGCGGGAAACTCTTGCCCAGTGGTTTACCGAACAATGGTCTGATCCCAAATTCGACAAGGGGCGAATCTGTGAAATTGTCCCCTATCTTTGGTTTAGCAACCAAGACTGGGCCAGGTTAAAGGAGTTTTTGCTTAACAAAAATCACCTGCTGGTGATGTTTGAAGATCGCGGCTTTACCGAATATCAATCCTATTGGCGGGATATTGAGGAGGCCCAACAGGGTGATTTTGAACTTGAACTCGAGGCCGCCTGGCAATCTTGGAATCTGCCGGTTGGTTCTGCCGATTCAGCCGAGACAACCGCTAAACTGACCGATTTCATGCGCTTCAGTCAAAGACTTAAAACCGGCCTCATTCAAAGATTGGCGCAGTCGACGGTCGAATCGATTGAGCAAATTCCCGAACACAAAAGATCGCAACTGGCGGCGGCCAAGTCTAGCCTAGCCGAGATTCAAGATATGCTCGGTGATTATGATTCCGCAATCGATACCATTCGCCAGTCTATCGCCATTATGGAGTCAAACGCCAGCTATGAAGCCTTTGACTTGGTGGGATATTTACGACTTCTGGCCAATCTGCTGGCAGAACAGGGCGACCAGGAACAGGCGGCTCGACTCATTCTTCGCGCCAATGCGATTGCTGACCTTGATGCTGTCAAGGATGAATTTGGCCCCAGCCACGAAAAAACTGCCGAAGCCATGATGAGACTGGTCGAGGCCATGAAGGTCAACGGAATTCTGGCCCCGGCGGAATCGATTGCCCTGCGCGCCATCGATTTGCTTAAATTATCAACCGGCAAGGACAGTCGGGAAATGGCCGATTGTAAATTGTCGCTGGCTGAACTTCTGCTGGTCATGAAGGAATTTCCCCGCGCCCTCGAATCCTGTGCCGAGGCCATCGAAATTCGCCGCAAAGTCTATAGCGAAAAGAATATTATGACCGCCAAGGCCTATCAATCTCGGGCCATGGTTCATCACGCTGCCGGCGACATCACCGCGGCAATTGCCGATCTTGAATTGGCCGGGCAATTAATTGTCGCCGCAACCAACAAACCCGAACACCCTGAGAATATTAAAATTCAAAAACTCCTGTCGGAATGGCAGGGTGCGGGATCGACCCCCGAAACCAAACCCGCAAAACCTGTTGAAACGGTTGTGACAAAACCCGAACCCGTTGCTGTTGAACAGCTTCAATCGCAAACCACAGAGGTTCCCGGTAAATCAACCCCCGAAATGGAGGAGGAATTTAGAGATTTCATAATTTGGGGTAACATCGAGGGAGTTCAGGAGCTAATTGCCGCAGGTGTAAATGTCAATTCCATGGGTGAGGACGGAAAATCAGCACTAATTTTCGCCGTTGCTCGTGGACATACCGAGGTTGTTAAATTGCTGCTAGCTGCTGGTGCAGATGTCAATACCAAAAATAGCCTTGGCATTACACCATTGATTCATGCTGCCAGCATGGGCCACACCGAAGTAGTTGCATTGTTACTAGCCGCAAAGACCAATATCAATGTTAAGGATAATGATGGTAATACAGCATTAAATGCGGCTGCAAACATTGGTCGCACCGAGGTGGTGAAGTTACTTCTCGCAGCCAATGCCGATGTCAGTGCCAAGAATGTTTTTGGCAGTACGGCATTGAATTTGGCTGAGGAGAAAAATCACACCGAGATCGTTAATCTTCTGCGTGCCGCAATGGGTGATGCCAATGAATCAGATGGTTATAGAGGTACGGTTCGATCAAAAACCCAAGCTGTTAAACCACTCGAACCAGTTAAGGATACACATGATTCAAATTTGGGTACAAGTTGGCCAACAAACCTCATCCAAGGCTTTGGAAACTCCATAACACCACAAAAGCAAACTGCGCCCATCGCAAATAAATCAACACCCACAATGGAAAAGCAGTTAGCAGAATTTTTATTATTTCGAGATATAAATGGCGTAAAAAAACTTATCGCCGATGGTGTAAATGTTAACATAATAGATAGTAGAGGTGTAACAGCATTGTACTCTGCTTTAGTGTTTTGTCCCGAATTGGTCAAACTGATACTTGACGCTGGTGCAAATGTCAATGTTAAGAATAAGGATAATGAGGGCGAGACTGTATTAATGTACGCTGCAGCTTTGGGTTATGATGATATGGTCAATCTATTTATCACTGCTGGTGCCGATGTCAATGTCAAGGATAATTTCGGCAACACGGCTATGATGAAGATTGTCAATAAAAAATTTCTCACTGTATATAAGGTTGTAGAATTGCTGATCAACGCTGGTGCTGATGTAAATGCAAAGAACAATAGCGGCAATACGGCATTGATGTTTGCCATAAAAAGCGAGCCCTCTTACCTTGCCGGGATGTTAAAATTTCTGATCGCGGCTGGTGCCGATGTTAATGCAAAAAATAACGAAGGAAAAACCGTGCTTCAGCAATTGCCATTTTTTGGATATTCGGAAATCAAAACACTGCTAAAAAATGCCGGAGCAAAGTAACAATCCGTTATCACAAACCTGTCACCAAAAATGAAAGGGCATTGAATCGTGCGACTGTGTTACGAGGTCGGAATGATGGTCGGCCAGTGTCACTTCCCGCGCCTGGCCACCAGTTCGTCAAGTTCGCGCAAGACCCTCGCCCCGCCGATAACCGAACCTTCGTCGCTCGGTGGCGATGCGTTTGAGGGTCTCGGCTGAGGTCAACCAGTCTTACACGCGGTGCGCCGAGACCTCCATGCCGCCGAATTTGGCCTTCCAGACACAAAAGGTGCCAGGGCTGATACCGCGCTGCCGACACAGGTCTTCGGTCTTGGCACCAGACTCGGATACTTTGAGTACGCGGATAATTTGCTCTTCAGTAAATCGCTTCTTCATCGGTCTGCTCCTTCAGGGTTAAGGTAACAGACTCTAATTTAAACTGCCTCAGTTTTCGGGGAGCAGGTCAGCGGCGATTTGCCTCGCAATGACAGCAAGGGGAGAGTTACCTATATTCCACGCTGACGATTTGAATGCAATTACAGCCCGCTTTTAATGTCGCTCTCGACCAGATCGAACCGCTTACCCCTTTTTCGCGTTTGTTTTATTGGCTTTGGCCGCCTGGGCTTTTGCGGCCCGAGCCTCGGCCGCGCCTTCACGGTTGACATAGGCGAGAAAGCCGAAAAAAGCCGCTAATCCGAATAAATACAGTACCAGCATCATAGCCTCGCTTTCTTGAAGAACATAGCAAAAATAAAGAAGATTACCGCAATTGTCAACAGGGCAGCAACCTCCCACCATTTTAGGTCAAGCCTGCCAGCAATAAAGGGCGCAAGAGCAATGACCGATGCCGAAAAGAAGGTCGAACAGATTCCAGCCACCAGGTCTCGCTGCGGTTGATCAAGTGTCAGGTATTTGAGTAGATTCATAATATCCCCACCCCAAAAAACTACCTATATTCCACGCTGACGATCTCGTAGCTTTTGGCGCCGCGGGGGGCAGTGACCTCGACCGTGTCGCCGACCGACTTGCCGATCAGGGCGCGCGCCAGCGGGGCGGTGATCGACAATAACCCGCTTTTGATGTCGCTTTCGGCGGCACCGACCAGTTGGTATTTCTGTTCGGTTCCCGAATCCTCGTCCTCGAGAATCACGGTTGCGCCAAACTTAATCGTATCGCCGGATAATTTAGAGACATCGATGACCTCGGCGCGGGAGATCTGATCCTCCAGTTCCATCACTCGCCCCTCGATGAAGCTTTGTCTCTCCCGCGCGGCGTGGTACTCGGCGTTCTCTGACAGGTCGCCGTGGTCGCGGGCTTCGCTGATGGCGCGAATCACCGCGGGCCTTTCGACCGAGCGCAGATTGCGGAGTTCATCCTCCAACCTTTTATACCCATTTGCCGTCATTGGAATCTTATCCATTCATTCACCTTTTAGAAAACTATACACATAATGGCCCAAACCAGCCCGCGAATCGAGACAGTAAACTATATAGTCTTTCACAAATTATTTCTAGGATTAATTCTTAACCCACAAAAACCACGCGACCCTAGGCCTTGCTCGGCAGGCTGACCTGACCCATCCGCGCCAAATAGTCTTGGATCGAACGGACATTAATCTCCCCCAATTTTTGCTGAGACTGGAGGCTGCTGATGGCCATAACCGCTGCCCTGGCCCCGCTGATGGTCGTAAAGTGGCAGATGCTGTTGGTCAGTGCCGCCCGTCGCAGCGAGAGGGAATCGGTGATCGCATCCCGCCCAAAAACCGTATTGATGACCATTTGAATCTGGCCCGAGATCATGGCATCTTCAATATGGGGATGGCCTTCATGCACCTTGTTGATCACCGTCACGGTCAGATTCTGTTGGCGCAGGAATTCGGCCGTGCCGCGAGTGGCCAGAATCTTAAATCCAAGCGCGATCAACTGGCGGACAATCTCGGTAATCTTGGGCTTGTCGCTATCCTTGACCGAGATAAAACAGGTGCCTGAACTGGGGAGTTTGACTCCCGCCGCCAGCTGGGCCTTGGCAAAGGCGAGGGCGAAGTTTTGGTCGATACCCATGACCTCCCCGGTCGATTTCATCTCGGGCCCCAGCATAATATCGACGCCGGGGAAACGGTTGAAGGGGAAAACCGCCTCCTTCACTGCCGTATGGTCGGGGTGGAATTTTGCCCGCTCGGCCATCGGCACCAGCTCGGCCAGTCTATGCCCCACCATCACCAACCCCCCGAGCTTGGCCAGCGGCAAATTGGTCGCCTTGGCAACAAAGGGCACGGTGCGGCTGGCGCGCGGATTGACCTCGAGGATATAGACCGTCTCCCCCTGCACCGCGAACTGAATATTCATGAGGCCGACCACTCTTAAAGCCTTGGCAAGCTGCACGGTTTGGCGGCGAATCTCGGCCTGGACGGCCGCGCTCAGTTCAAAGGGCGGCAGGGCGCAGGCCGAGTCGCCGGAATGAATTCCCGCCTCCTCGATATGTTCCATGATGCCACCGATGATAACCTCATCCCCGTCGCTGATGGCATCGACATCGACCTCCACCGCATCGCTGAGATAGGAATCGACCAGCACCGGATTATCGCCCGAGGCCTTGACCGCATGGGTCGTGTAGCGGCTGAGGGACTCGGCATCGTGAACCACCTCCATCGCCCGCCCACCGAGGACATAGGAAGGCCGCAGCACCACCGGATAGCCAATCGCCTCCGCCACCGCCAGAGCCTCAGCTGGGGATCGCGCCACGCCATTGCGCGGTTGCAACAGTTTCTCGGCGGTAATCAGTTTTTGGAATCGCTCGCGGTCTTCGGCCAGGTCAATCGCATCGACGGTCGTGCCAAGAATCGGAATCTCCGCCGCCAGCAATGCCGCCGCGATTTTTAACGGAGTCTGGCCACCCAGCTGGACAATCACCCCCAGCAGTTCGCCGCTCTGCTGTTCCAGCTTGGCGATGGCAATCACATCCTCGGCCGAAAGCGGTTCAAAATATAAACGATCCGAAGTGTCGTAATCGGTCGAGACCGTCTCGGGGTTGCAGTTGATCATGATCGTCTCGAACCCAGCATCGCGCAGGGCATAGGCGGCATGAACACAGCAATAGTCAAACTCGATCCCTTGACCGATCCGATTAGGCCCGCCGCCGAGAATGATCACTTTTTTGCGGGCGCTGACATTGGCCTCGCAGCCCTGGGCGGTGGCAAGATGCAGACCCTTGGGCAAGGCTGTGTCAAAAAGCGGAGGCAAAACCGAGACCGATTCATAGGTCGAATAGAAGTAATTGGTAAAGGATTTAAACTCGGCGGCACAGCTGTCGATGCGTTTATAGATCGGCCGCACCGACAGACTATCGCGCAGTCTTGATACCGTCGCTTCGCTGCTGCCCGTCAGTTCGCCCAGCCGTCGGTCGCTGAAGCCCATGGATTTAAGGTGCTGTAACTCCGCCGCTGTCTGGGGCAGACCCTTTGTGCGAATCATTGCCTCGGTCTCGACTATGTTTTTAATTTCGTTCAGGAACCAGGGGTCGATCTTACACAGGGCGTGAATATCGGCGACAGTCATACCGGCGCGGAAACCATCGGCCACCAGCCGCAGCCGATCCGCCGTCGGTTGCAGCAGGGCATTGCGCAGCTGTTCCAAACGGGTGCTGTTGGTATCTTCGGGCAGGGTCACCTCGTTCAATCCCGACAGGCCAGTCTCCAATCCCCGCAGGGCCTTTTGCAGTGATTCGGCGAAGCTGCGCCCCATGGCCATGACCTCTCCCACCGACTTCATCGAGGTGCCGAGGGTCGGGTCACTGCCGGGGAATTTCTCGAAGGTAAAGCGCGGAATCTTGGTGACAATATAGTCGATGGTCGGTTCAAAACTGGCGGGGGTGACTCGCGTCATGTCATTGGCCAATTCGTCGAGACTATAGCCCACCGCCAGCTTGGCGGCGATCCGTGCAATCGGAAATCCGGTCGCCTTTGATGCCAAAGCAGATGAGCGGGATACTCGCGGATTCATCTCGATCACCACCATCCGTCCATCGGCTGGATTGACAGCAAACTGGACATTGGAACCCCCCGTATCGACGCCAATCTCGCGCAATACGGCGATGGCCGCGTCGCGCATGATCTGATATTCCTTGTCGGTCAGTGTCAAGGCCGGAGCAACGGTAATCGAATCGCCGGTATGGACCCCCATCGGGTCGATATTTTCGATCGAACAGACAATGATGCAATTGTCGTGGCAATCGCGCACCACCTCGAGTTCATATTCTTTCCATCCGAGTACCGACTCCTCGACCAGCACCGAATGGCTGGGGGATAGTCTCAGACCCTCGCTGACAATCTCGATAAATTTCTGGCGGTTATAGGCTATGCCACCACCCTGCCCGCCCAAAGTAAAGCTGGGGCGAATAATGGCGGGAAGGCCAATCTGTTCAAGCGCGACCAGAGCCTCGGCCTCAGTCGTTGCCAGCATCGATTTTGGCGATTCCAGACCGATCTTCTCCATCGCATTGCGGAAGAGCAGCCGGTCTTCGGCCTTCTCTATCGCCCCGCGACTGGCCCCAATTAACTTGACCCCCAGCCGCTGTAATATGCCACTATCCGCCAATGCCATGGCTGCATTCAGGGCGGTCTGGCCACCCATGGTCGGCAAAATCGCATCGATCTGTTCGAGCTCGAGAATCTTGGCTATATAGTCAGGGGTAATGGGCTCGATATAGGTGGCATCGGCCAGTTCAGGGTCGGTCATGATGGTCGCGGGATTGGAATTGATGAGGACGACGCGATAGCCCTCCTCCCGCAAGGCGCGACAGGCCTGGGTCCCCGAATAGTCAAATTCACAGGCCTGGCCAATGACAATCGGCCCCGCGCCAATCACCAATATCGATTTTATGTCAGTGCGTCTTGGCATGGCTTTACTTCCCACCCATCATGGCGACAAAGCGATCAAACAATGGCGAAGAATCGTGCGGGCCCGGCGAGGCCTCCGGGTGATATTGCACGGCAAAAACCGGCCTATCGCGCAGGCGGAATCCCTCGACCGTGCCATCAAAGAGGGACAGGTGAGTGACCATGGCCTCATCAGGCAGGGATTGGGCGATCACTTCAAAACCATGGTTCTGGCTGGTAATCTCGACCTTGCCGCTCGCCAATTCCTTGACCGGATGGTTGGCACCGCGATGCCCCTGCGGCATTTTGCGAGTCTGCCCACCCACCGCAAGACCCAGCAGTTGATGCCCCAGACAGATGCCAAAAATCGGAATATTCCGCGCCATCAATGTCTGCAAAATCGGCGTGGCATAAACAGCCGTAGCCGCTGGATCGCCGGGGCCATTGGATAAAAAGACTCCATCAGGAGCCAGGGCGAGAATCGCCTCCGCCGTGGTCTTGGCTGGCACCACCGTCAAGCGACAACCGCTGCTGGCCAGACACCGCAGAATATTGTGTTTGACCCCATAGTCAACCACCACGACATGAAACTTCGGTGACTTGATGGTGCCATAGCCGCGGGTGATATTCCAGCGCGACTGCTCCCAACCATAGGTCTCGGCCGTCGTGACCTTGGCAGCCAAATCGAGTCCCTCAATCCCACCGAACTGCGCCAGTTCGCCCATCGCCGCCGCCAGGTCAACCAGACCATTGGGGTTAAAGGCAATCACGCCATTGAGATCGGAATTCTGGCGAATATGGGTGGTCAAGGCGCGGCTGTCGATGCCGCTGATTCCAACCAGTCCAGCCGCAGCGCACCAGTCGCCGAGACTCTGCTGACTGCGCCAGTTTGAATTGGAACCGATCGGATTACGAAGGATTAATCCCCGCGCAAAGGGTCTTTTGGCTTCACAGTCTTCGCTATTGGTGCCGACAATGCCAATATGGGGCATGGTAAAACAGATGATCTGCTCGGCATAGGATGGGTCGGTCAGGGTCTCCTGATAGCCGGTCATGCCGGTGTTAAAACAGACCTCTCCGCTGGCATAGCCGGTCTGGCCAAAGCCTCGCCCCCAAAAAACCGAACCATCCGCCAGTATTAGGGCGGCATTGGCTGCAACAGTCAATTCACCTGAAGCTTCTCGGTTCAGGCTTGGCTGTTCAGCCGACTCACGGGGAGAGACACTCCCGTGTGGGGGCATAGGATACCTCGAAAGAATTGGATTAAAGCGGTTGATGGTTCTATAGAGATTTACTGTTGCTCTGTCAACTGGCTAAAAGAATGAATCATGATTTATATAGTCTGGTTTTTTAAAAAAAATTAAAAATCTTTCTTTTGAGTGGGGGGCGGATGCCCCCCGTCAAGCTTCGCTTGACTCCCCCCTCTGGATCGCCTTGCTTCGCAACGCGATGAGGGGTTGTGTGAGGTTTAAACATTCCCAAAATCCTCATAGCGTCGTGCGTAAGCACGAGGCTATC
>JASGCE010000057.1 GCA_030054295.1 Minisyncoccota bacterium
AGTGACAAGTTTTTTGTTGAATTAGAACCACGAAATTCATTTTGAGACAGTCTGTCCCCCAACATTTTTAGTTAAAATTACGAGCCTGAATTGTTGCACTCTCAATTGAACGGAATTTTATAGAATAAAAACGAGTCTTTAGCGGTAAGGTTTAAAAGACTTTTATAAAGATTTTTGATTCTTGGCATGAAATCACTTGACGGCTTGGGTTTGGCAGTTTATCTTCCCTCTTGCCGCTGAGGTTCCTGTCCGTCCACAAATGACTTGAACCCCGTATTTGTCTTTATTAGCAAGGCCTTAGGTCGATGCTGATGGGTTCACGGGGTTTATAATAGGGTGGAGACGCAGAGCTTCATTGGAAAATTTGAAACGAGTTTGGCGGCAATCATTGCTTCCTGTGCTTTAGAATCAGTTTTCCCACGCTGGGTTAATGCGCTGTAAGGATCTGCGCACCCCGGTCGGGCTTTTGTTTTGTAAAAAAGACTCTTGCAGAGTCGCAGTCTGCTTTGATATGAGACTAGGCGAACAAGATTTGAGACATCGATTGCTTTAACGGGAAAACTTGGGAACTGAGCATATGCCAACTATTAACCAATTAATCCGCACGCCGCGGACTCCAAAAAGGGTTCGTAACAAGGTACCGGCCCTTGAATCCTGTCCGCAAAAACGGGGGGTTTGCACCCGTGTCTATACGACGACACCGAAGAAGCCGAACTCGGCGCTTCGTAAGGTTGCTCGTGTGCGTTTGACCAATGGTTTTGAAGTGACCTCCTATATCCCTGGTGAAGGTCATAATCTTCAGGAACATTCGGTGGTCATGATTCGCGGCGGTCGTGTAAAGGATTTGCCCGGTGTCCGTTATCACATTATCCGTGGTACGCTGGATACTCAGGGAGTCAAGGATCGTAAGCAACGGCGTTCAAAATACGGTGCAAAACGACCCAAATAATTTCGGTCACTATGATTGAGTTCGGTCGCCTTAAGTAAAAGAGGAAAATATGTCACGCAGAAGAGCAGCAGAAAAGCGAGTCGTCTTACCGGATGCAAAGTTCGGTGACATTGTCTTGACCAAGTTTATGAACTGTTTGATGTTTGATGGTAAGAAGTCAAATGCCGAATCGATTGTTTACGGTGCCTTGTCGAAGATTGAACAGAAGGCCAAGGCCGAGCCTTTGAAGCTATTTCATGACGCCTTGACCAATGTTAAGCCGAGTGTTGAGGTTCGCTCTCGCCGCGTCGGTGGTGCGACCTATCAGGTTCCGGTGGAGGTTCGCGCCGATCGCGCCCAGGCCCTGGCCATTCGTTGGATTATCGAGACTTCGCGCAAAAGGTCAGAGACCACCATGATTGATCGCCTGTCGGGCGAGCTTCTGGATGCTGCGAACAATCGCGGTGCTGCGGTTAAAAAGCGCGAAGATACTCATAAAATGGCGGATGCTAATCGCGCCTTTGCTCATTATCGCTGGTAGAATTCGAAAGAGTGTAATTGATCATGGCTCGTACTACTCCCCTTAATATGTATCGTAATATCGGCATCATGGCGCACATTGATGCGGGTAAAACGACGACGACGGAGCGGATTCTCTATTACACCGGTCGTTCTTACAAGATCGGCGAAGTGCACGAGGGTACGGCTACCATGGATTGGATGGAGCAGGAGCAGGAACGCGGCATCACCATTACTTCGGCGGCAACCACCTGTTTTTGGAATGACCATCGCATCAATATTATCGATACCCCCGGCCATGTGGATTTCACGATTGAAGTCGAACGATCATTGCGGGTTCTGGATGGTGCGGTAACGGTTTTTGACTCGGTGGCGGGTGTTGAGCCTCAGTCGGAGACAGTCTGGCGGCAGGCCGACAAATATGGCGTGCCACGGATGTGTTTTGTCAATAAGATGGATCGGATTGGTGCCAACTTCTATCGCTGCGTCGATATGATGGTTGATCGTCTGGGGGCCAAGCCGCTGGTTCTGCAATTGCCGATTGGGGAGGAGGCCGAGTTTGCTGGGGTTGTTGACCTCGTCAAGATGAAGGCAATCCTGTGGAAAGACGAACAGCTCGGTGCTGAGTTTTACGAGACCGACATTCCGGCCGATCTAAAGGAAAAGGCCCTCGACTATCGCCATCGCCTGCTGGAAATGGCCGTCGAGCAGGATGACGAGGTGATGGAAAAATATCTGGGTGGCGAAGAGCCAGACATGGCAGCCCTCAAGAAATGTATCCGTAAGGGTACTCTCAGCTATAGTTTTGTGCCGGTTCTTTGTGGTTCCGCCTTCAAGAATAAGGGCGTGCAGCCGATGTTGGATGCGGTGGTAGACTTCTTGCCCGCCCCCACCGACATTGGTGCGGTGGTTGGACGAAAGATCGATTCCGAAATTGAGGAATCTCGTGAAGCCAAGGATGATGCGCCCTTCTCGGGGCTGGCCTTCAAGATTATGACCGATCCCTTTGTGGGTTCCTTGACCTTCGTTCGCATCTATTCGGGGACGATTGAAGCGGGTTCCTATGCCCAGAATACGGTCAAGGATCAGCGGGAGCGGATTGGTCGGATGTTGCTGATGCACGCCAACAGCCGTGAAGATATTAAGGAAGCACGGACGGGTGACATTGTTGCCTTTGCCGGTCTTAAATATACCACGACCGGGGATACGCTTTGCGATACCAACCACCCGGTCATTCTCGAGCGGATGGAATTCCCCGAGCCGGTGATCGAGGTCGCGGTTGAACCCAAGAGCAAGGCCGATCAAGAAAAGATGGGTGTCGCTCTCAATCGTCTGGCCCAGGAAGACCCTTCGTTCCGCGTTGCCGTCGATCATGAATCGGGTCAGACTGTGATCAAGGGGATGGGCGAGCTTCACCTCGAGATTATCGTCGATCGGATGCGTCGTGAGTTCAAGGTGGAGGCCAATGTGGGTGCGCCTCAGGTTGCCTATCGTGAAACCATCACTAAGATGGCCGAGATCGACTATACCCATAAAAAACAGTCGGGTGGTTCGGGTCAGTTTGCCAGAATTAAACTGCGGTTTGAACCTTCTGAACCCGGCAAGGGCTTTGAATTCAGCAGCGAAATCGTCGGCGGTGCCGTGCCAAAAGAATATATCCCGGGCGTGGCAAAGGGCTTGGAATCTTCCAAGGACACTGGTACTATCGCGGGCTTCCCAGTGATCGATGTCAAGGCAACCTTGATTGACGGGGCCTATCACGATGTCGATTCCAGTGCCCTTGCCTTCGAGATCGCGGCCCGTGCTGCCTTCCGTGAAGGGATTCCAAAATGCGCTCCTCGGCTGTTGGAACCGATTATGAGCGTCGAGGTGGTAACGCCTGAAGACTATATGGGTGATGTGATTGGCGATTTGAACAGTCGCCGCGGACAGGTTACGGGAATGGATTCACGGGGTAATGCTCGTGTGGTGACGGCGATGGTGCCACTGGCCAGCATGTTTGGCTATGTTAACAACCTTCGATCGATGAGTCAGGGTCGCGCTCAATATACGATGCAGTTCGACCATTACGAACAGGTGCCGCCCAATGTAGCGGACGAGGTTAAGGCAAAAATGGCCTAATGACTTGTCATTGGCTAAGGATAGAAGAAGATTAGACAAGATTGTGCGTGAAATTGGGTGCCGAGAATGAAGGATCATTCAAAGCCCTTGATAACTGAAATTACAGCGACAGGAAATGGATCATGGCAAAGGCAAAATTTGAACGGAATAAACCGCATTGCAATATCGGGACGATTGGGCATGTGGATCATGGTAAGACTTCACTGACGGCGGCCATTACGAAGGTATTGGCCGAGTCGGGTGGGGCGACCTTTACCGCCTATGACCAGATTGACAAGGCCCCGGAGGAGAAGGCTCGCGGTATCACCATCTCCACCGCCCATGTGGAGTACGAGACTGCAAACCGCCACTATGCCCATGTCGATTGCCCTGGTCACGCTGACTATGTGAAGAATATGATCACCGGTGCGGCGCAGATGGATGGCGCGATTCTGGTGGTTTCGGCCGCCGATGGCCCGATGCCGCAAACCCGCGAACATATTCTGCTGGCTCGGCAGGTTGGTGTGCCATCTCTGGTGGTGTTTCTGAACAAGTGCGATATGGTCGATGATCCCGAACTGCTGGAACTTGTCGAGATGGAGGTTCGTGAACTTCTGTCTTCTTACGATTTCCCGGGTGATGATATTCCCATCGTTCGTGGCTCGGCATTGATGGCTTTGGAAGGCAAGAGCCCCGAACTGGGTCACGATGCGATTGTTAAATTGATGGCCGAGGTTGATCGTTATATTCCCCAGCCGGCCCGTCCGAAGGATCGTCCTTTCCTGCTGCCGATTGAGGATGTATTCTCGATCTCGGGTCGTGGTACGGTGGTCACGGGTCGTGTCGAGCGCGGCATTGTCAAGGTCGGCGAAGAAGTCGAGATTATCGGTCTCAAACCCACCGTCAAGTCGGTCGTGACCGGTGTCGAGATGTTCCGCAAGCTGCTCGATCAGGGCGAGGCTGGCGATAATGTCGGTGTGCTGCTGCGCGGTACCAAGCGCGAGGATGTGGAACGCGGTCAGGTTCTGGCGGCTCCGGGTTCGATTACCCCGCATACTAAGTTTAAGGCCGAGGCCTATGTTCTGACCAAGGAAGAGGGTGGTCGTCACACGCCATTCTTTACCAACTATCGTCCGCAGTTTTACTTCCGCACGACCGATGTGACCGGGATGGTTCATCTTCCCGCTGGCACCGAGATGGTCATGCCGGGCGACAATGTCTCGATGGAAGTCGAGCTGATTGCGCCAATTGCGATGGACGAAGGTCTGCGTTTTGCTATTCGTGAAGGCGGTCGTACCGTCGGCTCGGGCGTGGTCGCAAAGATCATCGCTTAAGGGATTGTTAGTTTAACCGCCGAGTCATTATGACTCGGCATAGATTGTAATAATGCGGAAAGTTAGGGTAATGGACAGTCAAAATATCCGAATACGGCTTAAGGCCTTTGATCATCGGATTCTAGACCAGTCGACCGCCGAAATCGTGAATACGGCGCGTCGTACGGGTGCTAGGGTACGGGGACCAATTCCCTTACCAACCGAAATCGAGAAATTCACCGTGAACCGTTCGCCGCATATTGACAAAAAAAGTCGTGAGCAGTTCGAGATTCGTACCCATAAGCGGCTGTTGGATATTGTTGATCCGACTCCGCAGACGGTTGATGCTTTGATGAAGTTAGATTTGGCATCGGGTGTCGATGTCGAAATCAAGCTGTGATTTGGAAGAGGGGTTGACTCAAATGCGGTCTGGTCTGATCGCCAAAAAACTTGGCATGACTCGGGTGTTTACACCTGAAGGCGAACATGTGCCGGTAACGGTACTACAGGTCGATCATTGTCAAGTTGTGGCAGTGCGCACGGTTGAGAAGGACGGCTACACTGCGGTGCAGCTTGGCGTTGGCAAGGCCAAGGTCAAGAATGTTACCAAGGCTGAACGCGGTCACTTTGCAAAGGCAAAGGTCGAGCCTAAGATGAAGCTGGTCGAGTTTCGGGTCTCTCCCGATGCCTTGATCGAGGTTGGGGCTGAACTGTCGGTTGAACATTTTATCGCCGGTCAGCCGATTGATGTTACAGGCACGACCATTGGTAAGGGTTTTGCTGGTGGTATGAAAAGGTGGAATTTCCATGGTTTGCGGGCAACCCATGGTGTCTCGGTTTCGCATCGTTCTCATGGTTCAACCGGTAATCGTCAAGACCCGGGCAAGACCTTTAAGAACAAGAAGATGGCTGGGCATTTTGGTGTGGAGCGCGTGACCATTCAGAATCTTACCGTGGTCAAGACCGACCCAGTTCGCGGTCTGATTATGGTCAAGGGGGCTGTTCCGGGTTCCGCTGGTGGCTATGTGACGATTAAGGATGCGGTTAAAACAAAGGCTCCAGAAGGTCTTCCCTTCCCCGCCGCACTCAAGGGAGGCAAGGATGCAGCTTAAAGTTCAAAGTTTGACCGCTGAGGCCAAGGGAACCATCGAATTATCCGATGATATTTTTGGCGTTCACATTCGGCCAGATATTTTGGCGCGGGTTATCAACTGGCAGTTAGCAAAACGCCGTTCGGGTAACCACAAGACCAAGGGTATCTCCGAGATTTCGGGTACGACCAAAAAGCCTTTTAAGCAAAAGGGTACGGGTCAGGCTCGGCAGGGTTCGTTGCGGTCGCCACAGTTTCGTGGTGGCGCGAGGATTTTCGGGCCGGTGGTTCGCTCGCATGAATTTGATCTGCCCAAGAAGATTCGTAAGCTCGGTCTCAAGATTGCTTTGTCGGATAAGGTAAAGTCTGGTCACTTGATCATTGTCGATAGCTTAACGGCCTCGGGCAAGACCAAGGAACTGGCACAGCTTTTCGGCAAGAATAATTGGGATTCGGTATTGTTTATTGATGGCACGGAGGTGACGGAGAATTTCCGTCGCGCTGCCGCCAATATTCCGAAGATCGATGTTCTGCCGCAGCAGGGTGCGAATGTCTATGATATTATTCGGCACGATCGTCTGGTCATGACCAAGGCGGCAGTCGAACAGCTGGAGGCGCGGTTGAAATGACAAAGGCAAATCCTACACTGAGTAAGGCGGAGATGTATGACATTATTCGCTCTCCGGTAATTACCGAAAAGGCAACCAAACTCTACGAACATAATCAGCTTGTGTTTCGGGTTCGTTTGGATGCCAATAAGAACGACATTGCGGCTGCGGTTGCAACCCTGTTCAATGTCAAGGTTGTTGCGGTCAATACCCTGCGGGTTAAGGGTAAGACAAAAATCTTCAAGGGTCGTCCGGGCCGTCGTTCGGATTACAAAAAAGCCATGGTCACCTTGGCCGCTGGCGAGACCATTGATGTTTCGACGGGGGTCTAGCAAATGGCGTTACGCACTTATAATCCGATTACCCCTTCGCTTCGTCAGCTGGTTTTGGTTGATCGGTCTGAACTGCACAAGGGTGGCCCGGTAAAGTCGATGACCGAAGGGCTTCGTAAGTCTGGTGGTCGCAATAATACCGGTCGTATTACGGCCTATCACCGTGGTGGTGGTCATAAACGCCGCTATCGTTTGATTGACTTTAAGCGTATCAAACACGATATGGCGGCCAAGGTTGAGCGGCTGGAATATGATCCCAATCGTACGGCATTTATCGCCTTGATTACCTATACCGATGGCAGTCAGGCCTATATTATTGCCCCGCAGCGGCTTAAGGTTGGCGATTCGGTCATCTCGGGAGAGAAGGTCGATGTGAAGCCCGGCAATGCAATGCCGCTTAAGAATATTCCGGTCGGCACCCTGGTTCACAATGTTGAACTCAAGGCTGGCAAGGGTGGACAGCTGGCTCGGTCGGCGGGAACCTATGCCCAGTTGGTTGGTCGGGACCAGGGCTATGCCCAGCTTAAGCTCGCCTCGGGTGAACTTCGGATTGTTCGCGGCGAATGTATGGCCAGCATTGGTTCGGTCTCTAACCCTGATCAGCAGAATGTCAATTATGGCAAGGCTGGTCGGATGCGCTGGTTAGGCTTTAAACCGGTGACTCGCGGCGTGGCGATGAACCCAATTGACCATCCGCACGGTGGTGGCGAGGGTCGTACTTCGGGTGGTCGTCATCCGGTTACACCCTGGGGTAAATCGACCAAGGGTAAGAAGACTCGCAGTAACAAGAAGACGGACAGGCTCATTCTGCGCCGCCGTCATGCAAGTAAATAGGAGCAAGTGGGTATGACTCGTTCGGTTTGGAAAGGCCCGTTTGTTGACGGCTATCTCTTGAAGAAGTCCGAAAAGCAACGCGAATCGGGCAGAAACGAAGTTATCAAGATCTGGTCACGACGGTCGACCATCTTGCCGCAATTTGTCGGTCAGACATTTGGTGTGCATAATGGCCACAAGTTTATTCCGGTCTTGGTAAACGAGAATATGATCGGACACAAGTTTGGCGAATTTGCGCCAACCCGTACCTATTATGGTCACGCTGCGGACAAGAAGGCGAAAAGGAAGTAATTATGAGCAAACCCTCATTGCCACGGCAATTAAAAGTGAACGAGGCTATGGCGGTAGTGCGCAATCTGCGCACCAGTCCGCAGAAGCTCAACCTGGTTGCCGCCTTGATTCGCGGTAAGAAGGTGGAGCGGGCCTTGAACGATTTGACATTCAATACGCGGCGAATTTCGAATGATGTTCGTAAGGCCCTGCAGTCAGCAATTGCCAATGCCGAGAATAATCATCAGCTGGATGTCAACCGACTCTATGTTGCTGAATGTTCGGTCGGTACGGCGATGGTGATGAAGCGGTTTCATGCCCGCGCTCGTGGTCGCGGTGCTAAGATTATCAAACCCTTTGCGCATTTGCGCGTCGTGGTACGGGAAGCAGAGGGAGACGAATAATGGGTCAAAAGGTAAATCCAATTGGTCTGCGAGTCGGTATTAACCGCACTTGGGATTCGCGTTGGTATGCTAACCGTGGTTACGCCGGTTTGCTGCACGAAGATATTGAACTTCGCAAATATCTCGTGAAGAAACTGAGCGCAGCCGGTGTCAGCCGCGTGGTTATCGAAAGGCCAGCCAAACGCTGCCGGGTTACGATTCATTCGGCTCGCCCGGGGGTTGTGATTGGCAAAAAGGGTCAGGATATTGAGAAGCTCCGCCTTGAACTGGCCAAGATGACCAGCAGCGAAGTGACTCTGAATATCTTGGAAATTCGTAAGCCCGAGATCGATGCGACCTTGATTGCCGAGGCCATCACGCAACAGCTGGAACGACGGATTGCTTTCCGCCGCGCAATGAAAAGGTCGGTACAATCGGCCATGCGTCTGGGGGCCTTGGGGATCAGGATCAACTGCTCGGGTCGTTTGGGCGGGGCGGAAATTGCGCGGACTGAATGGTACCGTGAAGGTCGAGTCCCTCTGCATACTCTTCGGGCGGAGATTGATTATGGCACCTCGACCGCCTTTACGACCTATGGCACCTGCGGCGTTAAGGTCTGGGTCTTTAAGGGCGAGGTCTTGGCCCATGATCCGATGGCTCAGGACAAAAGGATCAACGAAACCCAATCTTCGCGGCCGGCACAGTAAATCGGCGGCGGTAAGTGATAAAGAATAGTTAGGAAGTAAAAATGCTGCAACCTAAAAGGACGAAATATCGCAAGGCACATAAGGGTCGTATCCACGGCCTGGCCAAGGGCGGGACTTCGCTTAATTTTGGCGCCTTCGGCCTTAAGGCAGTGGAACCTGGCCGCGTCACGGCGAGAGAGATTGAAGCGGCTCGTCGCGCCATGACAAGGCATATCAAAAGGGTCGGTCGCGTCTGGATTCGGATTTTCCCGGATGTGCCAGTTTCGACCAAACCTGCCGAGGTCCGAATGGGTTCGGGTAAGGGTAATCCTGAATTCTGGATTGTGCGGGTTAAGCCGGGTCGGATTATGTTCGAGATCGACGGCGTGCCGAAGGAACTGGCGGAGAAGGCCTTTGAACTGGCCTCGGCCAAGCTTTCGATCCATACAAGATTTGTCCAGCGGCTGGGCGAGGAACAATGATGGTTTGCCAATCAACCGATTGGCTAAATCGACTATTGAACGACAAATGTTGATTATCGTAGTAAGACTGTAGCGGTGGAGCTGAAGATGAAACAGGTTAAGGCTAGGGAAGTGCGACTTAAAACCGGCGACGAATTGCAGGATCAATTGTTGGAGCTGCAAAAGGAGCGGTTTAATCTTCGGTTTCAGGTCGCTTCACAGCAGCTGACCAACACGGCTCGGGTGCGGGAAGTGCGGCGCGATATTGCGCGGATTAAGACCATTCTGGCCGAAAAGGCGGGAGCATAATCATGCCAAAACGGCAATTGCAAGGAATTGTAGTCAGTGATAAGGCCGATAAGACCATTACGGTCTCGGTCGAGCGAAGGGTTATGCACCCGATCTACAAGAAGTTTATCACGCGCTCCAAAAAATTCGCGGCGCATGACGCGACCAACCGCTATAAGACGGGTGATATGGTGGTCATTCGGGAATGTCGGCCGATCTCCAAGTCCAAGACTTGGGAGGTTCTGGTCGATCAAAGCGATGCCCTCAAGACCGGTAAGGGAGCCTAGTCATGATTCAGATGCAGTCAAACCTCGAGGTCGCAGATAATTCCGGCGCAAAGCGGGTTATGTGTATTAAGGTCTTGGGTGGCTCGAAGCGCAAATTTGCCTCGGTTGGCGATGTGATTGTGGTTTCGGTCAAGGAAGCCATTCCGCGCGGCAAGGTCAAGAAGGGCGATGTTCATCGCGCGGTCATTGTCCGCACCGCCAAGGAAATCCGTCGTGATGATGGCAGTTTAATTCGTTTTGATACCAATGCGGCGGTATTGATTAACAAACAGAATGAACCGATTGGAACGCGCATTTTCGGGCCAGTGACCCGTGAACTCCGTTCTAAGAATTTTATGAAGATTATCTCTCTGGCTCCGGAAGTGCTGTGATGGTTAAGCTCAAGATTAAAAAGGGTGACAAGGTTATTGTCATCACTGGCAAGGATAGTGGCAAGACTGGCGAGGTATTCGAGGTCCAGCCCACCGAGATGCGACTGAAGGTTCGCGGTGTTAATATGGTCAAACGCCATACGAAACAAACCCAGACCACAGTCGGTGGAATTATTGAGAAGGAGGCTACGATTCATGTCTCCAATGTTGCCTTGATCGATCCCAAGGATGGCAAGGCAACCCGTGTTGGTTATAAGAAACTCGAGGATGGTCGCAAGGTTCGTTTTGCGAAACGCTCGGGCGAAACCATTGATGCTTAGTGGGAAAAGGAACCCTTGATTATGAAGACCCGCTATCAAACCCTATATCTCGAGACTCTTCGTCCAGCCTTGATTACCGAGTTTGGCTATAAGAATATCATGCAGGTGCCGCGGCTGGAGAAGATCGTGGTCAATGTTGGCGTTGGCGAGGCTACTCAGGATAGTAAGCTGGTCGATGCGGCGGCGGCCGAGATTGCCCTGATTACCGGTCAAAGGCCGGTCAAGACCCTGGCGAAGAAATCGATTGCCGCCTTTAAGGTGCGGGAACAGATGCCGCTGGGAGTCAAGGTGACCTTGCGCCGCGAACGGATGTACGAGTTCTTGGATCGGCTGATTACCATTGCTCTGCCTCGGGTGCGGGATTTCCGCGGCGTGAATCCCAAAAGCTTTGACGGTCGTGGCAACTATGCCCTGGGTCTAAAGGAACAGATCGTGTTTCCCGAGATCGATTATGATAAGCTCGATAAGGTTCGCGGTATGGATATTATCATTGTGACGACGGCCAGGTCCGATGAGGAGGCGCGGGCCTTGCTTAAGGGCTTTAACATGCCCTTTACCCAATAGGTCCATAAAGCGGTAAAGATAACAGCCGGAAGATTTGCGAAGACAGAGGATTTTAAAATGGCAAAAACCAGTTCGATCGAGAAAAATAAACACCGTCGTGAATTAGTCAAACGCTATGCGGCAAAGCGGGCGAGACTGAAGTCGGCGACCTATGATCCAAAGCTTTCGCCTGAAGAACAGTTTGCGGCGCGGCTTAAATTGGCTGAGATGCCACGCAACTCCGCCAAGAACAGGATTCGCAATCGGTGTGAATTGACAGGTCGTTCGCGGAGTGTTTACCGCAAGTTTAGTCTGTCACGAATTGCTTTGCGGCAACTGGCCTCGACGGGAATGATTCCGGGAATGGTTAAATCGAGTTGGTGACCTTGTAATTTTAAGGTCGGAAAGTTATAGTAAGTAACTATGAAAGCGGTTAGAAAGGCATTGGCATGTCACTGAGTGATCCATTGGGCGATATGCTCACCCGTATTCGCAACGCGCAACGCGCGCGGATGGCGGTTGTATCGACTCCGGCTTCGCGGCTTCGCAGCAATGTGCTCGAGGTTTTGCAGCGCGAGGGCTATATTCGCGGCTACAGCGAAACCGAGCTTCGCAGCGGGGTGAAGGAATTTACCATCGAGCTTAAATATTACGAAGGGGCTCCGGTTATCCGCGAGATCAAACGGGTCTCGACTCCAGGTCGCCGAGTCTATACAAAGATTTCTGATCTCGGTCGGGTCTATAATGGCCTCGGTATTACGATCCTGTCTACTCCGCAGGGGGTCATGTCTGATCTTGAAGCTCGCAATGCCAATGTCGGCGGCGAGGTTCTGTGCAGCGTCTTCTAAAAACCGTTTAGTTGAGAATTCTGCCGCTCGGCAGAGAAGGAAGTTATAGATGTCACGCATTGGAAAATATCCGATCGAGATTCCAGCAGGGGTTACCGTTGCTGTGAATGCGGGTCTGGTCTCGGTTAAGGGTAAGCTTGGATCGCTGGAACGGCGATTCTCGGACGAGGTAACCATCAGCGTCGAGGGCAATCTGGTGGTGGTCACGCCACCCAGTAAAGTCAAGAAGGAACAGTCCAAGATTGCGCGGGCCATGTGGGGAACTTCGCGGGCGATTATCCAGAATATGGTCATCGGGGTCAGCACCGGATTCACCAAGCGGCTCGAGATCAATGGCGTTGGTTATAAGGCCGCCGTCGAGGGCAAGCAGGTTAAGCTCAATCTTGGCTATAGCCATGATGTGCTATTTCCCATTCCCGAAGGCATTACCATTGCCGCCGAAAAGCCAACTCTGTTGGTGGTCAGCGGTGCCGATAAGCAGCGAGTGGGTCAGGTAGCCTCGGAGATTCGCGCCTGGCGTGGCCCAGAACCTTACAAGGGCAAGGGTATTAAATACGAGACCGAGACAATCCTCCGCAAAGAAGGAAAAAAGAAGTAAATTTCTTTACCCTTGCGCGAATATCAATGGAATATTGATCTCGCCCATGGGTTTGTCAAAGGCAAATGACAATAGTTACGGCGATGGGCAATTTAGTATGACGGGGCAGATGGAAGAAAATGCTTAATACAAAGGAACTTTA
>JASGCE010000256.1 GCA_030054295.1 Minisyncoccota bacterium
TCCATGGCCTTCTGATATTCAGTTTCCAGAAATTCTTTTGGATCAATGGATTGGTCACTCATAACAGTTGATCCAAAATTTGCTCGCCTATAGCCTTAACCATAGGGATACAAACACTGTTGCCAATCTGTTTATAGGATTCCGAGCTGTTGGTAGTTCGGATAAAATGGTCTGGAAATCCCATAATTCGATAACATTCAGTGATGGTTAATTTCCGGACGCAGCCATTCAGATAGATCCAAAACCGCCCCGAAGTTTCTTGCGATGGAAGGGCGGGATGATAACCTTCGGCAGAGTAAATACGATTGGGTTGTTTATGGACACGCGATAAATGCTCGGTACCTGGTCGCACGCCCGCTACACGGATTTTTTTATTGCGGTAACCAATAAAAATTAAGCCGCTCGGCTGCTGCTTATAGTTGTCAATTAAAGTAAAGGGTTCATTCAGATATTCAAAGATATTGTTAGTATCTAAAAAATCTTTTAAAGGTTTAGACTTAATCGTTGGTAATAAAGAAAAGTTGAATTCACCTTTTTTGGAGCAAACCAAAATAATTCTTTCACGGTTCTGGGGAACACCAAAGTCACTAGCATTCAATATTTGCCAACTGACGAAATATCCCAATTGTTTTAATTGGCAAATTATAAAATTTAAGGTTTTGCCTTGATTGTGATGTACCAAATGTTTTACATTCTCGAGCAAAATAACCTTGGGCGAATGGGCTTCGATAATCTTGAATATACTGTAAATTAAAGTACCTCTTGAATCCTCGAAGCCGCGCATCTTTCCCGAGATGCTAAAGGGTTGGCAAGGAAATCCAGCAGTCAAAACATCATGTTGAGGTATTGATTCGACATTGATTTTGGTAATGTCGCCAGCGGGCATCTCGCCAAAATTATTATAATAGGTTGCTTTGGCATAGTTGTTAAATTCAGAAGTAAAAACACATTTACCGCCTAATTCTTGCAACGGAATCCTGAAGCCACCAATGCCGGCAAATAAATCAATAAATGTAAAGCGACTAACGGTAGGTGATGGGAAAAGTGGGAGTTTAAGCGAAGAATTAAATTTAACTTCAGACTTAACAAAACTTTGATTCGCTTCAATCTGATCAAAGGATAATTGCATAGCTTGATTTTTCATTTTCAATTTCCATAACGACAGTCAATTACTATAGATCATAGTCCAGATTAGCAGCTCGATAATTAAAACTTAAATCCACCACACAAGCAAGAATTTTTTAGACAATTTTAAATTGCAAGATATAGTGGCTCTGTGATCACAATCAATCGGGAGTCGCGGATGGCGGGGAGTGTTAGCACAGTTGCCTTACAGGGTATCGAGATTCTCGATATCGAGGTTCAGGTGCAGCTGACCAGTGGCGCGGTAGCCTTTATTGTGGTTGGTCTTCCCGACAAGGCGGTGCGGGAGAGTTGCGAGCGGGTCCGTTCGGCCTTGGCAGCCCTCGGCCTGTCTTTTCCGCCCAAGCGGGTGGTTGTTAATCTGGCCCCGGCCGATGTGCTTAAAGAGGGCTCTCATTTTGACCTGCCGATTGCTCTCAGTCTGCTGATGGCGATGGAGATCATATCGCAGGAGGATATTGCCGACTATATTGTTCTTGGGGAGTTAGGCCTGGATGGCTCGATTGCCCCGGTGGTTGGGGTCTTGCCCGCGGCCTTTGCGGCGGCCCGGTCTGGTCGCGGGATTATCTGCCCTTCGGCTTGCGGCGGGGAGGCGCGGTGGGCAGGTGAGCTCGAGGTCTTGGCTCCCCATGGTCTGCTCGAACTGATCAATCATTTTAAGGGAACCCAGGTTCTTTCGCCGCCCGAACCGAGGCTCGAGGAGGCACCCGACAACCTCCCCGATTTGCGCGACATCAAGGGGCAGGAATCGGCCAAACGAGCCCTCGAGATTGCGGCGGCGGGTGGGCATAATATGCTGATGATCGGCCCGCCGGGCTCGGGCAAGTCGATGTTGGCGGCCCGCTTGCCGGGGCTTCTGCCGCCGCTTGAGGCAGCCGAGGCCCTCGAGGTCTCGATGATTCATTCGGTGGCTGGGCAGCTCGCGGGTGGAAGGTTGCTGCGGCAAAGGCCTTTCCGCGACCCGCACTTTACCGCCTCCACCGCCGCATTGGTTGGCGGAGGCATTCGCGCCAGGCCGGGGGAGATCAGCCTGGCCCATTGTGGCGTTCTGTTCCTCGATGAATTGCCGGAATATCAGCGCGGGGTTTTGGAATCGCTGCGCCAACCCCTGGAGACGGGACGGGCGACGGTGGCCCGCGCCAATAACCATATTAGCTATCCGTCACGGGTGCAGCTGGTGGCGGCGATGAATCCCTGTCGCTGTGGCTATAATCGAGATGAGCAACAGGGCTGTGGCTCGGCCAAGGCCCCCAGATGCGCGGCCGACTATCAGTCACGGATTTCTGGCCCGCTGTTTGATCGGATCGATATTCATGTCGAGGTCAATGCCGTGCCGCCGTCGGAATTGGCGCAAAGATCGAGCGGCGAGGCCAGTGCGGTTGTCGCGGCTCGCGTTGCCAAGGCGCGGCTGGTGCAACGCAAGCGATTGATCGCCCATCGCGGTCAAACGGCGGTGGCCCATGCCAGTATGGAGGCCAATGCGGTACTGGACGGGGAGGAACTGGTGGCTCTGGCGGCTCCGTCGGCTGCTGGACAGGCCTTGCTGACCAAGGCAGCCGAGCAGATGCGACTGTCGGCACGGGGTTATCATCGGATTTTGCGGGTGGCCCGCACCATTGCCGACCTCGAGGCCGCGGCCTCGGTGGAGGCTCATCACATTGCCGAGGCCCTGTCCTTCCGCCGAATCATTCACCACCGCGGCTAGTGTCGTTTTTAAGTGACAGTCATTGGGTAAATGGCTATAGTCTGACCGTTGTTGTTTAAGCGGGTGTAGCTCAATGGTAGAGCTCCAGCCTTCCAAGCTGGTGGTGAGGGTTCGATTCCCTTCACCCGCTCCAA
>JASGCE010000058.1 GCA_030054295.1 Minisyncoccota bacterium
GAACAAAGTGAGCAAAAAGGCGAGTAAGGGTAAATAATTCATAAGAACGCGCTGGAACAGACCAACGAACGCCATCGGTTCGGGCTCGGCTTGCAAAACGCGAACTGCCCCGCATAATCCTTTTCATGTCGTTAAACTATGGGAGGGGCAGCTTCACAAGTTTTGCACATTGATATAATGTCCGCCCATTCGGGCGGTTGGCGACCCTCACCGATTGGCGGGTTAATGCTGGGCTTCGCCCAGACCCATTTAAGGCTTCGCCTTAAAAATCCAGCAAGGCTCCGCCTTGCATCCGAATTCACTAATTTAACCCCTCCCCTTGCCATCGGCAAAGGGGTTTTTATTCGCGCTTTTGCGCAAAACCAAGCGAATCGGAACCCCCGGCAAACCAAAATGGTCCCGAAAACTGCCAATCAAATACCGACAATAGGAATCAGGCAATTCCGCCGGCCGCGAAGTAAATACCGCCAAGGTCGGAGGCCGCGACTTAATCTGAGTCCCATACCGCAACCGCAAAGGCCGACCATTGATCAAGGGCGGAGGATGCTGCGAAGTCGCCGCCGCCAACCAACGATTAATATCCGCCGTCGTCGCCCGCTTCGACCAAAGCCTCTCCTGCGCCACCACCGACCGCAACATATTATCCAAACGCGCCCCGGTCTTGGCCGAGATGGTCTCGAGCGGAATCCCGCGCAGTTGCCCAAGCGATTCGGTCAAACGATCGCGAATCGCCTGCAAAACAATCGGCCTTTCTTCACCCCCAATCGCATCCCATTTATTGACCGCAACCACCATCGCCCGACCCTCATCCGCAACCAGCCCGGCAATGGTCAAGTCCTGCTTGTCAAAGCCAACCGTCGCGTCAATCACCAATACCACCACCTCGGCAAATCGCACCGCCCGCAAACTATCAGCAACCGCCAGTTTTTCGATTTTGGTGCTGACCGAAGCCTGCCGCCGCAAACCCGCCGTATCGATAATCCGTAAGAAATTACCTTCAAAATTCAAGGCCACCGCAATCGAATCGCGGGTGAGGCCTGCTTCGGGCCCGGTCAGCATTCGCTCCTCCCCAATCAAGCGATTGACCAAGGTCGATTTACCCACATTGGGGCGACCAATGATCGCCATCTGCAAGGGTTTTTCCACCGAATTGCGCGGAGTCTCATTCTCCGCCGCAAACTCCTCCTCGGCCAAAATCAACTCGTCGGAGTCTGGGTCAAATTCCTCGTCATCGGAATCGCCAGAATCGAGCAATTCGACCGCCTCTACCAACCTTCGATTCTTTTTTAAATTTTGCGGCGTGGCGTCAAAATGAAGCCTCTCGGTCAAGGCCTGATAGAGATCAGCCATCCCCTCGCCGTGTTCGGCGGAGAGGGCAATCACCTCCCCCAATCCCAATTCATAGGCCTCGTAAAGACCAGCCGAGGCCTGTTTACTCTCGGCCTTGTTGGCAACCAAAATCACCGGCAGATTGACTCCGCGCAGTTGCGAAGCCACCAACCGATCCAGCAGAGTAACCCCCTGCCGTGCATCGATCATAAAGAGCAATATATCAGCCGCAGCAATCGCCCGATGAGTCTGTTCCCGAATTCGAATCGCCAGTTCAGTCGATTCATGATCAATCGCATCCAAACCCGCCGTATCAATCACCGTAAAGCTGAGATCACTAAGCCGACCCTTGGCCTCGCGGAAATCCCTTGTGACTCCAGGGGTATCATCGACCAGTGCCAGCTTCTGACCCACCAAGCGATTGAACAATGTCGATTTGCCAACATTAGGTCGCCCCACCAGGGCTATCCGCACCGCCATAGGATCGACCACCGTCGGATGATGCCTCTCGGTAGACATTCCCTTGCCCCTTACCAAAACTATCTTGTAAAAAAACTGTCACTTCCAGGCGATCAAATAGCCGCCCTCGGTCTGCACCAGCAGAGTCCCATCGACCACAATCGGCGCAACCCGCGACCCTTGCGGCAAATTATAAGAAGCAACAAAACTGCCATCAAATGGCGAGAGCATCATTAACTTCCCATGGCTGGAGGTCAAGATCAGCCGATCCCCCGCCAGGATTGGCCCCGCCCAACTGATGGACTTGCTGGGATCACGGCTGTTTACCCGTGGCAAATTAACCTGCCAGACCGTTTTGCCCGTATCGCGCTGTAAACAATAGAGCTGCCCCGTGGTCGAAACAATATAGATAAATTTCCCCACCACCCAGGGTTGATTATCGCCGGCAATTTGGCGGTTCCAAATTCGCTCGCCATTGCGAATATCAACCGCGAAGGTGCCTCCACTATGCCTTACCGCAATGGCCAGATTTTGATCGAGTACAGGACTGCCGATTATATCAGGCAAGGCTGCTGCCGCCTCCACCCTTCGTTGCGGGACGCTGCTGTCTGACCAGATGACCCGTCCCAATTCGGTCAGGATTCCATAGAGTTCGCCCGAACTGAATCCCACCACCGCAACGCCATTACTGGCCGCCGGGGTTGCAACCCCAAGCAACCCAGCACTGTTAGGAACTCCATGTTGCGACCAGAGTTTCCGTCCATCGGCCATGGCATAGACCACCACCTCGTTCTCGACACTGACGGCAAAAACCTTTTGATCGACGACCATCGGGGCCGTGTGAATCGGAGCCGACATGGACTGCCGCCACAGGACTCGACCATTGCTCGTCTCGAGGGCAACCAGATCATTGTTCCCCGTCGCCACCAGCAGTTTTCCATCGCTGACGGCCAGGCCTCCGGAAGTAAATCGGGTTTCGCCGCCCGGGGGATCGGGCTCAACCTGCCATTTGATCTCGCCGTTCAAAAGACCCATCGAGGAGACCATGCCCTTGGAATCAAGGCTATAGACCTGCTTGCCATCGCTCACCGGCAGGGTCAAGAGATAGGAGCTTAGGGTTCGACCCTTGCCAATATCCGTAATCCAGCGCAAGCGCGGCGAGCGACCAAAGGCCAGATGAGACATGGTATGGGTCGAATTGCCCCCCGCCTGACTCCACTGCGGATTGGGGCGAGCCGTCGGTAAATCGACCTGAATATCTTTACTCAGCCGATTACTATCGGCATCCGTATCGATATTCAAGGCCGCAATGCGAAGATTCTTGGCGGGCGGATTGCCCGTATCATCGGCACAGCCGAGCAGAACCACCGCTGCAACCGTCAAACCAACCAGCCGTAACAGCGAAGTGCCGCTCGGCAAAATTCTCGTTTTAGGATTCGTCATGGACGCATCATCCGTTCTAGCCATTAACCGCTGGCAGGGTACTGAGCAATTCTCCCGCCCGCCTTTTGATTCCAGCTGGGGCAGCACTATCCTGTGACAGGGGTGTCAGAATCTCCCGCGCCTTAGCATAGTTCTTGCCATTCATCTGACTGAGGGCAAGCAATTCAATCGCCCCAAAATGCCACGGATTATCCTTGGCCATGATCGGTTTAAGCCTTGCCTCCAAGAGTTCAGGATTTTCCAAACCAACCCAAATATAGCCCGATAACAATAGGGCCAGGTCACGGAAAATCGGATCGTAACTGCTGTTCTCGGCAATGGTGCTATAGATGCCAAGGGCTTGACTGGTCTTGCCGAGAGCAAACTGGGCCTGGGCCTCGTGCAGTTCGGCCAGGGCCGCATAGCTCGGCCGGCCATTCTTGGCCAGGTGGTTGAGGGCCGCCGTCGCCCCCGCAAGATCACCGCGATCCATTAGATTGAGTGCGCCAATCAACTCGGCACCCTGGGTAGCATTCTGTTCATAGCGATAATTGCGCCAGGCGACAAATCCCGCCGTCCCCAGAACCACCAGAACCAGCGCCGCGATCAACCACTTACCATATTTTTTCCACAGTTCTTCGTAGCGATCTGCACGAATTTCCTGCTCTACCTCTTTGATAAATTCGTTCACGACAGATCCTCGGTTCGGTTATTCAGTTTTTGCCCAGTGCAATCAAGAATGCCAATCCTCGCCACCATAGTCGAATTCCCCTATCGGTTTCAACTGAATCCTAGGCCGAGATTCGTGCCTGATGGCTAAACCGCCGCGATTGCGCATAGTCATGGGCGGCCTGACCAAAACTGCTAAATAGTTTTTTGCCAAATTCATCGTCCCAGAATTTCCATTCGGGATGCCATTGGAAGCCGAGGGCAAAGGCCTTGGCATTGGTAACCCGCACCGCCTCGATGATTCCATCGTCAGCGCAGGAGGCCTCCACCGTCAGCCCCGGGGCCAATTGATCGACACCCTGCCAATGAACCGAATTGACAAACATCTTTTCAACCCCGGCCATTTTGGCCACGGCGCCCCCGGGGACCAGATTGACATAATGGGTTGGGGAATAGAGTTCATCTAGATTTGGCTTCTCGTAGCTTCGGTGATCAATCTTGCCGGGCAGGTTTTGAATCTGCTGATGGAGAGTTCCGCCCAGGGCAACATTCAGCTCTTGGAACCCCCGACAGATGGCCAGCAAGGGAATGCCCCGTTCGATAGCCGCGCGAATCAAGGGGAGACTGACCGCATCCCGTTGGCGATCAAGCAGGGTATCTTCCCGCTCCACACCACAACCATAGATAGAAGGCTCGACCATCGAAGGGCTGCCGGTAAACATAACTCCATCTAAATCATCCAGCCATTCCATCAGATTGGGTTGATAGACTGGTTGACCCTGATGGCTTGGCTGCACCAGGGCGGGAATAATCACCGGCGTCGCCCCAGCCCCCATAGCCACGGCATAGAGATATTTTTCTGACAAACAATGATAGGTAACGAGACCAATCAGATTGACATCACAGACCAGCCCAACCTTGACCATAATCTTCCATACTCCGAATGCAACGGTTTGCAAAGCCCGGCGACCTGCCCTTAAGACCTGATCGCTATGGCATTTCTTTGTATGGCTATTGTACACAGATTTAATGCATAATGCAGCCCAATATTTAAGGGCTACTTAACCGAGGGTCAAAACCAATCGCGCCTTCGCTCCTCGGCCACCGCGAGCAGTCCAAGTCTTTCCCAATTGTTTTTTCGCCCCAGTGCTGCACTATCGCCGGCCAATATCTCGCCAATATTCAGCGGGTTGAATTTCAGGCTGACCAGATTCCTGGGCCGCGACTTGATAAGGTGCAGGCTAAAGAGCCGATAATCATTGCCATAGAGCCAGGTCAAGACCCGATCCCGCCTGAGGGGCTGAGGCGGCAGATGCAGCAGAATCAAGGGCCGCGCCTTGGCGATAACCCTATTCACCTCGATCGGTAAAAAGATCGGGTCGCAACTTAGATCCAGCCGCACCAGGTCTGGAAGAGGCAGGTTTAGCAAGGATGATTTTGCTCGGCGAAACGAGGGCCTGGTTTTAAAACCATCCAATCCGGCCTGACCATGAATCATCAGTCGGCGCAGGGAGCCAAGCTGCTCGGCAAGCGATTGGGCGGCATTGGCAGAATCCGCTTCAAGGGCAAAAATATGGGCCATCCCCTTAAAGCTGCGCATGGTTGCCAGAAGTTGCGAATGATAGCCAATCCCAATCCCATAGTCATGAACCTCGGTCAATCTTGGGGCCAGGGTGCGAAGCAGGGCATAGAATTCAGGCTGGTGAATTTTACGGCTTGTAAACTGCTTAAATCGAGCATCGCCATGGGCAAATTTGAGCAGGTGATTATGGTCATCCAGACAGTACCTTACCTGCTGCGGGTGATTGCCCATAGGATTTGACCAAAACCGCTTGAGCGGAATACAGAAGGGGGCAAGCTCGATTTGAGCCATCTCGATGGCGGTTGAATTTTTGGCCCGCAACGGTTTGGCTCTGGTTTTTACGGCTGACAGATCGGGATAGAATTGGCCGGGAAGGGCATCAAGACCTATGTCGCTCATGGTGGCACCTTGTCTGTGGTTGACGAGATAATCAGAGTGCCAGAATTTGATAAACTATCGATTAAAGGGGGGAGGGGTGCGATGCTCGATGGGGGGCATCCGCCCCTACTTTTAGAATGCAAAACAAGAGGGGGCTGACGCCCCAGACTGTCTCAAAATGCTTGTAAGGGGTTAGCTCAGACCAAAAATTGTCATTCTGAGCTTAGAACAGTCCGAGCTTTAGCTCGGTTAACTGTTCTTAGCGAAGAATCCATGGTTCCAGTAGTACATTGTTTCTATGTGGAAAAATGGACTCTTCGCTTGTCTTGCTAGGGCTTTCGCTTCGCAAAAGCCAAGCGCGACGACGCTCAGAGTGACAAGTTTTTTGTTGAATTAGAACCAGGAAATTCATTTTGAGACAGTCTGGCCCCCCGAGTTGCTACGCAACTCCCCCCGATGGCTGGATCGCCTTGCTTTTCTGAGTTATGTCGGCCTACGCCGACGGGGCGATGAGGGGTATCGAAAGGTTTAAACATTACCAAAATCCTCATAGCGTCGTGCGTAAGCACGAGGCTATCCAGCGGGGGGAATTGAGCGAAGCTCGATGGGGGGCATCCGCCCCCCAACAAATTATAAGCAAATTGACTCGGATCTTATAAATAAGAATGGCAATTTTAGTTTTTTGCAATTCTTACCTTACAAATTTGATTTTTTAAAACCCTAATCCCTATCCCAAGACTATCTTAAATTTAATTTCCTATTATCAAGGGATGAAATTCTCATCCCTTAATAAAATTCTCCCCCCCTTCCGCCGCTGGCAGCAGAGGGGTTTGATGGTCGGCAACTATGCGTCAGTCCTGCTTGCCTTGCCGCTGGCCTTGATTCTGATTCTGGTCGAGGGCTGGGACGAGAGTCGATCCCGACAAACCGCGGTGACCCATTCGCGCGTGATTGCTTTGCAAAGCCTAAGCAATGATTTGGCAAACCAGGCCAATCGCCTTGACAGCGCCTTCTTACCGGCCGGAGGCTGTTGGGGCCATAATACCGAATCAATCGCCAAGTTCAATTCGCTGGGCAATCAGATGCTGGGGGATTTTCCCTATATTCAGTCGCTGTTTTGGCTTCATTTAGAATCAGATAGGGTCACCATTGAACAGTCCCTGGCCCGCACACAACAGCCCATCACTTCGGTAAAACTTGATCAAAGACCCTCCTTTAGGTTCGCCCTCGATCAGGCTGGCAATGGTCAAGGGATCACCGCCAGCCCCGAGATTCTCTTGCCATTTTACTACACCCCAACCTATGGCCACCTGTTGCTCCCCGAGCAAAAACTAACGCCTCAGTGCGATATAGTCGTCGCCGAATTGAATCTTCAGCGGTGGCTGGATCAATTGATCTCTCCTCGCCCTGATGATTTTCCCGATGGTAGCTATAGCCTCAATGACCGCTCCCCCCGTCAGGGTAATCCAACCGCGGTTACGGGAACAGCAGGTCTCAGCCAAGCGATTGGGTTTTTTAACCAGAGCTGGAGTCTCGACTATCGACCGCCACCTGAGGCTGGCACCATCGATTGGCGTGATTATTGGCACTATTTTATTGCTCTGCTGGTCTTGATTGGTGGTCTTAGGTGCATTCAACAATGCGTCACCCTGCGGCGCATTCCCAGCCTGAGTGAATTTAAACAGATGATACTGCACCACCAATCGGCGAACCATTTCTATTCGCTCCAAATTAGGGATTTGGAAGATAAGATCCGTGAGCTGAAACAAAAACTAGCCATAGTTCGCGGCTTAGACCAGAGCGATAGTCCAGTCGGTCAAATCCAGACTTCAGCCCCTAACCCTAAGCAGCAACATGACGAGCAGATCATGACTCTCGGGCGAATTGTCGCCGGGGTCGCCCACGAGATCAATACACCGCTCGGGGTTGCCCTCACCGCGACCTCGGTGGTGGAGAAACAGATTCAAAAGGTCACTGATATCATAGAGTCGCAAAAAACCAACTTAATCGATCCGCAATTGGCCATTCAAATGTCTCTGGTCGAGAAGAATTTAAAAATCTGCCGCGATGCCAGCCAGCATATTAAACCCACGATTCAAAGGGCAACCAGCCTCATTCAAAATCTCAAACAGATCTCGACCTCACCGCAGCTGGCCCCGGCCCGTCGGGTCAATCTGTCGCTGGTGATTACCGAGATTATGAACAGCCTGAAGCTCGAGATTCGCCGCGCTGGTCATCGGCTCGAACTCGAACTGCCCGAGCAGCTGATGATCGCAACCAGACCCGATAGTCTGTGGCAGGTACTCAGCAACCTGTCGATGAATTCCATCAACCACGGATTCAACCAAGGCGAATCTGGAACCATTACCGTCAAGGCCTTTGCGCAAAACCAAAGGGCGGTCATCGAATTCAGCGACAATGGCCGCGGAATTCCACCCGAGATCGGCAAAAAGATTTTTGAACCCTTCTTCACCACCAGCAGGCAGAAGGGCGGCAGTGGCCTGGGGCTCAGTATCGTCGTGTCACTGCTGCTCCAGTCGCTGGAGGGAACCATCGACTATGTTAATCTCGAGCCAAAGGGGACAAGGTTTATCTTGACTCTGGGCAATGTCAAGGACAGCACAGAATAGATGCCGCGAAAGGCAATCCTATCCTATGGGTCAAGGCCGTTGGAAACCTAGCCCTGGCGGGCCTTGAACCGTGGGTTGGTCTTGTTGATGACATAGACACGACCCTTGCGGCGGACGACGCGGCAATTCTTGTGGCGAGTCTTCATGGTCTTTAGGGAATTGACAACTTTCATGACATTTGTTCCCGCAGGAACCCTTCTTGTGGCGCAGGCAGCGCGGTTAAATGGACAGCCTGCACAGAATTAAGCGAATTTGGGCTTCAGAGTCAATCATAGTCTCGCATTTTTTGATTTTTTCTGGCAAGGTCGCCCGATGATCCTAGAAATTATCTTAACCACGGTCAATCCCGACGGCTCGATTCACCTAGCCCCCATGGGCCTTACCCTGACCGAGCCCAATGCCGCCAGCGAGTCCATGCCAGCCGGTGCCAGCCTGGCTCCCTTTGCGCCATCGCGCAGCCTTGATAATCTGATACGGCGCGGCACTGCGGTGGTCAATATCTGTGACGATGTACGAATTTTCGCCGGCTGTCTGACCGGTCGCCGCGACTGGCCAACCATAAACCTTTCGAACCACAATGGCGAGGCCCGAGTTGCGGCGGCCTTAAGCTATCAGGTCGTAAAGGCTGCGGCCTTTGGCACCAATTCCGAACGACCAAGGTTCAGCTGCACTGTGGTCGAATCGCAGCAGTTAAAAGCCTTTGGCGGATTTTGCCGCGCTCAGTCGGCCGTGATCGAGGCGGCAATTCTGGTCAGCCGATTTAACCGCACCCCTGCCCGCGAGCTGACCCGCGAATTTGAACAGCTGGCGATAAGGGTGCAGAAAACCGCGGGAGCCGCTGAATTTGAAGCCTGGGGCTGGTTGCAGGAGGCATTTGAGAAGGCCCTCAACAAATAAGAAAAAGAAAAGCGGTTTGGCTGCAAGCCAATGGGCGAAGCCCAAATTAGGGAGTCACAGTCGGTTTAACCATTTGAAGCACCGCAGGTACTTCCCCACCCAGGGCAATTCCAAATTTATCGTGTGATTTGAAGCGCGTTCGTTTACTCCCATGAATTATTTATCCTTGCGAGCTTGCGAACAAAGTGAGCAAAGATGCGAGTAAGGGTAAATAATTCATAAGAACGCGCTGTTTTCTATATCCAACACCCCTTTTTTGTCATTCCCCGCAAGGTTGCACCGTCTACGGGGCAACCGCAGACGGGGAATCTCGCTTTCTTTTTTACGCTCTGAAAGCAAAGCGAGATTACCCGTCTCTTCGCGCGGGTAATGACAAGTAAGAGGTGTTAGCAATTGGGCAAGCGGGCTGGGCTTCGCCCAGACCCATTTAAGGCTTCGCCTTAAAAATCCAGCAAGGCTCCGCCTTGCATCCAATCAAGGCTGTTTTTTAACAGGCTTCATCTTAAACTAAACAAAAGTGAGATTCTTTTTGGCAAAGACTCAAGTAATTTACTTCTTCGCTTCGTTATTGATCTTCTCGACCTCCTGCGCCAGATCGAGGCCCCATTCATCCAGCAGTTCCTGTTTGCGTTTTTGCAGGTCTTGATATTCGCCCATACTGTGCCAGTTTGATATTTTGGTCATGATCTGAGGAAAGGCCCAAAAGACCCCCCAGCCAATCGCCGAGACCAGATAGACCACCAGATACATCCAAACATTACCAAGAATCGGCTTCAGCGGGGTCATCCCCCCCCCTTCGCCCCAAAGCATAAATAAATAGGGGAGGGTCGCCGATAGGTTAAAGCCCCCCACACAGGTGGCAGCATATTTCTCTGTCCGACGATCCGATACCAGGGCCCCAAAGGTCGGCAGCATCGCTATCGACAAGAGAATCAAACTCGGCATGGCAAAAATGCCAAAGGGAATCATCAAGATCCAAGCCAGTTTTGGAACGCGATAGGTTCGTCGGCGCGCCCTTCGCATCGTCGCTGCTCGCGGTGACCAGTTTGTCATGGCAATCCCATTTCCTTTAGGTAAACCAAATTAATAAAAGTATCGCCATACTGATACTGACTGTAATCCCGCCAAAGGCCGCCGCAATCTGCTCGCCCAGGATTCGCGCATCTTCGTTGCGAATGACCATAAATTGATCAAAACCTTCCGAGTCCCGATGAAGCTTGCGATATTCATTAACCGCCCGAGTAAATTCACGGTTATCGGCATTGCGCTCGGCATTATCGTCTATGACCCGCAGAATTTCGATGAGGCGACCGGTCTTGGCGGCGCGACCCAGTTTTTCCTGCACCCGAACCCGTCTCTTTTCGTTATGAAAACTGGCGGTTACAGTACCAAGCAAGGAGAGAACCCATTGCGCCAAATGGGGAGCGGGCGGACTTACAGCCTGTTCCTGAACCCCAGATAACAATCGGAGTATGGCAAGACTTCTCGCCTCGGGACTTGTGCTGCCCACGGCTTGAAAAATATCCTCGTTAATGCGCCTTAACCGCGCCGCCAAGAAGGCCAGCAGATGACGATCCAGAACCAATTCTGGGCGATCGGTTCGACGGGCAATCTCGTCGAGAACCGGAATCAAACTGCCGATCTCCGTGACAAAATTACCCGTCAGCAGGGCCGAGTGACAGACCTCGGTCGGGTTCAATTCATAGAGAATCCGCTCGATCCCACCCCCGAGTTTTGTCGCATCGGTCAAGGGCGGAATGACCTCAATCGATTGGCTGATCCGCAGGTCTTCGCCATTCGGTGATTCCTGCGCCGCGACCCATTGATTGGGCAGCCTGGCACTGACAATATCGGCGATCACCTGCCGCATGTCGGGATTATCCATACTCGCTGACAGGGCCGAACCCAGTCCGGTAACCGCAATCCCGACTCCGCGATAACGAATGGGGGCCGAGGGGTCAAGGGCAATACAGGCCCGCGCCACCAAACGATCTTCACCACAGCGACCCGAGATATAACTGGCCGTCGAGGTCACCGCCGCCTGAAGGGCATTGGCGCATTTTTCGTCGCCAACGCCACGGCGAATCCAGGCATCCAAATTCTTGGAGCGAACAACACTGACCGCCTGTTCATAGTTCTCGGCGAAGCTGGCGGCGAGAGCGCGCACCGAATAGAATTCCTTACCCATAAATTCAAATGGCCGCGAAGAATGGGGCGGCATTCGCGGCTGTTTGGGGCTCAGTCGCCGTCCCGCCAGCCACATGTCCAGTTCATTGACCGTCCAGCGATCGCGCGGGTCATCATTCAAGAGTCCGCGCAGGGCCTCCATCATCCCCAGCGGCAACCGCGCCATTCCGACCAGTGTGCTATAGCTGCCAGCCTCGATCTTGCGGGCAATCAGGTCACTCTCCGACATGCCCATCGCTGGATTATGCCCAAGCAACAGGAACAATGCCGTCACACCAAGGGAATAGAGATCGCTGCTGATCGAGCCCATGCCCCGCCCAATCGGTAAACACATGGCACTTTCGTTTGGCTCGAACAGGGCGGGCTGGTCATAGGCTGGCGGGGTTGTCACAGACTCACCAAGCACGATGGTTTTGCTCGAGGAATCGCTGTAAAAAAGATTGGTTGGGCGAATGCTGCGATGGCTGACATTCCTTTGCTGCATCTCCCGCAAAACCTGCATGGCCGGCTGCATAAATCCGTGGATGATGATATCTTCGGATAGGGGTTTGGATTCGCGGGTTAGATCGGTAAATACCCTTTGCCCGCCGGGGCGATCTATGACAACGACGAATTTGCGCCCACCCTCCTTATTCCAGGTGACCAGACCCCAGTCCTGCACCTTGAGCAACCCCGGCAGGTGAAACCCGCGCAGCCTGCTCATGGCATCAAAACGCGGCGGAATATTGGGCTCGCAAATCAAGGCAATGACCGAGCGCGATGAATCAACCCGCGATACAGCGTTATAGGCCTTGGCATGGGGGGAATCAAACTCTGGCATCGGACGATCGGGGGAGATCAAGACTCGACCCGCACGACCCAGCGACACCTCTGACCCCTCGTAGCGAGAGGTCGAAATGTCGGAGGCAAAATCAACCCCCTCCTGCTGCCTTACCCGTGATTCAACTGCCATGGTTTAATCTCAAATCTGGTTTTTTGCCCATCGGCTTTGCACGCCCCTTTTAAGGGTTTGCAAAACCAATGCCAGTTTAGCATGAATCCATTGAATCGACAGAATTTAAAGCTATACTCTCTTCACTTGAGAATTAAAAAACTCTGGCGCGTAATTTAGATTAAAATTTGTGGGGGGCCAGACTGTCTCAAAATGAATTTCGTGGTTCTAATTCAACAAAAAACTTGTCACTCTGAGCGTCGTCGCGCTTGGCTTTTGCGCAGCAAAAGCTTTAGCAAGACAAGCGAAGAGTCCATTTTTCCACATAAAAACAATGTACTACTG
>JASGCE010000059.1 GCA_030054295.1 Minisyncoccota bacterium
AGTTTTTTGTTGAATTAGAACCACGAAATTCATTTTGAGACAGTCTGGCCCCCCATCTCACTTCGTTCGATTCCCCCCGCTGGATAGCCTCGTGCTGACGCACGACGCTATGAGGATTTTGGGAATGTTAAAACCTCCCAAAACCCTTTCTCACACTTTTGTCGCTTAATTCCCAAGCAAACGGATTATAGAGATCCATTAAAGCCAGACAGATTAGTTTTTTGTTACGATAACTCCCCGTGAATAAACTAACAGTTGGCATAGGAATCTCGCTATAATCTGTTTTTGAATCAAAGCACCGAGAGTCCTATGTCGCAAAATCCAGCCGTCAATCAAACCAACCTAACCTTGAGTTCACAGGCCTGGGGTTTGTTGATTATACTTTGGTTTTGTTGGGGTGGCTCATTCTTCTATGGTCATATTGCCCTGACGGCAGTGCCGCCCTTGACTATGGTATTTTGCCGCGTCTTTATTGGGTTTTTGTTTTTGCTACCGATTCTTTATCTGTGGCGGGTGCAGATTCCACGGGGAACCAAGGTCTGGCGCGGCATGGTCATTATGGCCATCTTTAATACCGCCTTGCCCTTCAGTTTGATTGCCTTTGGTTTGACCCGAGTCTCATCGAGTCTGGGCGGAATTTTAAATGCCACCGTCCCGATGTGGACGGCCGCCCTGGCCCATTTTGCGACGCGGGACGAGAAACTTACCCTGCCAAAGGCGATTGGTATTGTTACCTCTCTGTTGGGTGTGGTTATATTAATCGGCATGAAGGATTCGATGGTCGCGCCGGTCATTGCGGGACATTCGGCCCCATCGGAGAATCACCTTCTCGATAGTTTGGCGAAACTGGCCTTTGTTGGTGCCACCGCCTGTTATGCCGTCTCGGGGGTCTATGGCAAGAGGTTCAAGTCGATGAAGGTCGAGCCGATTTTTGCCGCGACGGCCCAGCTGGTGATCGCTTCAGTAATTCTTTTGCCCTTGATGATTGTGATGGATCGCCCTTGGCAATTGCCCATGCCATCATTTGCGGCGGTGGCATCCTTGCTTGCCCTTGGGATCATTGCCACTGGCTTGGCATATATTTTATATTACCGTATTCTGGCTATGGCTGGGGCGACCAATGTGGCTCTGGTGACCTATTTGGTTCCGGTATCGGCGACCTTGCTTGGGGTTTTGGTCTTGGGCGAATCCTTTACGGGCTTCACCATGGTTGGAATTGCCATCATTGCCATGGGATTGATTATTCTGGATGGTCGGGTGATAAAGGGTTTGAGGCAAAAAATATAAAAAACAAAGATTAGGAAACAGCGGATGAAACTGATTAATTTTCGCGTCACGAACTTCCGGAATATCGAAGATTCAGGTCTGGTGACTCTGGAGCAGGTTCTTTGTTTGGTCGGCAAGAATGAATCGGGCAAGAGTTCGATGCTGGAGGCTCTCTGCGGCCTCAATCCCCATTCTTCCCATCCGATTGTTTTTAACCGCGAGCGGGACTATCCGCGCCGCCACTGGCTCAATTACCGTAAACTGCACCCCGAGGAGGAGGCGGTGGTGATCGAGACCCATTGGCAACTCGAATCGCCCGAGACCGAAGCCATTGCCGCCTATTTTGGCCCCGATGCCCTGGCCCGAGATCAGGTCACGGCCCTGCGCCGTTATGGGTCACCAGAGATCGAATGGCGGATTCCTTTGAGACTAAGAAGTATCACCGAATTTCTGCTCAATGACGAGAATCTCGGCTATAGCGAAAGACGCAGCCTTGGAGAGATCAAAAATACCCGCGAACTGCGCGGAGCCTTAGAGAATCTGACCGCCCCCACCGATAAGCAAAGATCACTGTTGGAGCGACTCCGTTCCTTGCCGGGCAAGAATGCGACCCTGACCACCGAACAGATTCTGCAACTGATGTTGCCGCGATTCATGTTGATCAGCGACTATCCGATTATGGCCTCGCAGGTTCGGCTTGATAATTGGAATGCCCGAATCGAAGAGGGCGATCCGACCATCAGTCAGGGCGAGCGGATGCTGGTTGATTTCTTGACCTATGCTGGCATTGCCCCCAATGAGTCGATATTTGCCAGCAGCTATGAAACCTTGAATGCCCGCTGTGAATCGGCTTCCAACCTTATCACCCAGCAACTCGCCACCAGCTGGTCGCAGAACCGCCATCTGGATGTGGAGATCAGAATCAATCAGACCGAAGCCATCGAAAATTCCCCCGGCAGTCATGGGATGATGGCGCGGGTGCGGGTCAAGGACCAGTCCAATCGCGTCTCGGTCCAGCTATCGGAACGGAGTACTGGCCTGCTTTGGTTCTTCTCCTTCATGATGGCGGCAGCCCTGTTGGTGCGGCGGCAGGAATCGATCATCATGGTGTTGGATGAACCGGGCCTGACCCTCCATGGTGCGGGTCAGGAAGACCTGTTGCTCTATGTTTATGAATATTTGGCTCCGCATTTTCAGGTCATCTATACGACCCATTCGCCCTTTATGATCAGCTCGCCCGACAATGTGCGGTTGATTGCCATCAATCCCAACAATGGCTGTGCCTCGGTCTTGAGTGATTTTGCCGCCGCCGATAGCGAGACCCTGTTGCCGGTTCAAGCCGCCGGGGTCTGGAATGGCCATAATCTCCCCCATAAGGGAAGCCATTATTCACAGGATCGCGGCGGGAATAACGCTCGAGACAATGCCAGAGATGGGGGCGTCGATATTCTTGAAAGACTGGATGATCTCGAGATAGCCAAAATGTCGCTGATCGATTCGACTGAGCCAGAGGGCGAAACCGAGAATTCCCCGGCATTCACCGATGCGGTGGAGGTAGGGTCTTCGGCGGCCGAGGTGCAGGGTCCTGAGGCGGTTGCGACGGTCAGCGATTTTGTAAAGGACGAGGCCATGGCTGATGATTCCTCCCAGTCACCCGCACTCGCACCCTCACAGTCTGGCGAACCCAAGCCGAGTCAAACCGATCAGACTGAAGCCCCATCAACAGTGGCAGCAGAACCGAATCTCCCGCCAAGAATTTCACCCCAGTTAAAGTCTCAGCTGGTGACGCGGCCGCTGTTACTGCTGTCGCGGCTCGAGGAGTCGCTCTATCTATCTTCCTGGTCGGGGCAACTTATTGCTGCGGGTCGGGTTGGTTTGGACGATCGTTGGCAGCTCTGCCCCATGCCCGAATCCATTGGTTGGATGGAGCAACTGTCCCAGCTCATGCCGCTCAATGCCGCTGAACAGGGCGATGTGAGAGACCTGTCCAAAACCGGTGCGGTGATTCTGCGATCATCGAGCAATGCCCAATTGCCGAGCAGCCTGCCCAGCCTCGATCTCGCCCAGATTTTGAAGCGAGAGGAGGCCGATATTGAAGATGTTTTTGTCCCTGAATTCTACATGCGGCTGGTCACCAATGCCTATAGTCTGCAAGATGCCGAGGCTCCGGCCGAGGATGAGGAACCGCTCGACCTTGAGACGACAAGGCTGCTGCCCCTGATTACGGCGGCCTTTAAACAGATTGCCCCTTCATCAACGACATTTAGGGCCGAGGTTCCCGCCTGGTATCTGTTCCACCATCCGACCCTGATTGCGCAAAAGAACGACCCCGAGGCCGAGGAATCGCTGGAGCGGGCCGAGAAACTGATCCAGGCAATCAATCACCTGTTAACAACCGAGGTATAGATGAGTAAAATCGAAGTAACGGCAATCGGCAATGCGATTGTCGATGTGATCTCGACTGTCCCCGAGCAACTGGTTGTCGAACTTGGTCTCGCCAAGGGTGGGATGACATTGATTGATACCAGGGCGGGAGAGGCCATCTATCAAAGAATGAGCAACCGTTCCGAAACCTCCGGCGGTTCGGCAGCCAATACCATGGTTGGATTTGCCTCGCTTGGCGGCAAGCCCGCCTATATTGGCAAGGTCAATAATGATGGGCTGGGGCAGGTTTTTGAACGGGACCTACGGTCGTCAGGGGTGCAGTTTGCCAAACCCAAATCGGTCTTGACCGCTGAATTGATGGCCGAGCCAACCGCTCGCTGTATGATTCTTGTGACCCCCGATGCCCAGCGGACAATGGCGACTCATTTGGGAATTTCGGTTCATTTGAATCCGGCTGATCTTGACTATGAATTGATTACGGCGGCGGAGATTCTCTATCTCGAGGGCTATCTCTTTGATCGGCCCCAGGCCAAGCTTGCCTTTTTGGCAGCCGCCAAGGCCGCGCATCAGGCGGGCAAAAAAGTCGCCCTGACCCTGTCTGATTCATTTTGCGTCGAGCGGCACCGCAGCGAATTCCGTGAACTGGTCAGCGATCATGTCGATATTGTTTTTGCCAACGAGGCCGAGGCCATCAGCCTGACCGAGCAGCCTGACTATGATCTGGCGGTGGCTGAACTTCGCACCCATTGCGAACTGGTGGCGGTAACCCGCGGTGCCAAGGGTTCGGTCATTATTTCCAAGCAAGGCCACTATGTCATTGATGCCATTGCCCCGACCCAGTTGGTCGATACGACTGGTGCGGGTGACCTCTATGCTGCTGGGGTTCTGTTTGGACTTGTCAATGGACTGGAGGCGGTGGCGATGGGCAGATTGGGGAGTTTGGCGGCGAGTGAGGTGATCTCTCACCTCGGGGCGCGGCCTCAGGTTAAGCTGGCGTCGCTCCTTTCGTAAAAATCCAACTCGGGATACCAGACCCGCGCCAAGACCAGGCCCTGCGGCGGCGCAGTCTCCCCGGCGCGGCTACGGTCACGGGCAGCCAAGGCCTCAGCCATCCGCTCGACCGGCCAGCGACCCAGGCCAACCTGAACCAGACTCCCAACCATATTCCGCACCTGATGGTGCAAAAAAGAAGGCGCACGGGCAGTAATGGTGATTCGGGTTTCCAGCCCCCCTTCCAGACTAATCGACGAAAGTGATAGTTCCGATAGGCTTTTAACCGGAGACCTGGCCTGACACTGGGCGGCACGGAAACTGGTAAAGTCATGCCGTCCAACCAGCAGTGCCGCCGCCTGCTGCATCGGTTCAAGGGCCAGAGGTCGCGGCAACCACCAGACCTGTCCCGCCTGCAAAACCGCCGGAGCCGTGCGGGTAAGGATGTGGTAAAAATACTGCCGCTGAACGGCAGAGAATCGCGCGCTAAAATCGCCGCTCACCGCGCGGCAATCGATAATGGCTATGGCAAAGGGGCGAAGGTGATAGTTTAACCCCTCGATCAAGCGACGGGTCGGCCATTGTTTATTAAGGTCAAAATGGGCAACCTGCCCACTGGCGTGAACCCCAGCATCGGTGCGACCAGCAGCCTGAATCGCAACCGTAGATCCGGTAAGATTGTTCAAGGCTGATTCAATAACCTCCTGTACTCCAATGCCGTTTTTTTGCCTCTGCCAGCCGACCAGGTTGGTTCCATCATATTCGACCAGAACCGCATAGCGGAAATTTGCCGCACTCATGATGGCGACTCGGGGGTGGAGAATTTCTTGCCGATTAATGAAGCCGATTTAATCCATTCGGCCGCGGCGATGGGGTTCTTGCCAGCCCGCTGAATGGTCATCAGTTGCAGGGTTCCTTTACCAGTGCTGACCCATCCGTCGCTGTTGACAATGGTCCCGGCGGGGTGGGGCGAATCGAGGGGTGAACTATCGACCCGAGCCTCCAGAATTTTAATCCGCTCCCCCGCCAAGATCGTCCAGGCCGCGGGGCTGGGGGCAAAGGCGCGAACCTGACGGTCAATTTCGATGGCGGCTTGGTTCCAGTCGATAGACATCAATTCCTTGGTAATCTTGGCGGCATAGGTTACCCCAACTTCAGACTGCGGCACCGCGACCAGAGTCCGATTGAGCAGGGACGGCAGATTATCAAGCATAAGTCTGGCTGCCAGCTCGGCTAACCGATCGTGAAGTTCGCCACCCGTCATACCGGACTCAATGGCTATATTAGACTCGGCTAAAATATCGCCCCTATCGAGTTCGGCCGCCATCTGCATCAGACCCACGCCGGTGACAGAATCTCCCGACAGGATCGCCCTTTGAATCGGGGCGGCACCGCGCCACCGCGGCAGCAGCGAAGCATGGAGATTAACAAAGCCGAGGGGCGGAATGACCAAGACCTCGGCGGGAATGATCCGGCCATAGGCAACCACAATGGCGAGGTCGATTCTGGCCTCTTGTAATCTCCGCCGCGCCTCCCCCGACGGATCGCGCCAATCGGTGGCGGTGACGGTGGGCAGTCCCATCTTCATGGCGAGTCCAGCCACCACAGACGGCTGTAACTCCATCCCCCGTCCGCGCGGTCGCGGCGGCCCACTGAAGACAATCGATGGTCTGATCCCCGCTGCGATCAGGGCCTGTAAAACCACGGCGGCAAATTCGGGCGTGCCAAAAAAACCAAGCCGAAATGATGAAGAGAAGGCGTTCACAATGTTTCGGCCAGTCGTTTTTGTTTACGCAATTTCCGCTCGATCATATTGCGTTTCAGCGGCGTGAGATAGTCGATAAATAAAACCCCGTCGAGGTGATCCATCTCGTGCTGAATACAGGTGGCCAGCAGTCCTTCGGCGTTTAAGGTTCGACTCTCGCCCTTGCTGGTCTGGTTGCGGAGTTTTATCGCCTGAGGCCGCGAGACCGGTTCATAAAAATCGGGCAGGGAAAGACAACCCTCCTCATAGCTCGAGGTTTCGGTTGAGCGCCAGGTTATCTCGGGGTTGATCAGAATCAAGGGTTTGTCCATTCCCGACTCCTCCCCCAAATCGACCACCGCAACCCGCTGCATGATTCCAACCTGAGTCGCAGCCAGACCAATTCCCGGGGCGGCATACATGGTCTTTAACAGGGTAGCGACCAGTTCATCAAGCGACGGGTTAAAATCAATAACCGGCTTGGCGCGACCGCGAAGTCGTGGTTCAGGAAAAATCAAGATCGGAAGAATTCTGGTCATATCAAAATTTCTTTTACGGTTACCAAGGGGCGGCTAGGCTCTATTTCTAGTCAGGAGTTTTTGCGCAAAAAGCCTTTTTACGCCAATAGCCCTCATTCTCCATCCTTCGCCAAAGCCGCCCAGCAGCATGATGCACAGGGTAAAACTAAGGATTGGCGTTAAGTACATCAAGGAAATTATTGCCGAGAATTTAACCGCATTCTGAGTCCAGATATTCTGGAGAACCTCGATGACTGTTGCCGCCAAAACCGCAACCATGATCCGCCGACCTTGACCGACGCGGGCGTTACTATTGGTCAAGATCACCACGAGAGCAACCGAAACCAGTGCCAAGATCAACAGGGGGGAGGCGAGTCGGCGATGGGCCTCCACTCGGAAGATGCTGCGCAAACTTTCGTCCTTGGTGTCGTTGGGTTTAAACAGATCAGGGACAAATCGCTCGGTCGCAACCCGAGTGCGAAGCTGTTGAATAGCTTCTAGCTTTTGAATGTCCAAAGTATAGTCATCAAAATATAGGAACCCCACCTTACCATTGGAATAGTTCCATTCCTGTCGGTTACCCTTAATCAGGTGAATCTTGGGGCCGGTTGGGGTGTTTAAAAAACTCCCACTATGGGCCGTGATTATCACCGAGTGGTTGGGGGTCGAATCGTCGCTGAGTAATATATCATAGAGAACTCCATTGGCCCCCCGCTCGCGGATATAGATGGTTTTGCCGGCCTCGAGGGCGGTAAAGACCCCCTCCTGCAACAGCACGCCAGAATAGGAGTTACGCATCGTAAATTCGGTATTCTTATAGGCATGATAGGCAACGGGAAGTCCCCACAGGGTTAAAAAATAACCAAGGACGGTAAACAAGGCCCCGACAATCAGGGCCGGTCGGGCCAGCTGAATCGGGCTATAGCCTGCAGCCATCGCTACAACCAACTCGCTGTCCCCCAGCAGTCGCTGATAGGCAAAAATCACCGCGATAAAGAGAGCGATAGGCAAAATCACAGTCAAGAAATTAGGCGTAATCAAGACCGATAGATATAAAAAAATCGAGAAGGGCAGGCCTCGGTTGACCATCCAGTCAATAAACCTCAGACTCTGGCTTAGCCAGACCACGGCAAAAAGAATACAGAGCAGCGACAGGCTGATCACCGTTACCCTGAGGGCAATATAGCGCATCAGCCGAGGCATGATAAATATCCTGGCAAGTCGCTTGCTGATGGTCTCGATGGTGCGATTCATTATAATCCCGTCCTGGCCATTGTAACCCGATCCCGATCAGGAACCAATTATTCTATTAGCAGTTTAAACTTAATCACCAATTGATACAAAAATGTTTTTTTAGCTATAAGGCTTAGGGTAAAGGGATTAGACTAGGACCCGAATGATCGTTCAAACCCACCAAAACAGTGCAGCCCAATGATAGTTGAATCCAATCAGCGGTGGTCAAGAATAAAAACAAAGGTCAGAATTGCACTGATTCAAGGGATGCCGCGAAGGTTAAAAAAACAATTACCGAACCACAGGCTTAAGGTTCTTCTTACCCTCCTGCTCATGGGAATAGTCTTTGCTCAGTTCAGTCGGGCCGAGCCACCCTATCCGCTTAAGCTCAATGATTTGCCGATATTGCCACCACCGCAAACCAATGGTTTGACCATTCCGACACTATCAAAGGATCAGAACCAGAGTCTGATTCTTGACTCAAAGGAATTGGAGATTCACCAGTACGACAACCCCATGATCATCCCCCAGACTAAATATCCAATCGGGGCCATTGATGAAAAGAGGAATCGGTTAAGCAGCAGCAATCAAGATAACTACAATCCCTTTATTCCACGCAATAAGGAAATTGATCCTGCGGATTCGCTGTTAATCGACGCCAATCTGCCGGTCTTGTCCGAGGTTTGGACGGTCGATGATGTTTTTGATCCGCCGCAGATTCTCGTCATCCCCGAATTTGGCGGTCAAGTTATCAGCACCTATGGCGCGGGCAATGCCATAGCGGTTGATCCGCTTTTTCGGCGGGCGCAGGGTCTGGGGATTGCTCCCGATTGGTATGGGGTTGGGGTAAGTTGGGCGGGAGCGGTTGGTAATCTCATCTCGAACGGTCGCAATATTGGGATTACTAATTTTGGAATTGCGATTAACAACGAGGAAGAGCCCAGCCATTTCGCCCCCTTTATCGGCCTTACCACCAGCGTCGCCATCAGCTATGACAGCGACCCGCCCAATACCATCAAACCCACCAATATTCTGTTACGCACCATGGCCGGGATGATCATGCATTACGAGAATTCCGCCGGAGAATGGCTGCAACTTCGTGTCGCCTATGCCCATGATATATCTGGAACCAAACCCTATGAAGCCTATATCCCGCGCTTTGTCTGGGATCAGTCAAAAAGCAATGGCTTGATTATCGACCTGGATAGCGGAATCGATGTGGGGTGGTTGATAACAGGTGCTGCTATCAACCCCCATTTTAGCTATGACACCATCGGCGGAACCGGGGTTCTGCAAAAATTTGAAAGGTCGAGTCGGGTCTTTACCGTCAATCTCCGCTGGCGGATGTAGAGGGGGACGGGAATGCAATTCGGCGAAACCAATAACTCTGTCAATGTCACTCTGAGCGTCGTCGCGCTTGCCCTGAGCGAAGCGACGGGCCTAGCAAGACAAGCGAAGAGTCCAGAAAAACCTATTAGGTAAAGGCGTTAAGTTTTTCTGGATTCTTCACTAAGAACAGTGACCCTCGCAAGGCTCGGACTGTTCTAAGCTCAGAATGACAAATTTATAGTTTTGTGACCTGTTTGAAGTTTAGCCAACAATCTCGAGGCTCGAGAAGAAAAAGCTGATCTCGCGGGCGGCAGAAGCGGCGGAATCCGAACCATGGGCCGAATTCTCGTCGATCGACAGGGCGAAGTCTTTGCGAACCGTACCAGCATCGGCATTGGCGGGGTTGGTCGCGCCAAGAACCTTGCGGTGGGCGGCAATCGCATCCTCGCCTTGCAGAACCTGAACCACGACCGGGGCGGATGACATGAATTCGCAGAGGGATTTATAAAAGGGGCGAGCCTCGTGCTCCTTATAGAAATTCATCGCATCCTGCATGGTCAAGCGAATGCGTTTTTGGGCAACGATACGCAGGCCGGATTTCTCGAAACGAGCATTGATCTCTCCCGTCAAATTGCGACGGGTCGCATCGGGTTTTAAAATCGATAGAGTCTGTTCAATCGCCATGGTCATTTCCTTCAGGGTTAAATTTACAAGGGTTAGGATTGCATATATATCTGCTCAATGACCAATGGGCAAGGTCTAATGCCGCAGTCAGCCAGTGGGGGGTTCTTTCTCGGCGACCAGAATCGCCTTCAGTCCCGAATGATAGGTCGGATAGAGAAGGGGTGTTTTAAGCTCCCGCAGATATTTTTGGTTGCTGACTTTTTTGGATTCGCTGTAGAAGCTTGCCGCCATGGGGGAAAGTGTGGCGGCAACCTCGGCAAAATCGCGCAGCGGTGGCGGGATGACTCCCAGCAATTCACAGCCATAGGTAACAACATCCTGCGGCGGGCAAGGCAGGTCATCGCAGAGGTTATAGATCTGCTGGTCTGGGCTAAATTCGGTCAGGGCGGCGGCGCGAATCGCTGCGGCAATATCCGCGACATGGATGCGGCTGAAGACCTGCCCCTCCTTATAAATTCTTTGTGCCTTGCCGGCGCGAATTATATCCAAGACACTGCGACCAGGGCCATAGATTCCCGCCAATCTAAAGTGGGTTAAAGCAACCGATTGGCGGGTGGCAAAATCCTGCCAAGCCTGCTCCGCCGCCAGTCGTCTTTGCCCACGATCGGTGCTTGGCCGGGTTGGGCTGGTCTCGTCAACCCAGGCCTGACCATAGTCACCATAAACGCCGGTGGTCGAGAGATAGATGATTCGGCATTCGGGGTGGAGTTTCAACCTCTGGTTTTTTTTCCACCCCTCCAGCATCTGCAAAATCGAGTCATGATGGCCTAGGTTTGGCTCATCACTATTGGGCGGGGCCGAGACCAGAATCACACGGAAGCCCCTGAGATCAATCGGGGAGTCGGTGAACAAAAACGGCGAAACCCCGGCGGCTCGTAAAAGCGAATCATCGCTGGGTCGGCGGTGACTGGCGGCAATTGTCCAACCCTGGGGAGCCATAAGCCGCGCGGCTTCGCAGGCCGAAAAGCCAAAACCAAAACAAAAAAGACTCTTGTCTCTAGCGACCATTAACGAGCTTCCGACTGGGCGAGGTTTTGGGCTAAATTCAACAGGGCCAGCCGTAATTCAGGGTCACGAATAGGATGAGAGAGGTCGATAGGGGTAACCGACTGTTCCTTGACCCTGCCTGAAATGGAGTGACGCGACGGGCTTGGTTTTTTAACCCGGTCGATAGGGTTTAAATTCTGCACCAAGGATAGTCTGGTTATAAATTGATAGCCAAAATATTGGTTAATCTTCTCTATCACCAGTGGCGCCAGGTGCTGGAGTTCAAGGGCCAGTCCCGGGCGAATCTGGATCACCAACCGCGCGGTGCCACTGGCCTTGTCGCGGATAATCTGTTGCGGCCGCGAATCGGCGGCAAGGTTTTTACCCACAATCAGGGGCCAATCGGTTATCATCTGCACCGAGATAAAGCCCCTCTGCCGCAGGGTGGCGGCGAGAATGGTGGGTAACTGAGCCGAGAGTTTTTGCTCGCTGATTGGTTTTAACCAGGGGCGGCGTTGACTGTTGGCAGGACGGCTAAAGGAATCGGTCATGAATGGGAGTTTAAACCCTTGTCCGCAGTGAAGCAATATTCGATCAATCTGCTGGCCTGGTATGACGATCATCGCCGTGAATTTGAATGGCGCGATCGGGGCATGACTCCCTATCAAATTTGGCTCAGCGAGGTCATGTTGCAACAGACCGGCACCAAGACCGTCACCCCCTATTACCTTCGTTTTATCGCGCGGTTTCCGACGGTGGCTGCGCTGGCCGAGGCCGAACCGGGCGAGGTCTTAAAACTATGGGCCGGCCTTGGCTACTATGCGCGGGGGCGAAATCTTCACCGCGCGGCCGAGATGGTCATGGCCGAATTTGGCGGGGAATTTCCTGATCAGGAGTCACTGTTGTTAAGACTGCCCGGGGTCGGAACCTATACGGCGGCCGCCATTGCCGCCATTGCCTTTGATCGCCGCGCGGTGGTGGTCGATGGCAATGTCGAGCGAATCCTCTCGCGCTATTTTGCCGTCGAGGAATTTCTGCCCCAGGCCAAACCAAGGCTGCGCGAACTGGCGGAGCAGGTCACGCCGCAGCTTCGTAACGGCGACTTTGCTCAGGCCAGTTTTGACCTTGGGGCGACGATCTGTCGGCCGCGCAATCCCGATTGCGGTCACTGTCCCTTGCGCCGCGACTGTCGGGCCTTGGCAATGGATGCGGTTGAATCCTTCCCTAAAAAAGGACCCAAGCCGCAGCGACCGCAAAGATTCGGCACGGTCTTTTGGCTGGAGGATGAGACCGGTAATCTGCTGCTGCGCCATCGTCCACCGCAGGGTCTGCTGGGCGGCATGGTCGAGATTCCATCATCGGAATGGCAAGCCGTGCGACCGAACGGGCAGGTTGTGACCGATGAGTTTTTTTATAAGCAATTGGAGTGGCAAGAAACGGGCATTACCGTCTCCCATGTCTTTACTCATTTTGCGCTGGAACTTCAGGTGATTCGCGCCTTTACGGCCCAGGCCCTTGTCGTTGAACCGCCCTGGTTTTGGGCGAGGCGGGAAGAGTTACCGCACCTCGCCCTACCGAGTCTATTCCGTAAGGTGATTAAGCAGATGGAAAGGTTTTGAACTGCTACATATTCGGATAGTTCGGGCCGTCGCCCCCCTGTGGCACTACCCAGTTGATATTCTG
>JASGCE010000257.1 GCA_030054295.1 Minisyncoccota bacterium
TCGAACCTTAGAGTTTCTTGGAGGGGTTGCACTATAAATTTCGAGTTTTTCAGACCTTAATAATTAAAGGGGGGACAGTTCAATTTAAATGATTCGGTAAATCAGCAAAATACCCTATTTCCCTATTACCTCGGCCTGCACGGTACCATCGTTAAAATTCAGGGCGATGGCCTGCCCGATTGTGACGGCCGCCGCGGTCAAAATCTCCCGCCCGTCGCGATCGGTGACCTGTGGGCGCAGCCTCAGTCGGATTGCCAGATTGGCCTGTTCGAGTCGCGCCGCCAGATTGGCGACCTTCTCCCCCTGATGGCGGATCGCCGTAACCACCTTGTCGCGGTAGACCAACATGGCGCGATCACCCGCCGCCGCCAGATGATCGAGGCGGGTTCGCGCCGCCAGCCACTGTTGCTGCGGCGAAGGCATCCGATTGCCCAGAATCTCGAGCTGATGGGAATGGGTCTTCAGGCGATTGACCATCGCCCGCTCCAGCCGCTCGCTCCAGTCGTCAAGTCCCCGCCTTGTGCCGTCCAACAGATTTTGCGGCCGCGCCATCCCGCGCGTCATGGCCAGCAAGCGAAGTCGATAGTTATCGGTCACCGCCTCCATCGCCTTGCTCAGGCGGCTGTGATTATGGTGGAGGCGACGGCGCAGTTCAGCCCTTTCTGGCACGGCAAATTCGGCCGCCGCAGTGGGGGTCGGGGCGCGTTTAGCCGCGGCATAGTCGATCAGGGTCGTATCGGTCTCGTGGCCAATGGCCGAGATCAGGGGAATGGCCGAGGCCGCTGCCGCCCGTACCACCGCCTCCTCATTAAAGGCCATCAGGTCAATCGCACTGCCGCCACCGCGAGCGACAATCAAGACCGAGGGTCGCGGCACCATGCGGTTAAAGCCTTGGATCGCCGCGACAATCTGCGCCGCTGCCCCATCGCCCTGCACCAGCACCGGCCACAGAATCAAGCTTCGCGGCAGTCGCTCACCAATACGGTGGCGAATATCCTGTAGAACCGCGCCGGTGGGAGAGGTAATAATACCAATGGTCTCGGGCAGGAACGGCAGGGGCGGTTTGCGGCTGGCATCAAACAGCCCCTCACCGAGAAGTTTTACCCGCAGGGCCTCGACCTTGGCGAGTAGCTGACCGATACCCGCGGGCTCCATTGACTCAATAATAATTTGATATTTCGAGGTTTTTTGATAGGTGGTGATGCGACCGGTGGCGATGACCTCCATCCCATCTTCGGGTTTAAAACCCAGCTTGGCAGCCTGAGGCCGCCAGCAACAGGCGGTTATCGCCGAATCCTCGTCCTTTAAATCAAAATAGAGATGGCCGGAGGAGGAGGCCTTAAAGCCTGAAACCTCGCCCTTGACCCGCACCCGGCCAAAGCCGCCCTCGACCGCCCGCTTGATTGCCAGAGACAGTTCAGTTACTGTCTGGGGCGCGGGCAGGGTTGGAGTCAGCGGAAGCTGTTCCGCTGCCCTTGGGTCGCTGCCGCTTGAATCATCTGACACTGCCATGGGATATTTTTAGCGGTAATCGATACGAGTCTCAACCGCATAATTCAGCTCAAGGAATTACAGTTGCTATGAATATTCTGGTCATTGGCGGCGGGGCGCGCGAACATGCGCTGGTGTGGAAACTGAAGCAATCGCCCCTGGTCGAGACCCTCTATTGCCTGCCCGGCAATGCTGGCATCGCCCAGATCTGCAAGACCGAATCCATCGCCGTCGATAACCTGCCCGCGATAATTGTTTTTGCTAAGAGTCACCAGATCGACCTGGTGATGGTCGGGCCAGAACTGCCCCTGACCCTCGGGCTGGTGGATGCCCTGCAAGAACAGGGAATCGCCGCCTTTGGCCCCAGCAAGGCCGCGGCGCGACTCGAGGGTTCAAAAGGCTTTATGAAGGATTTCTGCGCCCGCCATCGGATTCCCACCGCATCATATCGTCGTTTTACGGCCGAGCAGGTCACCGCCGCCCATGACTATTGCGATTCGCTGGGCGGGATTGCCGTGATCAAGGCCGATGGGCTGGCAGCAGGCAAGGGAGTCACCGTGCCGACTTCTGCCCTTCAGGCCCATCAGGCGATTGACGATGCCCTGCTGCACGGGGCCTTTGGCGCGGCGGGGCGAGAGATTGTGATCGAGGAGATGATGGTCGGGCGCGAATATAGTTTCTTCGCCCTCTGCGATGGCCAGACCGCCCTGCCCTTTGGTGCCGCGAGCGACTACAAGCGGCTGAGGGAGGGCAATCTCGGCCCCAATACTGGCGGGATGGGGGCCATCTCGGTCGAACTGTCAGAGGCTGAGGTTGGGCAGATCATGACCCAGATTATCAATCCGACGGTTGCGGGCATGGTCGCCGAGGCCATGCCCTTTGTCGGGATTCTTTTTGCCGGTTTGATGAAGACGGCGACGGGTTTTAAGCTGATTGAATATAATGTCCGTTTTGGCGACCCCGAGACTCTGGTGGTGATGATGCAGCTTCAGTCTGATCTGCTGCCGCTGTTGCTGGCGGCGGTTCAGGGGCAATTGGCGGGGCAACAGGTTGAATGGCGACAGGAATCGGTGGTGACCGTGGTCTTGGCGGCGGGCGGCTATCCGATGGGGCCATTGACTACAGGTGTGCTGGGCAATTTTGCCGCGGTTCCTGTTTCTGATGATCTGATGGTTTTTCACGCGGGAACCAAGCTTAAAGACGGTCAGATTATGGCCAGCGGCGGCAGGGTGCTGGCCGTCACGGCAAGGGGTGATGATTTGGCTGCCGCGCGGTTAAGGGTCTATGAGGCCTATGGGAAGATTACCTACCCGGCAGATTTTTTACTGCGGAGGGATATTGGGGGGTAGGGTACCTAAGCCATTCTGTTCGCCCTAGAGCATTTGCTAATTTAATTGAGGCAATATATAAAACCTCCCCTTCTTTAGAAGGGGAGGATAGTCGCAGCTTGGCAGCTTGC
>JASGCE010000258.1 GCA_030054295.1 Minisyncoccota bacterium
GACAGCAGCGACAGGCTGCGGCGGTTTAAACTGCCCGGGCGATTGGCCTGCAGGGCCAGAACCCGCGCCCAGATCTCTTGACTATCCGGGTCGCTGATGAGCCGCGAGCGGTGAAAAAACTGCGTCAGCCAGTCCATCGGTATCGTCTCCGGCCGAGAATTGGCCCGAAGATGCGGCACCGCGCGGGCGATGATGGTTTCGATATTATCCTGCTTCACCCCCTCCTCGAAGGCCAGCCGCAACAGCCCGCGTTTTTGCAGCGCGGTTAAGGATAGTTGGCGATTGGGGGCAAGGCTATCGAGTCCGGTCTCGGCAAGGACAACCGCCTGTTGCCCCATCGCCTGCGGGGCTTGCGGGTTTGAAGGCTTTGGTTCCTCTGCCGCTGCCACCTCATCAAGATTAAAATGCGGCATCGAACCGATGATTCGCGCAATCCGTTTGACCAGATCAATCGCTGGCTTTGGCAGTTTAAGAACTGGACGGTTGGTGACAATGTTACCCATGATTATTAGTATATAACCACTCTGTTGCTTTATGAATTGGATTCTTATGAATCAAGCTGATCCATTGGTGACCTCCCTCGACTATATTGGCTTATGGTCATTGAATCTAGTAAATTTGCGTGCTATGACTAAGAATTGATTGTATTTACAAGAGTCTTTTAACGAAGGAAGTTGGTTTTGCTATGGTCTCGGCAATGGGCACAGGGTCTGATCGTTTTATCCCCTATTCTTCGGTTAGGTTTGGCCCGGCGGTGGCGGCCGCCTTGCTGGAGATTGAGGCGGTCCATATTCGTCCGAATGAACCCTTTGTTTTGACCTCGGGTTTGCTCAGTCCGGTCTATGTCGATTGCCGCAAGGTGATTGCCTTTCCAAAACAACGCAATATCATTATCGATGCCGCGGTTGAGACATTGCGGGAGCAGCTTGATCTTAGCCAAATCGATGCCATTGCCGGTGGGGAGACGGCTGGGATTCCCTATGCCGCCTGGATCGCCGATCGGCTGAATCTGCCCATGCTCTATATCCGTAAAAAACCCAAGGGTTTTGGCCGCAATGCCCAGATCGAGGGTAGCTTTGCCGAAGGTGCGCGGGTCTTGCTGGTAGAAGACCTTGCGACAAATGGCGGCAGCAAGGAGGTCTTTGTCAAGGCACTCCGTGATGCTGGGGCGGTAATTGATACCAGTATTGTGGTATTTTTTTATAACTATGGCAATCAACCGCGCCTGCCCTTACTTGAAGCCCTCGGCGTAAGGCTGTTAAGCTTGGCAACCTGGAACAATATTCTGGCCCTGGCCGAACAGAATCCCAAATACAAACCAGCCGAAATTGCCGAGGTAAAACTATTCCTGAGCGACCTGGAAAAATGGTCAGCCGCTCACGGAGGCATGAACCCGAAACCCTAAACCGCGGATGCAGAAGTTGAAAAAAAGCAAAATTTGGAGCGGTAGTCACCGTCAATTCAAAAACTTAAAACTGGCCAGCTGGCTATCGATTGTCGGGGCAATCGGGGTGTTGGCGGCCGTGATGATTGCCCAATATATTTTGGGCTATGCCCCCTGTAAAATTTGCATCTGGCAACGCTGGCCCTGGTTGGCAGTGGCGATTATGGGCGGAGTCTCCTTGCTTCTTTTGCGGTTTAATTTTTTACGGTTATCTAAATTTTTGATGGGTCTCATCATTCTGTCCCTGTTGGTGGGGGCGGGGATTGCCCTCTATCATGTTGGTATCGAGTACCATTGGTGGGCCGGGCCAGTGACCTGTAGCGGCGGTGGGGCAGCGGCGGCGGCCACCGATCTCGAATCTCTGCGCAGGGCCCTGACGGCTGCACCGGTTGTGTTTTGCGATCAACCAGCCTGGCAGTTTTATGGCTTGACCATGGCTGGGCTTAATCTTTTGCTTTCCTTGGCTTTGGTTCTGCTCATCGTCCTGTCCTTGATGGTGGTGTGATAGGGCTTGCCTTTTGCTTGGCTTTAGCTGATTCTGCGCTCTATGTTAGCCCATAAGAAACTTGACTCAGCGACCTCGAGTGCCAGACTGCCATCCTTGGTGGGGCTGTCGCTCGACTCGTTCAACCAGACCATCGCCGATCTGGGCGAGCCAGCCTTTAGGGCGCGGCAACTTTGGCATTGGATCTATTACCGCGGAGTCCCCGACTTTGCCGACATGACCAACCTGGCCAAGTCCTTCCGTGCGCTGCTGGCGGATCATTTTACCATCGCCCGACCACAGATTGCGACCGAACTGGTATCGAATGATGGCACCCGCAAATGGTTGTTGCGGCTTGCCGATGGGAACGAGGTCGAGACGGTCTATATCCCGGATGATGATCGCGGCACCCTCTGTGTTTCCAGTCAGGTTGGTTGCACCCTGACCTGTAAATTCTGTCACACTGGCACCCAAAGGCTGGTGCGTAACTTGACGGTGGAGGAGATTGTCGGTCAGGTCATGCTGGCCCGCGACCGCCTGGCCGACTGGCCGAGCGCGGGACAAAAAGCCAGTCACTCCGACGATGAATTCCGTCAGGTTTCGAATATAGTCATGATGGGGATGGGGGAGCCGCTCTATAATTTTGACAATGTTCGGGATGCCCTGCATCTGGTCATGAACCCTGAAGGCCTTACCCTGTCGAAGCGGCGAATTACCCTTTCAACCTCGGGGGTTGTGCCGATGATTCCAAGGTGTGGGGAGGAGATTGGAGTCAATCTCGCCATATCGCTGCACGCAGTTACCGACGAGGTGCGGGACATTTTGGTTCCGCTCAATAAAAAATATCCGCTGAAGGAATTGCTGGCGGCCTGTCGGGACTATCCTGGAGCCCATAATGCGCGGCGCATAACCTTTGAATATGTGATGCTCAAGGATATAAATGATTCGCCGGCCGATGCGCGGGCCCTGGTTGGGTTGCTGAAGGACTTGCCGG
>JASGCE010000060.1 GCA_030054295.1 Minisyncoccota bacterium
GGGGAGTCGAACGAAGTGAGACGGGGGGCATCCGCCCCCCACAAATTTTAATCTATACTCTGTTCACTTGAGAATTCTGGAGTAATTCCCACAAATATAGGCTCATCTAAAATCGTCATTGCCCTCAAGCTGCGATAGCAGCGCAGAGTGGCAATCCAGATCGGCATAAGCCAAACACAAAAAATCCTTATAATTGAGGGGCTTATGCCCCTCAAACTCCCCGCTGGATTGCCAGCCGCTCGAAGCGAGCGGCGGCAATGACGAATGTGGAGAGTTACTTGGGGGGTATGTTTTGGGTTTAATTACAAGAACTTAGACCTACCCCCCAAGCCAAGTCTAAAGCTCGTAAGCACTCGCTAAGACTTGCTATCCCCCGCTCCCTAAAGGGAGGGGGGACAGTAATCACTCCCCTAATTCCCCCATCTTGGGCCTTTAAAATCGGTTTGACTGGTCGGGGTGATGGGACCACCATTATAGTTAATCGCATACGGCTGCGGGTTGGAGAGATTTGGCGCGATAAACTCGACCCAGCCGAGTTTGGCTGTCGGCGAGCCAATGGGCCCCTTCATGACGATGGTGTTGGCCGCGACTCGCAGATTGTTGCCCAGAGTCTGGCTGATCGAATTGACCGTAGCCAATTCGACCCTACTCGCCGAATAGAGTTCTACCGTGCCAGCCACTACCGCCTTGGGTTGAACCTCGACCGAGCTGCCCCGGCTGGTGACGGTACCAGTCAAGATCACCGAGCTGCTGTCGCCAGCAATCACAACCCCGTTGTCGCTGCTGACATTACCCACGACAAATCCCGCCGATTTGCTGGCCAGATTGACCGAGCTGGCCGAACCACTGGCCGAAGCTATCTTGCCTTGCAGATCGACCGCTCCCGCAACGCGGAAACCTACCGAGCCAAGATTTACATTCGAATCGCTGGAGAGTCCGCCGCCACTATTGACCACCACTACCGAACCACCGCCGGTATTCAGATCGGTCAGCCTTAAGGCAATATTTGTAACCACCGATATCGAACCGCCGTTGGTATTGCCGCTGATTTGGCTGATCTGATTAGCCCTGCTGGTCAGCCACAGTGACACGGAATTGCCGGTCAGAGAACTTACCGAGATTCCATTCGTGAAATTAAAGTTAGTACCCGCCGTCTGCATCAACCGATCGGTGATAACCAGATTGAGCGTTCCCGTACCATTCAGACTCGGCAGAGAGGCACCCGTCCCCACCACGACCACGGTGGTACTCGCCAGTTTGATATTGCCGCTGGTCACCGAATCATCGGCAAATGTCAAGCGTTTAATATTGGTATAGGTCGAGAAATCCTGCGTGCCAAAACGATTCTTACCCAAGATCACCAGATCGGTATTGGCGGAAAAGGTTGGAGTCACGGCTAGCAAAGTATCAACGGCCTTGACCCCGATAAAGCCAATCTGAGTCGGCAGAGTCACGGGGGTCGGAACCCCGCCCGTTTTCCAATAGACGCTGGTTGCAGTTCGCGTTAAAGAACCGATTTCAAACCCACCCGTCGCCGAGGCTGAAAGGGTCATATCGGCAATCGAGTTCAAGACCGCATTTTCATCCAGGGCACGGATTTCCGCCAAGGCATCCTGATAGGCCTGACTGCCCTTGGTCAGGGTGGTAAAGTAGTTGCGGACGGTCGGATCTAACCCGCCACTGGCTGCCTTAGGGGTCAGATTGGCATAGACCAGGGTCGAGACAAGGGTAAAGGCTTCGATAAATGTATTTGGGGTGTTATCGCCGCCCCAACCATTGGTGGTGATCGACAGGGTTTTGCTATTGAGTTTCCATGCAAATGTCGCGGGATTATAGTTGCCGCCGATCTTCAGGATCAGATTCCCGCCATCACTTTCAATGGCCTTTGACAGGGTGAGGTGATTACTCGTCGAGCCAGTGGTGTCGATGGTGATGGTGGTTCCTGCCGCGCCGGTAATATTGCCATTGACCGCGAGGGCGGCAGCGGAGTTTTTAATCTCGATATTGCCGTTTGTATTGTTGGTGATGACCCCGAGCGACCTCAGACTGTTACCGGTTTGATTCAACGAGATTCCACCCACCGCTGTCAGGGTCAGGTCGCCCGCCGTCAAGGTGATGGTGCCACCGCTTTGGGTGATGGTTCCACCAGCACTCAAGGTTAAACCCGCAAAGCTATTTGTTCCGCTGAACGAAATGGCCCCGGTCGCGGTCAGGCTGAGGGCATTGCTGAAACTATTGTTACCGCTGAACGAAATGGTCGTCGGGGCAAAGACCGTGACATCAGCCACAGCCGAGGTCACCCCCGCAATCACCATCGCCTTGCCGCTTGTCAGATTGACAGGGTTAGTGGATTCGGTATTGGCTGTATCCTCCTGCCAGACAAATTCGCCGGCGGTCGCGGATTCCTTCAATCCCGCTTTGTTACCGGCGACGGTGACTGTTGTTTTATCGCCAATCTTTACACCGGTTGCCAGTTGCGACCCGGGCAGGTTGAGGGTACCGTTCGAAAGGCTGGCACTTGTGCCATTCCCCGCGAAACTATAGGTGCTGATGGTATTACCCGTAATCGCGGCATCAATTTCTGCGGTGGCATAACCACCATAGACTATACCAGTTTGCTTGAGGGTCGTTAACTTAACCGTCCCGTTAAGGGTCAAGACACCTGCCGCAGCACTCCCAGATTTCAGTTTAAAGATCGCACTCGTTGAGCCATTGGCAATCGAGCCAGCAGTCAGAGTCAGATTATTGTTTTTGGTGTCGAGCGAATAGTGACTGGCCGACACATCGAAGGCACCGGTGCCGAGGTTAATCGTGACCGCGCCGCCTTCGGTTTCAATGTTTGCTGTCCCCAGAGTCAGTTTGCCGTTTGCTGTACCCGCCGCATTCTTGGTGGTGTCGATTTCAATCGCCCCGCCCGCGGAAATATTGCCGTTCAGGGTCAGGTCGGTACTGTTCCAGATGGTGACGGTACCGGTAGCCGTAATTCCTTGGAGTCCACCACCCAGTTTTTGCAGGTCATTGCCGACTTGGTTCAGGCTGATACTGCCATTGGTAGTGGTCATACGCAGGGTCTTGGTTGAGGCCAGGGTGATGGTTCCGCCAGTCTGGCTGATGGCTCCACCCGCTGACAGGGTGAGGCCCCCGTTAAATGTGTTATTTCCGCTGAAGCTGATGGCCCCCGTCGCAACCAGGTTGAGGAGATTGTCGAAGCTGTTGGTTCCGCTCAGGGTAATCGAACTCGGGGCAAAGGCGGTGACATTCTGCGCGGCTGAATTGGTCACCCCCGCAATCACCATCGCCTTGCCAGCGGAAAGATCGATGTCGGTGGTGGTTGGGCTGGGGGAATTATCAGCCTGCCAGACATATTCGCCGTCGGTCGCGTTCGTCTTCAAACCCTCGTTATCACCGGGGGTTGTGATAACAACCTTGGTTCCGATGGTTAGCCCCTTTGCCAGCTGATCAGTGGGCAGGCTGAGAATACCGTTCGAAAGGCTGGCCGTATTGCCAGTCCCCGCGAAACTATAGGTGGTGATGGTATTACCCGTTATCGCGGTTTCAATCGCCTCGGTCGCAAGGCCTGTATAGCTGGTACCTGCATTTTTGGTCGAGGTTAATTGCAATGTCCCCGACAGGGTCAAGGTACCCGCGGTACCACTCCCCGATTTCAACTTAAAGACCGGATCTGTCGCCGTGCCATTGCTGATGGTGCCCGCGGTCAGGGTCAGATTCTTGTTGCCGGTGTCAATGTAATTGTGCGCAGCGGTAACATCCAAGGCACCCGTGCCAAGGTTAATGATCACATTCCCGCCACTGAAGGTGACCGGGTTGGCCACAGTCAGTTTGCCGTTTGCTGTACCCGCCGCATTCTTGGTGGTATTGATTTCAATCGCCCCGCCCGCGGTAATATTGCCGCTCAGGGTCAGGTCGGTTTTATTCCAGATCGTGATTGTGGTGGCCGCGCCGCTTGTACTGGTCGCCGAAAGTAGGTTTATTTTTTTCAGGTCATTACCAGTCTGGTTGAGGGTGATACTGCCATTGGTCGAAAGGAGGTTCAAGGTCGGCGAAGCCCCCGTCATGGAGATGGTTCCGCTAGCCTGGGTGATGTCACCCGCAATATTGATGGTGATGACATTACCGGTAAAGCTGTTGGTGCCCCTAAAAGTAAGAGAACTCGGGGCAAAGTCGGTGAAACCGGTCGCGGCGGTGGTCACCCCGTCGATGACCATCGCCTTGCCGGTGGGCAGGGTATAATCATTGGTTGCGGTGGTGACGGCAACCTCATTCTGCCAGACATAATCGACATTCGTGCCAGTAGGAGCCTTCAAACCGGCATTTAACGGGTTGTTGGTTTTGACGGTTTTGGTGCCAATCTTCTTGCCAGTCGCCGAGGCAAGCCGCGAACCATCAAGGTTGAGGGTATCGCCTGAACTATAGGTACCATCGCTCGCGCCAAAGCTTAAGGTTGTGATGGTGCCATCGGTCAGGGCATTATCAATGGTTTCGTTGACAATACCAGTATAGGTATTGGTATAGGGCGTGGCGGATGAATTGACCAGATTGGTCGTCAAGGTACCCGGGTCTAGTCTCGAGTCTGATTTCATTCTAAAGACCTGAGTCGTCGAGTCACTATTGGTGACCGAGCCAGCGGTAATGTTCAGATTCTTGTTGCTGGTTTCAATGTAATTGTGCCCACTGGTAACATCCAAGGCACCCGTGCCAAGGTTAATGGTCACATCCCCGCCACTGAAGGTGATCAGGCTGGCCAGAGTCAGTTTGCCATTGGCACTATCCGCCGGATGGGATGCATCGACAATGTTCTTGTTGGTATTGATCTCGATGGGCCCCGTGGCAGAAATACTCCCATTTAATCTTAGGTCGGTTTTATTCCAGATCGTGACTCCGCCGCTGAGTTGGGTGTCGATCTGCCCGATGGTGCCAAGGCTGTTGCCAGTTTGGGCAAGGCTGATTGCCCCGGTCGATGTCAGTTTCAGGTTGCCGCCACTGACGGTGATGGTGCCGCCAGTCTGGGTGATGGTGCTGCCGGCAGTCAGGGTCAGACCAGTGCTAAAACTGTTGGTGCCGCCGATGCTGATGGCCCCGGTCGCGGTCAAGCTGACCGCAGCGGTGAAGCTGTTGGTGCCGCTGAAGGTAATCGAACTTGGGGCAAAGGTGGTGACATTGGCCGCGGCGGTGTTTACGCCGTCGATCTTCATCGCCTGACCGGACAATAGGTTGACATCAATCGTAGTGTATTGGGCGGCAACCGCCGTCCGCCTTATAACATCGCCAGATCCAAGTCGTTTCAAGCCAGCCGAGAAGCCTGGATTGGCCGTTTGACCCGCTCCGGAACCCGTTGTAACGGTTGTTTTTGTGCCAATTTTAAGAGTCGAAGCCGCCAATAAGGAGCCGGGCAGGTTCAGAATGTTGGCAATGTTAGGTGTCGCTGAAAGTACTGTTGCGCTTAGTGATATAGCTACGCTGCCAGAAAAGCGATAGGTCCCAGGTTGAAAGTTTCCCGTTAAATTGTTGTAAAGATCACCAACTTTTGCATCGGTTACACCGCTGGTCGTACTGGTATAGGTTATATTATTGGGAACATCAATCGATTCCGCAACCCCGCCGCTCAGGGTCAAGCCGCCGGTTCCAAGTTTAAAGATCGGGTTGGTCGTGTCAGAATTGCTAATCGACCCGGCGTTAAATTGCAAATTCATGTTGCTGGTGTTGATATAACGATGGCTGGCCGTCACATCCAAGGCCCCGCCCGACCCGAGAATAATAACCATCTTCCCACCGTTGCTGGCGGTGACATTGCTGTTCAAGGTCAGGGTGCCAGAGCCAGTACTGCCTTGGGTCAAATCGATGATGATATCATTGCCACCACCGCCGGTAATATTGCCATTCAGCGACATATTGCCGTTGTTATAGATGGCAACGGTTGCCCCACCGGTAACCGTCCCCAGCTTTTCGATTCTGTTCCCGGTTTGCTGGAGTTGAATCGCCCCCCCCGCTTGCAGATTGAGGGTACCCGCCAAACTAATGGTGGTGCCACTGTCTTGAATGATCGTCCCAGAACCAGGCCCGACGAGATTGGTGCTAGCGGGGCCAGCCTTCAGGGTTAGGGTGTTGGTACTGGTCGAGGTGATCGAGGTTTTGATATTGATCGCGCCATAGTTATAACCAGTGTTGTTTATCGTTGCATCGACGGTGACATTGTTATTGCGCAAGGCGGCTGTCAAGGTATTAACATTAAGGGTTGTGTTATTCCCTCCCCCAGCCGAGTATGTTGTTGAACCTGTAGTCGTAACAAGGTTATTCGCATTGCTGCTGATATCAATGTTTTCTGGATCCAACAACAATGTCCCGGTCTTGCCATGGGCGGCAGTGGTATCGACAATGCCATCAAAGTTCAGAGTCTTTTTACCCGAAACCTCGACGAAGCCGCCGTCGCCGCTGGTGCTGCCGCCGCGGGCGGAGATATTGCCCAGAAAATCCGTATGGTTATCCGACCAGATGATGACCTTGCCGCCGTCGCCATTCTGCGCGGCATCGGCGCTGATCACCGCGCCCGCCCCCAGCGAAGTCCAGTGGGTCGAGCTGACCAAAATATCGCCGCGCGGCGACTCCAGGCTGCCGTTCATCTTCACCGTGTGGGCCATGACGGTAATGGCCGGGGCGGTGATCGCGCCATCCAGGTTAATGGTCGCGGTGCCGAGGTTGGTCAGGGAGGTTCGAGTCACTCCGCTGTTCATAAAGACACTGTCGCCGATGGTCTGGGTCGCGGCGAAAAATCCATTGGCCGTAACCCGCGAAGTGGCGTCGAATATCAGTCCGTTCGGATTGGTGAAATAGACCGCGCCATTGCTGGTGATGGTTCCGCTGATGGTCGAGGGCTGCGAGTCATTGATGCGGTTTAATGTCGCACCCTGTGCGTTCGGCACGATAAAATCGACCGATTCATTGGCGGACAGATTGAAACTATCCCAGGCAATCACGGCTCGGTCAGAGGATTGGCGGATAATGGTGGCGGTGGCCTCGGTCGAGATGAGGGCCGAACCCTTCTCCACCGTGCCACCTTGCGGGGCCGCCTTTGCGCCCTGCGGGGTAAATGCCAGCACAGCAGCCACAGCCACCGAACCAAAGACTCGCACTAATGGTTTGCGCGATAGGACGACATTAAAGGGGGAATGAGTTGACTGCATTTTGTAAAGCCTTCCAAATGGAAATAATCGATAAAACAAGTAAATGATTATTACGGCTATAGTCACACAGAGTCAATCGAATTGTTATGGAGTTTTGCATTGTCTTACAGCAGGTTGTGAGTTTCGCTCGCAATGACAAATTTTTATAGAATTCCAAGAATTTTTACGGCGAATGACGATAACAAAATGTCAAAAAACAAAAGTCTGATTCTTTGAAAATCCAAAACTTTTCGTTTTTAGCGGGGGGCGGATGCCCCCCCGAGTTGCTACGCAACTCCCCCCCCCTCTGGATCGCCTTGCTATCGCATAGTTATGTCGGCCTACGCCGACGGGGCGATGAGGGCTATCGAAAGGTTGAAACCCCCCATCACCCCTCATAGCGTCGTGCGTAAGCACGAGGCTATCCAGCGGGGGGAGTTGAGCATAGCTCGACGGGGGGCATCCGCCCCCCACAAATTATAATCTAAATTACACGCCTGAGTTTTTGAATTCTTAAGTGAACACAGTATATCAATAACAGCCGATTGAGTGCAATAGACTGTAACAGCCCCTCACACCTTGCCCTTAAAATAGTCAATCGTCCGCGACAGGCCGGTATCGAGGTCAACCCGCGGTTCCCAATCCAGTGTCCTTCTCGCCAGAGTAATATCCGGGCATCGTTGTTTGGGGTCATCGACCGGCAGGGGCTGATAGACCAGTTTAGACCGCGAGCCAGTCAAGGCAATGACTCGCTCGGCCAGAGTCCGCACCGAAATCTCAACTGGATTGCCGAGGTTGACCGGCCCCACAAACCCATCCGGGCTGTTCATCATTCGCACAAATCCCTCAATCAAATCATCGGCATAGCAAAAGGCCCGCGTCTGCGAGCCATCACCATAGAGGGTAATATCCTGCCCCCGCAAAGCCTGCATGATAAAGTTCGAAACCACTCGGCCATCCTGCGGGTGCATTCGCGGGCCATAGGTGTTAAAGATCCGCACCACCTTGATGCGCAGATGATGCTGGCGGTGGTAGTCAAAAAACAATGTCTCGGCGCATCTTTTGCCCTCGTCGTAGCAGGCGCGCGGGCCAATCGGATTGACATGGCCGCGGTACGATTCGGTCTGCGGATGTTCGGTCGGGTCGCCGTAAACCTCGGAAGTCGAGGCTTGAAAAATCTTGGCCCCGACTCGCTTGGCCAGGCCGAGCATATTGATCGCGCCATGAACCGAGGTCTTGGTCGTCTGCACCGGATCGTGCTGGTAATGAACGGGACTGGCCGGACAGGCGAGGTTATAGATCTCGTCAACCTCCACAAACAAGGGAAAGGTCACATCGTGGCGCATCACCTCGAAGTAAGGATTGCCGAGCAGATGCGCGATATTCTCCTTGCTGCCGGTAAAGTAATTATCGACGCACAGAACCTCGTGACCATCGTGCAGCAGCCGCTCGCACAGATGCGAGCCCAAAAACCCCGCCCCGCCGGTGACCAATATTTTTTTCCGAGTCATTTCTTGCCTTCACTTGATAAATACCAATCCTATCCTTACCATAGTTTTGACCATAAAAAATAGCAACGGCGATGAAGCGACTATTACCCAAACCGCTCCTGTGACTTCAGCCGCCGCCGCAGGGTTGACAGATTGATCCCGAGGGCCGCAGCCGTATGGGTCAAGTTACCCTGATGCGCCGCCAAGGCGGCCTTGATGAGATTAGACTCGGCAACCTCCAGCGAAAAATTCCCGATGGCTGAGGGGGCGGTTGGTTGTGCCAAAGAGTCACCACGGGTAAAGAACTCGGGCGGCAGCATCTCGGCGGTAACCTCATCGCTGGCCTCGTTCATGACCACGATCTGGCGGATGATGTTTTGCAGCTGGCGAATATTGCCAGGCCAGTCATGATTTCTAAAGAGCTTTTCGGTACTGGGGGCCAGGGTCATGGGGGATCGATTCTCCTCGGCGACGAACTGTTTTAAAAAATGCCGAGCCAGCAGTAAAAAATCATCGCCACGGTCGCGCAGCGGCGGCACGGTCAAGGGCATGACCACCAGGCGGTAAAACAGGTCTTCGCGGAATCGCCCGGCCGCGCAGTCGCGTTCGAGATCGCGGTGGGTGGCACTGATAAAACGAATGTCGCTCTTCTCGACCCGATTGCCGCCGACTCGGGTAAATTCGCCGGTCTGAATAAAGCGCAGCAGTTTGGCCTGAACCGAAATATCCATCTCGGCGATCTCGTCAAAGAACAGGGTTCCCTTGTTGGCGCGGCTGGCGGCCCCGTCGCGATCCTGCACGGCACCGGTGAAGGCCCCCTTGACATGGCCGAAGATTTCGCTCTCGATCAGATCATGGGGCAGGGCGGCGCAGTTGAGGGCGATGAAGGCTTGGTCGCGCCTGGGGCTCAGGCGGTGTATCGCTGCCGCAGCCAGTTCCTTGCCGCTGCCGCTCTCCCCATGCAAAAAGACCGCGGCGCGGCTGGGGGCGACCAGAGTGATTTTCTTGGCCAATTCGCGCATCGGCAAACTGGCTCCGATCATCCCGAGGGCGGCGAGGGTCGGGTCGCTGCCGTCAGGGGCGGGGGGCTTTTCTTCGGGTGGATAGTGGTTGACAATATGGTGGAGTTTTTGCCGCTCGGTGGCGTTGGTGATGGTCACAATCAGCCGCTCAGGGGTGAAGGGCTTGACCAGAAAATCATAGGCTCCGGCCTGCATCGCTGCCACCGCCGTAGCCACCGAGCCGCGCGCCGTCATGGCAATAACCGCCGCTGGCTGGGACGGAGTCTGGCGCGAATTCTCGCGCGAGTCCTGTCGCGAGATCTGGCGTAAAAAACCAATCCCATCCCCGTCGGGCAGGTGCAGGTCGAGCAATATCAGCGGGTAGTTTTGCTGGGCCAGGCATAATCGGGCCGCTGCGAGCGACTCGGCAAATTCGATTCTCCAGTGCTGCGACTCGAGCCAATGGCCGATCAGCCGAGTCAGGACCGGATCATCCTCGATCACCAGAATTTCTTTATGGCTCTGCATGGCCTGTAAAGCCTAGCAGCCAAGGGTTAGATTTTGGTAAAGACACATAAAGATAGGCCTTGAATCCAGTGCCGCAATATAGTACTGTTCCAGTCTGATATTCCACTATAATGGCATGGTTCAACAGATGATCGCCCTCAGCAAAATGGCTGACCACGGAGTGACGGTTGCGGTGGCCTTGGCTCAGGCCGAGCTGGCCCCGAATCACAATGTCAAGACCAATGTCACGGCGGCCGACCTGGCCCTGGTCACCGCCTTGCCCTTGCCTACCGTCGCCAAGATTCTAAAACAGCTCAGTCACGGCGGGGTTGTCACCAGCCTGCGCGGAGTCAAGGGCGGCTACCGTCTGGCCGAGCCGCCACAGCAGATTACCGTCTGGCAAATTATGGTCGCCATCGACGGCGATTTCAGCCTGACCGAATGTAGCAGCCACCCCAATTCCGCTGGCCAAAGTCCGCACGAATGTAGCCGCAGCCCGATCTGCCAAATCCGCCCGCAATGGCAAAAAATCGACGAGGTCATTACTGCCGCCCTTAAAAAAATCAGCCTGTACGAAATGATCCCCCTGCCGCAAAGGTTGATGATTGAACCCCTGCCAGCCTTGCACCATCGGGTTGCTCCCCATAACATTATTCAGTCTGGATTACCCTCATGAGCGCAGAACTTGCCACCGTCGCCGCTGTCGAGGAATTGAACCAAAACTATCGCTATGGTTTTGTCACCGATATCGAGTCAGAATCGGCCCCGATTGGGCTGGATGAATCGACGGTGCGTTTTATCTCGGCCAAGAAGAACGAGCCACAATGGCTGCTCGATTGGCGGCTCAAGGCCTTCCGTCACTGGCTGACGATGGCGGAGCCGCAATGGGCGCAGTTAAAGATTGCACCGATTGATTTTCAGGCCTCGACCTACTATTCCGCCCCCAAGCAAAAACCCAAGCTCAATTCGCTGGAGGAGTTCGATCCCGAACTGCTCAAAACCTACGAGAAACTCGGCATCCCCCTGCGCGAGCAGGAGCTGCTGGCTGGGGTCGCGGTCGATGCGGTTTTTGACTCGGTCTCGGTCGCCACCACCTTCAAGGGCAAGCTCAAGGAGATGGGAATCATCTTCTGTTCCTTTGGGGAGGCGGTGCAGGAATATCCCGAACTGGTGCAGAAATATTTGGGTTCGGTGGTTCCGATCGCTGATAACTTCTATGCGGCCCTGAATTCGGCGGTATTCTCCGACGGCTCCTTTGTTCTGGTGCCGAAGGGGGTCAGATGCCCGATGGAGCTCTCGACCTATTTTAGGATCAATGCCTCCAATTCCGGCCAGTTCGAGCGAACCCTGATCATCGCTGAAGAGGATTCCTATGTTAGTTACCTCGAGGGCTGCACGGCCCCGCAGCGCGACGAGAATCAACTTCATGCCGCGGTGGTCGAACTGGTCGCGCTCGACCGCGCCGAGATCAAATATTCCACCGTGCAGAACTGGTATCCCGGTGATGCCAATGGCCTCGGCGGTATCTATAATTTTGTCACCAAAAGGGGGGCCTGCCGCGGCTATCGTTCCAAGATCAGCTGGACTCAGGTGGAGACCGGCTCGGCCATTACCTGGAAATATCCATCCTGTATTTTGCAGGGCGATGAGTCGGTGGGGGCATTCTATTCGGTGGCCATCGCCAATAATTACCAGCAGGCCGATACTGGCACCAAGATGATCCACCTCGGTAAAAATACCAAATCGACGGTGGTGTCAAAGGGCATATCTGCCGGTCGTGGGCAAAATACCTATCGCGGGCTGGTCAAGATCATGCCGGGGGCGGTGGGGGCCAAGAACTTTACCCAATGTGACTCGCTGTTGATTGGCGATCAATGTGGTGCCCATACCGTACCCTATATCGATGTCCGCACCCCCTCCGCCGAGCTCGAGCACGAGGCGACGACATCAAAAATATCAGACGATCAGATATTTTACTGCCGTCAGCGCGGCCTGTCGAACGAAGATGCCATGTCGCTCATCGTCAATGGCTATGCCAAGGCGGTGCTGAAGGAATTGCCGATGGAATTTGCGGTGGAGGCTCAGAAACTCCTCGCCATTAGTTTAGAAGGAAGCGTGGGGTAGGGATGAATAGCAAGGGTAATCGAATTATCGACATAGACAACCTTCAGGTCTCGCTGGAGGCTCAGGCTGGCGAGGCTCGCGGCAAGGCGATTTTGCGCGGGCTGAATTTATCGGTCGGGGCGGGAGAGGTTCACGCCATCATGGGCCCCAATGGTTCGGGCAAATCGACCCTGGCCAATGTTCTGGCTGGGCGGGAAGGCTATGATATCGTGGGCGGTTCGGTGCAGTTCCTCGGCCTTGATCTGCTGGCGATGGAGGCCGATGCGCGGGCGCGGCAGGGTCTATTTTTGGGCT